>JAJNBG010000004.1 GCA_021155905.1 Bacteroidota bacterium
TCTATTAGGAATTAAGTATATCACTAAAAACGATATTGAATTAATTTTAGAGACCGCTAAGAATTTTAAAGAAGTCATTAACCGTCCTATTAAAAAAGTGCCTTCTTTACGAGACCTGACTGTTGCCAACTTGTTTTTTGAAAACTCTACCCGTACCCGCTTATCTTTTGAGTTGGCACAAAAGCGTCTGAGTGCCGATGTAGTTAATTTTTCAGCATCATCTTCCTCTGTTAAAAAAGGAGAAACACTCATCGACACGGTGAATAATATCCTGGCCATGAAAGTGGACATGGTGGTAATGAGACATTCCAGTGCCGGGGCTGCTGAATTTTTATCCAGGAAAGTGAATGCGAAAATCGTCAATGCAGGCGACGGGGCACATGAACACCCAACGCAGGCTTTACTGGATGCATTTTCTATGCAGGAAAAAATCGGGGATTTGAAAGGCAAGAAGATCGCCATTGTAGGTGATATTTTACACTCGCGCGTGGCATTATCCAATATTTTTTGCCTTCAAAAACTGGGGGCAGAAGTTAAAGTGTGTGGGCCCACAACGCTGATTCCTAAATACATAGAAAGTTTAGGGGTGAAAGTGGAAACTGACCTTCGAAAAACATTGGAATGGTGTGATGTCGCTAATATGCTGCGCATTCAATTGGAAAGACAGGATATAAAATTTTTTCCTTCTATCCGGGAATATACTATGCTTTATGGTTTGGATAAAAACATGCTGGATTCATTATCGAAAAAGATTGTGATTATGCATCCGGGTCCAATCAACCGAGGGGTTGAAATTACCAGCGAAGTGGCCGACAGTAGCCAATCGATCATTCTTGATCAGGTTGAAAATGGCGTGGCGGTTCGTATGGCGGTGATGTTTTTATTAGCCGGCAGGCAATAGTTGCTTTTCTGTTTAAAACTTTGGATTATCTTATTGTTAAAACCTTATTTCCTGCCCGGAATTAAGACTAAATTTACCTTAATTAATTAAGCACCAAATTATTAACTTAATAATCTTCTATGAAAAAAATCTACTGTACTATTATTGCGATTTCTGCAACTATTGCATCAGCATTTGCGCAAACCGTACCAACCTGTTCATTAAACTCCACGTTTATTGCCAGTAATAAGGTAGGTGTTTGGCCTGACAGTGCTACTAATTTTATTTCAGGAATGGTAGGTCAGCCCTATGTTCAGAATATAACTGTAAAAGTTCCTAAGGATACGACATCTTCAGGGTTTACACTTTGTTTTAACCGTTTTGAGTTAACCACTCCAACAACCAATAATTATGGATTACCTCCTGGATTGAATTTTGGTTCTTCCACAACGGCCGTAAATACCGGATCAGTGATCAATGGGTCACCGGCATTTAAATTTCCGGGAAATGCCAATAACTGTGCGAGTGTTTACGGAACTCCTACTGTAGCAGGTACCTATACATTAAATCTAAAAGTTACTCCTTTTATGACGCCTTTAGCATTCGGAACATGTCCTGCATCTCCAAATGTGAGTGGTGGTAGTGGTACAATCACTTCACCTCAATTATTAAATTATTATATCATTAATATTTTGCCGGCTATTGCTACCGGGCTCCGCGATATTGGTAAAGATAAGGTGGCTTTATACCAGAACGTACCAAATCCTTTCTCTGATTTCACTGATGTCATTTTTTATGTGGAAGGAGACGACCTGGCAACCGTGACTGTTTATAACACACTTGGTTCAGTTGTTAATGAACAAACAGTAAGAACAACTCCGGGAGAAAATAAAGTAACTGTAAATGCTGCAAACCTGGCAAACGGGACTTACATCTATACTTTAAAGTATAAAAATGCCCTTACAACGAAACGAATGATGGTTATTAATAATTAATCATTATTTTTCGGAGGTATATGGCAATTCAAACCTTCGAATTATTAATATTAGGTAGTAGTGCGGCAACGCCTACTTCCAACAGGAATCCTACCGCTCAGCTGTTAAACATAGCTGAGCGGTTTTTTTTGATTGATTGTGCGGAAGGAACCCAAATGCAGTTGAGAAAGTATAAGGCCCGATTTCAAAGTGTGAATCACATTTTTATTAGTCATTTGCATGGCGACCATTTTTTAGGCTTACCAGGTTTAATTGCGAGCATGCATTTACTGGGCCGTAAAAATGAGTTGACGATTTATGGTCCTAAAGAGTTGGAAGAAATTATTAACCTGATTCATAAATTTTCTGAAACACAGTTAGCTTATCCATTGAAGTTTGTGCATACTGACCATGCTTCCAAGCAAATGATCTGGGAAGACGAGAAAGTAGAAGTTTATACGGTTCCCTTAAAACACAGGATTAAAACAACGGGTTTTTTATTTCGGGAAAAGCCTTTTCCCAGGAATATTGATAAATATAAACTGGAAAAGCACGATGTTTCCTTTGCAGAGATTCATAAATTAAAACAGGGATTCGATGCGGTGGACAATTCCGGCAACACCATCAAAAATGAGTTACTGACGATTGACCCCGTAAAAGGCAGGAGTTATGCTTTTTGCAGCGACACCAAATTTTTTGAAGCATTGGCAGATGATATTAAAGATGTTGATCTTTTATATCATGAATCGACATTCCTTGAAGATAAGAAAGACCGGGCTAAACAAACCTTTCATAGTACGGCCAAACAGGCCGCCCAATTAGCAGTTCTTGCTAATACCAAACAATTATTATTAGGCCATTTCTCTGCCAGGTATGGTAATTTGGAAGAATTTTTAGAAGAAGCCAGGCCAATTTTCGAAAACACGGAGCTCGCCATTGAAGGAAAAATAATTTCCCTGTAACTTTTATTTTTTTCGGAGTTATAAGTTCAGAAAAGGATTCAATCCGGTGTTTTCGGAACCACTTCAATCCCTTTTTGTTTTTTCAAGCTCTGCCACTACAGGGTTCTACATAAAACTTGCTAAAGAAATAAATCCACTTTCAATCTTTTTGACTTGAGATGGAAAAAGTTTAACCCTGAAAACATTCTTTATGCAAGCAATCTTTACGTTAATCTCTAAATCTAACAATTATGAAAAACGTAAATCAATTGCTGGTTGTTACAAGCCTGGTTTTTATCCTGATGCCTCGTAAATTTTTTTCTCAATTAAATAATCATCATAAAAACTACGTCGACATTGGTTTAGTTGGCGGAATGCAGCATCACGATTCACCATTGGCAGGTGTTTATGGAAGTATAGGTACTTTTTTCAATGCTTTTGGCAGGCCGAGTTCAATTGATGTGAGAGTTAAAGAATTGTATATTGCAAACCCCGAACAGCAGGGAACCCTCATTACTTTAACCTACCGGGTAAGTTTAATTAAAGGCTTATTTGTTGGTATTGGCGGTGCACACGGTCACCAGGTGATGATGGGAGAATTCATGACGCATACCGGTTCTTCTATCGGAGGCACCAATCCACACATCATGCACAGTTCCGGTTATAATGCAGAACTGGGATATAACTTCGGTTCCTTTATAAAAAATAAATACCTGGGAATTTATCCGGTTGTTCAGTTGGCCTATACGCAACTTTTTATGACTAATCATTCGACGCCTAATCTGACATTAAGCGGAGGATTTAGAGTTGGTTTTAAACAGTGGAATTAACACCAGATTTTTTGATATTTTTTTGAAATAAAAATTTTGATATTCCGTATAGTCATGTATCTTTGTTTAAAATTAATCTAAATAAGAATTTCTTTATGATTTCTGTACTTATAGCTGATAAAAATTACCTGAGTAGATTAGGGCTTTTTACGTTGCTAAATACGTCATCAAATTTTGAAGTGGATTATACAGATGATGATAATTTTGAAAATTTAGTTTCCTGTATCAAAAAGAATAAACCGAAAATTTTAGTTCTGGACTTTCAATCTCTGGGTTTTAATGCCAAACAAATCTCTTTATTGATAAAGACTTTCAAACGTCTTCAGGTACTTGCCATCACAGATTACATGAGCAAAAGCGAAATGCAATCGGCGTTGGATTCCGGTGTGAGAAGTTACCTTTTGAAGGAATGCGATAAAGATGAAATCATCGAAGCTTTACATGCAACCTATAACGGCGAACGCTTTTTATGTGGTAAGGTGGCTTATTTCCTTTCTAATCCAGAAGAGATTCAGGTTTCGAAACCTGTACTTGATAAAGTTTCATGTCAGGGCTTAGGTATTACTGACAGAGAACTGGATGTGATTCGTTTGATTTCTGAAGGTTTATCCAATAAACTAATTGCTGATAAATTAGAATTAAGTACGCATACGGTTAATACACACCGTAAAAACATCATGACAAAACTGGATATTCCTAATACTGCAGGGATTGTGATGTTTGCAGTGAAAAACAATTTATTAGTGGCTTAATACCATGAAATCTGCCCTGGAAATCAGTGATTATTTTATCCTTTTATTTATTGCCGTATTTTTTGCTTTAGGAATTTATACCCTGGTGAAATTCATGCGGAGTAAGGATTAATAGTTCAATTCTTTTACTATAAATTTTCTTTCAATCCCATCAAAAACAAAATAGTTCGCTATCTTTGTTAGCTACTATGCAAGAACAAATTTTAATCCTCGATTTCGGTTCACAATTCACTCAATTAATTGCCCGTCGTGTTAGGGAATTGAATGTCTACTGTGAAATCCATCCTTATAATAAAATTCCGGAAATAACTCCAAATATCAAGGGTGTCATATTATCCGGCAGTCCACACAGTGTACGACAGGATGAGCCATTAAACCCGGATATTGCCCACATTAAAGGTAAGTTGCCTTTGTTGGGCGTTTGTTATGGGGCGCAATTATTATCTCATTTTTATGGTGGAGAAGTGGGGAAATCCAGTTCCCGCGAATATGGCCGTGCCAACCTCAGTTTTGTGGATGCTTCTAACGATTTATTTAAAGGTATCAGCAGTAACTCACAGGTTTGGATGAGCCATGCCGATACAATTATTTCAGTTCCTGAACATTATAAAGTGGTTGCCAGTACGCACGATGTAAAAGTTGCTGGTTATGCCATCCATGGCGAACAGACATGGGGAATTCAGTTTCATCCGGAAGTTTACCATTCTTTGGAAGGTGCTCATTTACTTAAAAATTTTGTGAAAGATATTTGCGGATGCAATGGTACATGGACATCAGATTCATTCATTGATACAACCGTTGCCGAGCTAAAACAAAAATTGGGATCTGATAAAGTTGTATTAGGCTTATCCGGTGGAGTAGACAGTAGTGTAGCTGCAGTATTATTACATAAAGCAATCGGCGCTAATCTGCATTGCATTTTTGTAGATAACGGATTACTGCGTAAAAACGAATTTGAAAATGTACTGGACTCATACAAACATATGGGGCTTAATGTAAAAGGGGTGAATGCAAAACAGCTTTTTTATGATGCATTAAAAGGCATTTCAGATCCGGAAGCAAAACGTAAAGCAATTGGTAAAGCATTTATTGATGTTTTTGATGATGAATCAAAAGGCATCACCGATGCAAAATGGCTTGGTCAGGGAACTATTTATCCGGATGTGATTGAGAGTTTATCAGTGAACGGTCCTTCAGCAACAATTAAGTCTCACCACAATGTGGGAGGATTACCTGATTATATGAAGCTAAGCGTTGTTGAACCATTACGCAGCTTATTCAAAGATGAAGTAAGGAGAGTAGGGAAGGCTTTAGGAATTGATGATGCATTGATTGGTCGTCATCCGTTCCCGGGTCCTGGTTTAGCGATAAGGATTCTTGGAGATATTACTCCGGAGAAAGTTCAGTTACTGCAGGATGTGGACGCGATCTTCATTGGTAGTTTGAAATCTGCGGGGCTTTATGATTCGGTTTGGCAGGCAGGCGCAATTCTGTTACCTATACAGAGCGTTGGCGTAATGGGTGATGAACGTACTTATGAGAAAGTTGTGGCTTTACGTGCGGTTTCTTCCACTGATGGCATGACAGCAGATTGGTGTCATTTACCGTATGAGTTTTTAGCAAAAGTATCTAATGATATCATCAATAAAGTAAAAGGGGTAAATAGGGTTGTGTATGATATCAGCTCAAAACCTCCAGCTACAATTGAATGGGAATAATGATTAGTTTTTAGTGCTTGGTTTTAAGTTATTAGTTGACTCTAATAAACACTAAGCACTTAACACTAAAAACTAAATAAATGAACAAAATTAAAACCACATATCTAACATTCACGGTTTCTTTCCTCCTGTGTTTTGCTTCCTGTGTCACTCGCGGACAAACCAGGTCTTCCCAGGTTGAAACCATTAACGGGAAAAAATATTACATCCATAAAGTAGAAAAAGGACAAAGCCTGTATGCTATTGCCAAGACATATGGTATGGATGTGAATTCAATTTTAGCGGAAAACGATGAAGCAATTGACGGATTAAAGCAGGGACAGGAATTAAAAATACCTTTTGAAAGCTTATTACCAAAACAAGCCATAGCCATTGATACCAATAAATATGTGTATCATAAAATTGCCAAAGGAGAAACCGTTTACGGGATAACAAAAAAATATTCCATTGACGAAAAAAAACTGGCATCCTATAATCCAGCCCTACACAGCGGATTAAAAGAAGGCGAGTATTTAATTGTTGGCGAGAAGAAAAAAAGCACTACAAAACCTGTAAATTCAAATTCTGTTACGCCAGATATGTCTTATGATACTTATACGGTATTACAGGGAGAAACTTTATATGGTATTTCAAAAAAAGTAAATGTATCCCAGGAAGATCTTTTAAAACTGAATCCGGAATTAAAAGATGGAGTAAAACAAGGCCAGGTGATAAAAATTGCAGCTAAAAAAACTCCGGTAATTATTTCCGGCCCGACTGTTATTTCAAATTCTTCCATGTCTGCTCCATTGGATACAGCCTTATTACATAAGCCCAAGAAGGGTCAATATCACATTGGTTTATTTTTACCATTCAAATTAGCGGAAAGTGAGAGTATTAATATCGATGAGTTAGCTAAGGCCAAAGCATCTTTCCCTCCAACCCAGTCACTGGCCCTGGATTTTTATGCAGGTTTTAAAAAAGCGGTTGATTCATTAACGGCAAAAGATTTCGATGTAAGCATCCATGTTTTTGATGTGGAAGACAGAGATTCTGTAAAGATCGAGGCGATGTGTAAAACCCCTGAATTTAAGAAACTGGATGCTATTTTCGGACCATTATATGCTTATGTTTTTAAACTGGTTTCCAGTCGCGCAAAAGCGTTTGGTATCCCTGTAGTGTCGCCTTTAACCCAGCAAAATAAGATTCTTTTCAATAATGTCCTGGTGAGCAAAGTCAACCCTTCCCAGTTTACCTTAATCGAGGGTCTTGCTGATTATTGCGCTGATTCTTTAATGGCTACTTCCAATGTCATTATCGTTAATGCCATTGCGAAGGATCTTCAATATGTAAAAGCCTTTAAGGACCGCTACAATGAAGCACTATTGAAACATGGAAAAACCATAAAGGATAGTATTACAGAAGTCAAGGGAATTGCAGGCCTAAAATCGGCTTATGTTCCCGGTAAAAAGAATATCGTGGTATTGCTCACAAATAATCCTGTATTTCTCCAGGATTTTATCACGCAGCTTTATGTCTTTTCAGATAAGAAAGATATCGTGTTAATGGGTTTTAACAGTGTGGCGCATATTGAAAATTTGGACCAGGATTATTTAAATTCATTACAGTATCATTTTGCAGCTCCTAATCATATTGATTTTAAAGATTCTGTCATTCGCCAATTAACAAAGCAATACCAGGAGTTTTATGTGGCAGATCCATCAGAATATTATTTCCAGGGATTCGATATTGGCATGTATTACTTATTGAACTTAAAGGCTCAGGGTCCCGGAATATTTTTAAATCTTGATAAATACATCTGGGAAGGTGTTTCTACAGGATTTAAATTTTACAGGCCGGATAATGAAACTGGATTTGAGAACAGGGCGGTTTATATTTACAGATATTCTAATTATCAGTTGCAGAAATTAGGATGGAAATAACTAAAGAAAATATTTCGGATTGGTTAAAAGGCCTTCAGGACTCGATTTGCCAGGCTCTGGAAACAGAGGATGGTTCAGGGAAATTTAAAGAAGAAAACTGGATCCGTGAAGAAGGAGGTGGTGGCCGTTCCCGGGTGATTGAAAACGGCGAGGTGATTGAAAAAGGTGGCGTGATGTTTTCAGCAGTGAGTGGTAAGACTCCTGATTTTTTATTAAAGGAAAAAGAACATAGCGTTTCTTCTAGTTCTGCTCAAACTGAAAGCACTTTTTTTGCTACGGGTGTATCGATTGTAATTCATCCTAAAAGTCCTTTAGTTCCAATTATACACATGAACATCCGTTATTTTGAAACGAGCAACGGTACCAAATGGTTGGGTGGGGGCATTGATCTTACGCCGCATTATATTGTGGATGAAGATGCTTCGTTTTTTCATGGAAAATTAAAGGAAGTGTGTGATAAACATCATTACTCTTATTATTCTGAGTTCAAAACCTGGGCAGATAATTATTTCTACATTAACCACCGAAAAGAAACCCGTGGAATAGGTGGAATTTTCTTCGATCGTGTAAATCAAAATGAGCATTTGAATTTTGAACAAAATTTTGCTTTCTGGCAGGATGTGGGAAAAGCGTTTGCTCCGATTTATGTTGAATTAATGCATAAAAATAAGGGAAAGGCTTATACCGACGATCAAAAACAATGGCAATTATTGCGTCGTGGACGTTATGTGGAATTTAATTTAGTGTATGACAAGGGAACTAAATTCGGTTTGGAAACCAACGGACGGGTTGAATCAATTTTAATGAGTCTTCCTGCTATTGCAGGTTGGGTATATGATTATAAAGTAAAAGAAGGTTCTGAAGAACAAAACACATTAAATAAATTAAAAAAGGGCATCAACTGGGTATCATGAGTAAATTTTTAAAATATTTTCTGCAGGGCCTGGCTTTATTCATTCCCATTGGCATTACCCTCATTGTGTTTTTTAAAATCTTTCAGTTTTTTGAAGGTGTGTTTTCCTTTGTGGCGGTTACCACCAGTCCTGCTTTAAACACAGTGATATCTGTGATTTGTCTAGTGTTAGTTATTACGCTTTTCGGATTGTTGGCTTCCTCCTTTATATTTAAAAAGTTATTTGAGTATTTTGAAAGTAAGATGGAACACATCCCTGTAGTGCGTCACATTTATTCGCCGATCAAGGATTTTATGAATGCGTTTATGGGTAATAAAAAACGCTTTACGAAGCCGGTATTGGTTTTAACAAATCCACAGGCTAATATTCAGGAGATCGGATTTATTACTCAGGACGACTTGGTAGAATGGGGAATAAAAGAAAAATATGCTGTATATTTACCTTATTCCTATTCGTTTTCGGGAAGATTGATTATTGTACCAAAAGAACAGATAACGTATTTAAATACTGATGGAGCAGATGCCATGAAGTTTTTGATTTCAGGTGGTGTAACAGATGTAGATTAAGATTTGAATTTAACCTTTAAATTAAATTGTCATGAAAAAAGTTATTCTAACAGTAGCCGTTTGTTTTGCTTTAACAAATGTAAATGCCCAGAAAATTTCGGTAAAGGACGGCTCTGAAAAATTCTCTTCCGGAAGTCATAATGCATACTCTGTTGTTATTTACGAAACATCTAAAGACGATGTAGAAAGTAAATGGAAAAGTTATTTGAAAGGCTTTAAAAATGAAAAGGTAAAAAGTGATAACAGTGAAATTTTCGGTGATAATGTCTTAATTAAAGATTGGGGAAATAACCCCGTAGACGTATACACAACTTTTGAGGAAGATAAGACAGCAAAAACAGTCACTATGCATACTGCGTTCGATTTGGGTGGTGCTTATTTATCGTCTTCCGATGGGGACAAGCATAGTGGAGCTAAGAAAATGGTAAAAGAATTTGCTGTTAAAACTACGAAAGAGTCGATGGAAAACAAAGTGAAAGACCAGGAGAAAATATTGAGCAAGTTGGAAGATAATCAGAAGGATTTGGAGAAGGACAATAAGAATTCCAAATCAGATATAGAGAATTACAAAGCAAAGATTAAGAAAGCCGAAGAAGATATCGCTAAAAATGAAGCTGATCAGACAAAGAAAAAAAGTGAAATAGAGGCACAAAAAAAAGTAGTTGAAGCTGCTAAAGTAGTAATGAGTAAAGTTGATTAATTAATAAACATATTGATTTGATAAAAAACTGGTGACAATCGTTATCAGTTTTTTTATTTTAATAGAACATATTCTTGGGCATTTTAAGAACCATATTGGCATTAGCCGTTGTTGTTTACCACTCCAATAAAATCTTTGGATTAAGGATGTGTGGCGGACAGGTTGCAGTTGAAGCTTTTTATATCATTTCCGGTTTTTATATGGCTTTGATCTTAAATGAAAAGTATATTGGGCCTGGTCATTACAGAAAGTTTATTCTCAGTCGTTTCTTCAGGATCTTTCCTGTGTATTGGATTGTATTAATACTTGCCCTTATGTTATCGTTAACTGGTTATGCAGCTTTTGATCATCCTTATTATATTGCCAGGTATATCAGCAATTATGATTGTCTTTCGGGTTTTACTATTTTTTATTTTATCCTGGAAAACATCATTGTTTTTGGACAGGATGTTCTTTATTTTTTACGCCTTGACGAACTATGTCAGCCGATATTAACCTATAATGTTCTTTCGTTTAAGCATGCAGGTTATCAATACCTATTAGTGCCGCAAGCCTGGACCATTAGTATAGAATGCATGTTCTATTTAATTGCACCTTTTTTGGTTACGAGAAAACTGAAATGGCAATTGGTACTCGTTCTGCTTGGTTTGATTACAAAATTCTATTTTGCCAATATACATTACCTGTGCTTCGATCCTTGGACCTACCGTTTTTTTCCTTTTGAGTTTGCGTTTTTTATCGCGGGGAGCATCGCTTATCGTTTTTATAAATACCTGCAGCAAAAACCTGTCGCTAATATATACGGCTATGCTTTGCTTATAGTGTCTGTTTGTGGAATCTTTGTCTACGATGAAATTAAATTACCTGATGAACCAAAAAACAGTATTTATTATTTATTTATCCTGGGTTCAATACCCTTTATCTTTTTAGCATTTAAAGACAATAAAATGGATCGCTACATTGGTGAGTTGTCTTTTTCCGTATATATAAGCCATCATTTAATGGTAAGTATATTCAGGGGCTATTTTTTTTCAAATCCCCAATACCTCTACCTATATGGATATACAGTGGTATTTAGCTCCTTAATATTGGCTTTTTTACTACAAATACTTGTAATCAGGAAAATAGAGATTTACAGGCAAAAAAGATTTTCATGATTTTGTAAATATTTTTTTGGAAATAAGAAAATTATAGTAAATTTGCACTCCATTAATTAAACAACCTTCGGGTTTTTAAAAATGGCCCGTTCGTCTAGGGGTTAGGACGCGTCCCTTTCACGGACGAAACACGGGTTCGATTCCCGTACGGGCTACACTGGTAGTAACTTAACACCCTGTAAGACAATAGCTTACAGGGTTTTTTGTTTTTATTACAGTCTATTTACAGTCTAGTTATTAACACCCCAATAAAACAAGGGCTTTACAGGTACTAGATTTATACCTTTTCTATAGTAAGAATATCTTCACCACCCATATTATAGATGTACTCTTCAACACCGTGTTCATTAAGGTATCGCAACGTTCTTGACATACGACAAAAGTCCACCAACTTAAACTTCATACGTTCACCATACTTATCAATCTCATATAGTTCACCCACCTTGAGATTCTCAATAATCACCCTTACTTGCTTTGCTTCATCATCTGTTAACATACTACAAAATTAAATCCTCTTATTAATGTGTAATGCTACAAAACGTAGCATCTGAAAACTATTTATTTACATTAGATTTGTAGGCAAATGAAAACTTTAAAATATTTTATCGGGTTGATGGGTATCTTTGTATTTACACACCCAAGCAAATGGGAATGGGAAATAAAGCAATTGAAAAAAAGAAATAATGAGTAAAAGAGAAAGGAATATTGAAGTAATAGATTATATTTTAAAGACGGCTGTATCCACCAAATCAAATTATGGTATTACAGGTGTTCTATTTAATAATGATGAATACAAAGGTCAAGAGATTCGGGCTGCATTAAAATTTTTAGAAGACGAATCATTGTTAACTTTCTCCAACCCAATACATAAAGATACCTACCAGTTAACCGATAAAGGTTATTATGCTGAAGAACTTGGTTATAATATTTATTGTAAAGAGATTGGTGATAAAGAAAAAGAAAATAAAAAGCTTGAAGTAATTAGAGCGAAAAAAGAATACATTGATTATAAGAATGCAAAGCTTCAAAAGTATGGTTTTTGGATTAATCTTGTTTTAGCTGTTGGTGCTATAATAATTTCAATTATAGCTTTAAAAAACTAAATATATACGCTATGAAGAAAATCATACTATCATACAAAGAATTAAGAATCATATTTTATCTAATTCCTAATCAATCAAGATGGATTTAACAATAGGTAAAAATTACCAACTCACAAGAATCACTGGTAAGGTAATTCAATTTACCTTACTTGCTTTTGATAAAGAAAAAATGAGAATTGAATTTAGATGTTTTGATGCTTCAACTGGTGGTATAGACCCATTAAGTGAAGCTGAATTCAAAAGCATTGTTGAATTGAAATAATTTATATATTAGGGTTCTCAAAAACTTTAACCCTTAATACAAAAGGCGGTTCTTTAACTAGACCGCCTTTGTTGTTTTACTGCACATTAATTTCAAATACTGTTATTAAGCCATTCCAAGCCATAAAAACAACTGGTATTTTATCTTCACATTCATATATGTCACGCCTAATATCATCTGTAAGGTCATCGTAAACACTTCTTTGATGTGTTGGTGATGCTACAACAATACGTGTATTAACCCCCTCTGGTGATGTTGGTTTTTCAATCAATACAACAACACAAGCACTAAGACCAGCATCAGCGTTATTAAAGCGTTCAACATATTCTACCTTATGGTCTTCAATTAATTCATCAGTTAGTAAATTAAATTGCTCTTCTGTCATTTTCATATTTGTTGATTTTATTGATTACTTAGTTGATTACTTAGTTGATTGATTTGTCCATCAAATACTTTTCCATACTCGGTACGTGTACCCAAATCTTGATACCATCATCTCTATATTTGATTTTATTCTTGTATTCCCGTCCCCAGCTTTGACGGCTAATATTGTAGTGTTCTAAAAACATCGGTAATGGTAACCAGTTTTTATCTAGCATTTTCGACATAGCAATGCTTTTCAATTCAGCTATGATCCTGTACAGCTTTTCAAATTCGTTTCTATCTAATGGTAATTCTTGTGACATAGTTTTAAGTGTTTTTAGAAGTAGCTCGTAGCTGTTACACTATAAGCCCTTGAGAATGGTCACTTACCTATTGTATCTGTTATTTTCATATTTAATTATATACTTTAAAAAAATCTGGGTAAAGCTTTTTAGCTACTACGGTTGCTGCTTCTTTAACTGTATAAAATTCATCATCTTCTGTATGTGCAGCTAATAAACTACCAGAACCAAAACCACCTATAACCCCGTGCTTAGATATTGTTTCAACCAAATGATTCTTGATAGTTGTTTTATTTACTGGTCTTTGCATTACGGTTAAAAAACCGATACATTCAATAATCATATCTTTATCAATATTAAATTTGATAGGTAGTATCGCTATACCAGCACCCGTCTTTGTTTTCTTTGTTACTTTCATTTCTTTTTTTTTTCTGTTACGTTATTGTACCGTGGTACATATATAAATATCACCACTTACTTAAAAGTTAGTCTTAATTTCTATTTTTTGGACATAGTTATACCCCGACCCGAATAATTATTGGGCACAGGGGTTACGCTATGTCTTTTGGTACTTTAATTTAGATGAAAACCTACCATTCAAGGTAAAGGTGCTGGTATCCTTGGTTTCATAGTACAAAAGTACGCATAATATTCGAGATGTGCAAGTTTATTTTGTTAAAATTGTCGGGCGTATTGAAAAAGTAGTTTATTTCTTTTATAGGATAGATAACGTAATACTACAATTCATAGCACACATATATATGATTCTGGGTTATCTTTATCGTAAAAAAAGTATGAGATTAGAAAGTATTACAAATGACAAATTCCAGAACTGGATAAACCTACTTAATAAGTATGGTGAAGAGTTCAAGAACCCAAAGACCCAAGATTTAGCTGAACAATTTTTTGATTTATCTGGATTGATTGGGACTTTTATTAATATGGTGAAGGGTAATGAAGCACAAGATGAAATTGAAGAGTTAAAAAAGTTAATCCTAATTGATTTAAATTCATTGTATAGCGACTTAAATCTATACTATGAAGAAACACCAGATGAAATATCAAAGTCAGCCCTAAGTGATTTATATGACCATCAGAACTTCTTTAAATAAAAATGTGTTATAATGTTGATAATGCTGATTCAGCTAGAAAGGTAAAGTGGAAAACAAAGAAGCTGGTTTCACCAAAGCCAGTTAATGAAGCTGTATTTCTAGTTGGTAAGGGTGTTTATCCAGCTATGCATATTATCAAGCAAGAAGAACCAGACCTAGTTGATGTGGCTAATTGGGGACTTATACCATCTAAGATTACAAACCCAAGTGAAGCACGGGTATGGCGTGAAAATACCCTTAATGCAAGGTGTGAAACTATCTTTGAAAAAACCAGCTTTAAGGGTAACATCTTACCACATCGGTGTCTAGTTCCTGTATCTGGCTTTTTTGAATGGCGTGACCTTAACGGTGTTAAATACCCACATTATATTACAGCAACCTTTACCGATGTTTTTTATTTAGCTGGTCTGTATGACTATTGGGTAAATCAAGAAACTGGATTGAAACAAACGACCTTTAGCATCGTTACCACTGATAGTAATAAGTTAATGACCAAGATTCATAACCAAAAGAAAAGACAGCCGTTAATGTTGACTGATGAAGATGCTGATAGATGGTTAAAGAATGATTTATCTGAAGGTGATGTACAAGGGTTGATGGTAAAGACACCAGATGAATTGATGAAAGCACATTCTATACCTCGAATACAACCAAAGGTAACAGATGTGCATTCAGAAAGCCTATTAAAAGAAATTGAATACCCAGAACTTACTTTTTATGATGCACTTAATGGTGATGATTAAATCACTTATTTAGCTTTTTTGTTTGGTAGGATTTGTAAGATGAAGATACTGCACCAATCAAAAAAAATAATATACCACTTACAGCGATAACACAAAGCTTAATAAGGTTGAAGATTAGGGCTGCACCCTCTTTTTCTTTTTTTGAACCTTGTACCCCAAATTTTCTTCTGGTCATTAGTTCCTTTCTTTATCGTGTATTTCTTGGAATGCATCCATTAGGTCATTCAACTGAACACCTGTAAGCTTAACTATACTTTTTCCATTCTTTGTTTCAATCTTAAATAGGTCATTCAGCTTATTTGGAATGACCACAGGATTTTGATTTAAAAGATATGGTTCTTCGTGGTTAACCATAATCTTATTTTCACCAAGGTTGATAGCTACTATATCAACTTCGTGTTCATTGTGGGTGTGAATTTCAAGATTTGGTCTAAATTTTTCTAGGATATTAAACATCATATTGTTCATAAGCGTAAAATTTATGTTACTCAAATATATAAAATAGTACCTTTGATTAAACAATTTTGAAAATTTATTATGAGTAAAGAAAAATGGTATAACCACCCTTGGTTACTAGCAATATTTGCTGTAGTAGGACCTGGGATTTATGATTTAATTAAGGGTTACCCCTTTTTAGATACATATAAAAAGATTATAAATTTTTTATATATCGGTATCTCCACCTTTTTTAACTTCAACATAAAGTTATGGTGGTTATTACTTGCTATTGTAATATATAAAACCATTTCATTTTTAATTAAAAAATATCGGACTAAAGAAAAAGATTTTAAAGATTATACCTCTGGTACGCTTAAGAATTGGAAATGGAGTTGGGAATGGACACGTCCTAGTGTAAATAGTAATTGGATAGTCTCAAATTTAACGCCACACTGTTCTGCCAATGGTATGTGTGACACACAAATGTTAAGAGGTTACAATAGACAAGCTCAGATTGAATATAAATGTCCCAGATGTGGACATAACACAGGCAACAATATAGAATATGAACGGGATATCGAAGCACTGATAATTGACAATATCCAAAAAAAGAATTTTTAATCAACAATAATTTATGGATAGTACTACATTTGAAAAACTACTTCAAAAATCAGAAGGTAGAATTATAGATTTCAAGCGTGAAATGTATGATTTCTCTAATGACCCAGAAAAAAAAGAAATACATTCATACGTTAAAGACGTTATAAGTTTCTGTAACACAATAAGAAATGAACCATCATATATAATAGTTGGTGTTAAAGATTTAGGTGGTGGTCAACGAGATATGGTAGGATTAGAACACCATATTGATGAAGCAGAGCTACAAGCTAAAGTGTTTAATAAGGTTCATCCAAAACCGCTTTTCAATTATCATTTAGTTAACCATCATTCTAAGACTTTTGGTGTTTTTGAATTTCCACTATATAAATATGAAATGTTGCTGACTTCAACTGTCAACTACAAACAAACTTTAAAAATTGGTACAGCATACTATAGAAATGGAAGTGGTAATGTTGAAATACCATTACTTGAAGCCATTAAGATTAATGATTGGTTGCGTACATTGCCAGCACCAGCAGATGAAAATATACAGTTAATTAACAAGCAAAATTTATTAGCTAAGGCAAATGATAATAATACAAAATTATCAAAGGTATTATCAGAAGTTTTAGCTTTTGCTGAAAACTATAATAAATCTGAACTAAAAGAATTTTGTTTAGAACAAATTGCAGGTATAAAAAAGGATTTTAACAGAGAAAATCTTTTTTATAGAGGAAGCCAAATTTTCTTTTGTACTGGACACGTTAATCAAATTAATTCCTTTGCAACGATAGGTACAGTTGCTAACTATCTTCAAAATAATAACAATTGTTATACCTATAAATTTTTAATGCAGGATTCAATTTCAAACTTAGAATCAAATATATCCCGCACAGAAAATGATAAAGGTTTTGTAAAGATAAATTCAACCACATTATCTATAGACCCGAATTTCAAACCTAAAGCCAATATTACTATTTTCATATCCCATAATAATTATATCCAAGTTTATAATGGAATTAGGCAAGCTTTGATTGAACTCTTGCTTAAATAGCTTATTTATCAACCGTTCTATAACCAATAGAATCCGTGTTTTCCTTATTGAATTAACAACCAAACCACTTTTCAAATATTAGGACGGTGTTTTCAGTTGAAATAATTTTGATGTAAAAAACACTATGAAAAAATTAATCAGAACATTCAGAATCATTGGTAACATTATATTTTTACTTTTATCCGCTGTCGTAGCTTTAATTAAGTATTACAGACCCACCAATAACCAGTAAACTAATACCCAGACCAACACCCAAGATTTTATTTAGTGTTTCCCTTCGTCTGGCTTTCTTTTCACTCTTATTCAATTCCTTTACAAGCTTATTACTAATTGTGGTCATAGCAGTATATGCTGAATCACACATAAGTATTTGGTTATCCTTAATCTGAATCAACCCATTTTGAATACTGTCTTTAACAGCGTAATGATTCAGCGTTGAATCAACTTGTGCTATATAGACACCAGCGGTTGCTTTTACGCTATCACAAGGTGATATGATGCTGGTGACCTTAATCATCTGTAGAAGTTTATTCTGGGTCTTGGTAAGCGTTTGTTTTGATGCTACCATCTTACTATTTGATGCAGCAAGTTCATTAACCAAAGAATCATTCACACGGTTGTAATTGGTGGTGTTGGTCTTATAACCAGAATCAATCTTATGAATCTGGGTCTTGATTCCTGGCACTGGTGATGTTCTATTACACTTATAGGTAAGTGTGAATGTAAGTAATGCTGTTGCTAATACTATAATTGCTGTTTTAAGATTTGACATTTAAAAATACGGTTGTACGATACTTACCATCAGTATGGGTAAGCTTATTTTCTTTTGTTATATGACCAGCATCAACCAATTCTTTTAGTTGCTTATTTACTTGGTATTTGCTTAGTGAATATTTAGCAGCAAGTGCAGCTGGTATATATCGGTAATAACCAGCGGTTGATACCTCCGCTAAAAGGGCTATTTGAAATGGCGTTTGTGTCATTAGATAAAGATTATGAATAGGATTATAAATAAGATGATACCGATTGCTTCGTACCCTGTTACTTCAATTTTGAATAGTGTTTTTTTCATTATGCGATTTGTTTAGTGTTTATTATGTGTTTTAGGATTGGGTGAATGTTCACTTCATCAATCATTTCTGCAACCGTATCAAAACCATCATTATTGATGTACTTGATATAGAATTCTGTTATATCTTCTGGGAAACTATGAGTATCAGCTAATAGCCTAAATACAGTCATTATAGATGCCTCTGCTTGAACTATTTCTTCTTGAATAGGTTCTTGTGTCGTTTCAATTTCACTGGTGCTTAAAATGGCTTTATAGTGTTTTTCAATGGATTTTTTAGATACACCAGATTTAGCTTGAATACTTCTAATGGTTATTTTAACACCATCTTCTTTTAATTCTTTTATAGCTAGAGTTATTTTATTGATGGTGTCATCAGTTTTAATCTGATTTTTGTTTTGTCCTACACCTTGACCTTTTGCACTACATATACACTTGTTGGTTGTATTGTTATCTATTATTGCTTCTTTAATAAGTAGTGCAAAATCATAAGGTGTAGGACAAGATGTATGATGAGTTATTGAAGTTGAAAGTGTTCTTTTAAAGAATACATCTGAATTAACATCAATAATTGATTTAACTTCATCAATATCTTTTTCTAGGATTATTACAGCATCGTGTACTGGTATAACGAATAGACCCTTATTAACTATATCAGTTAAGATATTTGTAATAAAAAATTCAGCTTCTAATTTTTGTAGGGTTGATGCTTTGGTATCACCATTATCAATAGTCAATAAGAAGTTGTACATCGCTGGGTAAAGCACCTTGAATGCTTCACTATACTTGCTATTAGCTACAATCGCTTTGTTATCGTTACAAAGAATGGTATTAAAAAAGGATTCTTTAAACCTGTCTTTATTGGCGTTAAGGTCAACACCCATCTTTTCAGCAAGCCTTTCATAAAATACACCAGCGAATACATCAGCATTGAATGCTAAATCATTTGGGCAAAGCTGGCTAAGAAAAATTAATTGAGCATTTTTAGCGTCAATCTCTACCAAGTTACCCAACTTTGAACATAACTTTCTTCTGTATTTCTTATTTAGATTAGTTAGCGTATGGTGTACACGGCCAGTAGCTGATTGACTTATTCTTGCTTTGAATATGCTGTTATTGGTGAAGATAACTTCATCTTCAAGTTGAACACCATCATTTCTTAATTCAATAAGTAGTTCTGGTGTTATCACCAATTTTTCAAGATTGGTTAATATCTGTTTAATCTTTGGGGTAAGCTTAGAAAAATTGTTTTCAATAATGTAATTGATACGATTAATCAATTTCACACTGGTGATAGTATAATCAATCAATTGTTTTTTTGAATGTGGTACAAGAACTTTATATGTTAAGAATTGGTAACCACCTTCACGATAATTTGAAAACACTTCAAGTATTCCTAATTCAACTAGGGTTGTTCTTAATTGGGTGTAGCTTCTATCACCAAATGTTTTTTTAAGTGCTTGACTGCTTAAGTAAGTACTTTTATTGGTATTCCTTTTTATGATAAGGTGGGTGAAGTAAAGAAGTGAATCTTTATCAGGGTGTTCTGATACTAGGTCAAGTATCTCTGTTGTTGTTTTAATTTGCATCTCATTTTATTCCTGTTTTATGTTATGATTCCTTTTTTTGGTTTTACTTCGGACAGGAACCCACCAGACCGCTAAATCTGATGGGAACCGAAGGAACACTATTGCTAGTGTTCTAATATAAATATGTTGATAGTTGAAGAAAACCAAAAAAGTTTTCAATTCCATCAAAATATAATTAAGGATAATGCAAAAACACCCATAAGTAAATGGTTGAATTGATATTTCTTAATATTTTTTGCGGAATAGTACCCATTCAAGGGTAGGGTTGACGAGATGAACCCCTTTCTACTGCAAAGATACCGATTTTTTAAATAGGGTTCAAGTAGACCACCCAAATAATTTTGTCCTACACCCTGTCATTTTGCACTACATATACACTTGTTGGTGTTCTATCATACTATAGTTACTATTATAATAAGTAGTGCAAATCGTAAAGGTGTAGGACAAAGAATATTGTTTAGCATAAACATCGACCCATTTTCTGGTACAGGGGGTACTTTTGGAAAGTGTAATAAAGAATTAATGAAACCCGTATACTATGATACAGAAGATTTATAAAGATTATGACGTGATGTCATTAAAGAAACGAGTTAGGCAGAATAATTTTGTATGCAAAAATTGAATAGTACCGTTAATCAGATATATTTTTAAATAGCCTAAAACAGAAATACTTCTTTAAGACCGCTGTAGCTTTGATTTTTAGAACACCGCCCAACAGTCCTTTCAAAATAGAAACAAAAGTGTTATCATATAAAACAAAACCTAATACGATGCTAGAGATACGCAAACGAAGCCCACGCCAACTTACCACTTTTGATGTGTTTGACACCAGATACCCAGACCAACCACCAGTATGTGTTCTGGTGACATTCAGAGATTTGATTTACGTTTATGATGGTCATACCACAACCAACAGAATAGAGGTCATTAGCAACCCTATGAACCTAATTGCTTACTTGGAGTCCATATATTGTAGGTAGTTTAACCTATTGGAAATTTATTTTCTTCAAAAGGAGGTTTTTTGCTTTTGTCTGGATATTTATTAGAAATGATAAATATTATGACACATTCAGAAAAACACAAACACTTCACGACTGCATCAATCCGTGAAAGGTTAATCTTTAAATCAGTTGCTGATGCAAACCCCAATCTTTTTAGTGACGTTATCTATAGTGACCCTGAAGGGTACGATGGTTGGGACGTAATATTTATCCTATCTGGTGAAACAAAACCCCGTGTGGTTGAAACTAAGGTACGTAGCAGTACCAGCACCCATTGTGGGTACACCATTCAAGAAGATAAATATCAGTCTCTAATGGTTTCAGCCTGTACTTATGTACCAACATACATTAACTTCTTTAATGATGATAACCAAATGCTGTTGTGGTCTTTAACAGGTGATACACCAACATTTATTGATACGATGTACCAGAATAACAACCATAACCAACAAAGACAAATAAAACTAGCAGCGGATTTACCAGCAACAGCTGCTACCAGATTCAAAGCCAACTATGACCTTACAGCCATATACAACAAAGCTGATAAAATATATAACGATAGACTACACCCAGAACACCCAAAGAAATGGAAACGAATTTAAAAGACCTTGATGTAAACGATTATAAATACTATGTGAAAAAAATAGCTAATTCCTACCAAGTATCGAACGATGTTAGAACTGAATTAATTCAAGAAGGTTTGATTGGTGTATATGAAGCAAGTCTAAAATATGACCCAATACACGGTAATAGCTTCATAAGCTTTGCTACAACGTACATCAAGAAAAATATGTCAATATACCTTATGAATAACTTAAGGACTGTTAGAGTCCCTTCAAATAAGCTAAGAGCGTTAAGAAAGTACCAAGCGATTGAAGACCCAGATACAGCTGATTTAAGCGAGTTTTCAAAATCAGACTTACTATTCATCAACTCTAATGGTCATAAACCAGAACTAAGCACTGATGAACCAATTAATGATGAATCTGATTCAACATTACTTGATGTATATCAACCAAGTGATGAAGAAAGACCTGAAATTATTGATAAGATGCTTAAAGCTGTCAATGAACTACCAGAAAATGACAGGTACTTAATCACAGCATATTACGGTCTTATTGAAGATAGTAAGACACTTGAAGCAATTGGTCAAGAACAAAACCTTACCAGAGAAAGGATTAGACAAAAGATAGCTGCCATTCAAAAAAAACTAAAAGAAATATTAAAATAATCTGGCTTTTGCTAAAAGTCCAGGTATTTATATTAAACACCATAACAGAAATAAAAAAAACATTATGACCCCAAAAGAAAAAGAATTCCTTAGACAGCTTAAAGACCTGTTTAATCCAGAACCAGAAGAAAATGAAATCATTAAACTGGCTATCATACTGCAACTGCAAAAAGCCTATGAAAACCAGCTTTTAATGCAAAGTGACTATAAAAAACACTTCAACCAAATAACAAAAAGTATTAACCCTTTAACCGATAATGAAAATATCTAATGACTGGAATAAAATTGATATAGAAAAAATCATCAACCAAGACCAACAAGAAATAAATAAACTCTATCAAATCACAAAGACCTATATTATGTACAAATTGGGTAATGATGAAGAACTATTTCACGATTGGTTAATGTGTGTAATAGCAAAGATTGA
Source organism: Bacteroidota bacterium (assembly GCA_021155905.1). Classification (GTDB taxonomy): domain Bacteria; phylum Bacteroidota; class Bacteroidia; order B-17B0; family Aurantibacillaceae; genus UBA4416. The sequence continues at coordinate 22,649 of JAJNBG010000004.1, forward strand.
AAACTTCAACCCAAAGAAAGGTAAGTTTAGTAGTTGGGCTACCAAGATAGCAGAACATAAGCTTAAGCTTACAAAGAAGAAAAAAGCAAGAACAATACATCTAATAAGCTACGATAACACCACCATCAATACCGATGATTCACAATTAAGCTTTCTTGAAGTCAATAATAACACAGTTGATTATGGTGAATTTAGTATTGAACAAGCCGAACACTTAGAAGAAAAACTTAGCACACTACCTACAGAAGACCAGACCTTCATCAGCGATTACATCAACAGGAATACCACACGTGACCCAAAGACCAGAATGAAGTTTAGTAGGTTGATTACAAAGCTAAAGAACAGCGAACATTAAGTATATCGTTACAAAAACAGGTTTTCATACTAGTTAAGGTATGAAAATGAACAAACACAATCTTGATATTGAAGTAATCATACCTATGCTAATAGATGGTGATTCTTATAGGGTAATAGCTGCAAAGCTTGGATGTCCATTAAGCACATTGTATGACTTTATGAAGCACCCCGAACATTCCGCACACGTGAACAGTGCTTTGACCATCAGTGCAAACGCTATAGCTGAAAAAGCAGAATCTGTACTTATCAATGCTGAAGGTACGATGCCAGAGATAAGCCGTGCTAGGGAATTAGCCCAATACTATAAGTGGCTTGCTGCAAAGCGTAACCCCAAAGGCTTTAGTGATAAGTATTCAGCTGAAATTGATGTCACTGCTACAGTACAAACCTTCAAGGTGATAGTACCAGATGAAGACCCTGTTGATGATGATACAGATGATGAAAATGACCCTTCAAAAGCATAAACAGACTGTTACCAGACTGTAAGAATAAAGCACACCAGCTACAAGCATTGATATTGCTATAAGGTAGCTGGTTTGTTGTAGCCCGATTAGGGCTAAACCCACCAAAAAACTAAATGAGTAAACCAATAAACATTGAATGGGTATCTTGGAATAAGATAGTAAATACCCATTATTTACCGATACTAAAAGACCAATCAAGAAACGTTATTCTTTATGGTGGTCGTTCTAGTGGTAAATCAAACTTTGTAGCTAAATGGCTTGTATTCAAGTGTCTTAATGACCCATACTTCAAGTGTATTCTAGTACGTGAAGTTGCTGATACAATCAAAGAATCAAACTTTAAAGAAGTACGTTCAGCTATTGAAGACCTTGGGTTATCCCAATACTTCAAGATAACAGAAAACCCCTTACAAATCAAATGTATCAACGGTAACGGCTTTATAGCACGTGGTATGAGTGACATTACCAAGATAAAGGGTGTGCATAATGTTAGCTGTATCTGGTTTGATGAAGAGTTCCCAAAAACAATTGAAGATTATATCACCATCAGTACATCTGTAAGAACAAACAAAGCCCAAAACAAGTTAATCTTCACCATCAACCCAGAAGTATCAGAAGCAGACTACAAAGATAATTACTTCTATAAGATGTTCTTTGCTAGTAACCCAACAGAAAAGACATTCACCAATGTAACCAGTGTTGATATAGGTGATAAGACTGTTGATATAAGCTACACCTGTCAACATTCAACGTATCTTAATAACAGGTGGACTACAGATGCATTTAAAGCTGAAATGCTTAGTATGCAGCGATTAAACCCAGCTAAGTATGTAACGTACTGTCTTGGTGAATGGGGTAACAAAGAAACGGGTGGATTATATCACAAACATTTTAGCCGTTCTACAAACACCTCTTCAAGTGTAACCTATAATCCAGATTTAGCCCTCTTCTTAAGTGTGGATTTTAACGTCAACCCATTTTGTTCTGCTACCATTTGGCAAATAGATGAAGATAAGAACGTCTTGTGTATTGATGAGATAGCCAGCGTCACACCAAACAACAACACCAAGGGTATCTGTAAAGAATTCATTAGAAAGTATGCAAATCATTCTAGTGGCTTGTTTATTATGGGTGATGCATCTGGTAGAAACAAAGACACCAGAAGTGAACAAGGCTGGAATGACTACAAAATTATTGAAACCGAATTAAAGCACTACAAACCAGTCATAAAAGTACCTAGTAAAAATCCATCTATAGTTATGCGTGGTAATTTCATTAATACGCTGTTTTTAGGCGAAATTAAAGGGATTAACGTAATTATTTCAGATAAATGTGTGCATTTAATTACTGATTTAATCAACCTAAAAGAAGATTCTGATGGTGGTACTAAAAAAGAAAAGGTATCAGAAAACGGTGTCACGTTTGAAAAGTGGGGACATCATAGCGATACACTAGCTTATTTTTTATGTGAAGCACTAAGAACTGAATATGGTATCTATCAACACGGTTGTGAAAAACCTAAACCAACACTTGTATTCAAGTCTTACAATCCCAAGACAAATTATTAAACGCTTGAAGGCGTTACAAAATCAATAAACAATACTATTTATAATAAAACTACTATGCGATTACTTAGGCTAACAGACTATATAAAACAAATACAAAGTGATAATCTTAATCAGATTGTTGAAGGTAATTATAATACCCTTTTAGATGTTGAACAAGCTGCACAAGCTGAAATGATTTCTTATTTAGCACAACGCTATGATGTTTCAAAGGTCTTTACCGACACAACAGAATTTGACATCACATCAACGTATTCAATTGATAATCTAGTTGAATATACAGCACCAACTTTCAATTCATCATCAACTTATTCAACCAATGATAAGGTAGTTTATTCTGGTAGCGTTTATTCAAGTGTATCTGGTTCAACAGGTGTATTACCATCAACTGGTACAACATCTTGGTCTTATGTTACTACTGACAAAAGCCTTTATTATGCTATATCAGCTACTACAGGAAATTACCCAGATGATACAGCGTATTGGGTGAAGGGTGATAATAGAAATCAGCAAATCGTAATGTATATGGTTGATATTACCCTGTATCATTTGCATTCAAGAATTAATCCGAGGCAAATACCAGAGGTAAGAATGATAAGATATGACGGTGCAAATGCTTTTCAAAGTGGTGGTGCTATTGGGTGGCTTAAAAAGGTTGCAAGTGGTGATGTAACCGCTGCACTGCCAACAATAACCCCAGAACAAGGTGTGAGCATCAGATGGGGTAGCATAACAAGAAACACAAACAATTATTAATGAAAATACTAGGATATGATATAAGCTTAAATAAGATTCAAAATGCTACACCAACTCAAAGTCAAGCGTTACCAGAAAAATCAAATATTTTCAGAACACAAGTTAAGTATCAACAAACACTTTCAAGAACACGTCAAGACATTGCAACATATCGTTCTGCACTTCAAAGTGCAGAATCAATAACATACCCAAATAGAACTGAATTATACCGTCTATACAAAGACATCGTAATGGATGCACATCTTGCATCTCTAATTGATACAAGAAAAAAAGCAATCCTAGCTAGTTCATTTATCGTGACGAAAAACGGTAAAGAAAAATTAGAGAAAACAGAATTCTTACAAAAGAAGTGGTTTTATGATTTTACGAATCTAGCGATGGATTCAATTTTTTGGGGTCATAGTCTTATTCAATTTGGTGATTTCGTAAATGATGAATTTACTAATCTAAGTCTTGTACCACGTGAATATGTGAAGCCAGAATTTAATGTTGTTGTAAGCAACCCATCACTTATGACTGGTGTATCTTATTTAGAAACACCATTTAAAGAATGGGTTATTGGTGTAGGTGATAGGAATTGTTTAGGCTTGTTATCCCAAGCAGCCCCACTAGTTTTGTGGAAAAAAAATGCATTAGCTGGATGGGCTAACTATATTGAATTGATAAGCATACCAATTAGAATTGGTAAGACCGATACACGAGATGAAAAGACCCGTGCTAATATGGAAGAAATGCTTAAGACTATGGGTCAAGCTGCTTATGGTATTTTTGACTTAGAAGATACGATTGAATTAATTGAATCAAGAAATACAAGCCCTTATGAAATCTTTGATAAGATGATTGAAAGGTGTAATTCAGAATTAGCAAAATTAATTCTTGGTCAAACTTCTACATCAGACCAGAAATCTTATGTGGGTGCTGCAAATGTACACGAACGTGTAATGCACCAAGTAAATGAAGCAGATGAAATCTTTATTGAAAACATCTTTACATACCAACTTGTGCCGTTTCTTAATATGCACGGTCTTGGATTTAATAACCTAAAGATTGAATCAGAAGCTGATGATGAATTAACCCTTCAAGATAAAGCTAAGATTGATATTGAATTACTTAAGTTCTATGAAATACCAGCTGAATATATTCTTGAAACTTATGGTACACCAGTAATTCCAAGAACAATATCACCAAAAACAACAGATACACTAGATGATTCCAAAATAACAGATGTAACAAATAAGCTTTCTGATTATTATGGTGATAGCAAGTTGTAAGTACTGCAACCATATTGAGAATGCCGATAAGATAAATCTGTTTAGTGACGATGAAACGAATAAGATACTAGAAAGCATTTTTGATGGTAGCATCAAGATTGATAGTCTTAGTATTGAAATGTATGAAAAGATTGCTACCAGATTAACTGATGCAGTCTTTAAAGGGTTTGGTAAAAATTTATTTAATACTGAATTCGGTACACCAGACCACAAGATGCTTGAATCACTTAGAGAAAACGTTTATGTGTTTTCAGCTGCTAAGACATATCAACAAACAAAAGAAATATCAAGCCTGTTAACTAATAAAGATGGTAAGGTATCATTTAGCGATTTTAAAAAACAAGCTAAAACGGTCTTTGAAAAACATAATGAAAATTATCTGTATGCTGAGTATAACAGTGCTATAGCACAAGCAAGAAGTGCTAGTATGTGGATGGATTTTGAAAAGGATAAATCAATATATCCACAACTAGAATACTTAACAGCTGGTGATGCTAGGGTAAGAATTGAACACGCTGCACTTAATGGAATCATAAGACGTGTTGATGATAAATTCTGGGATTTGTATATGCCTCCAAACGGTTTTAACTGTCGTTGTACAGTGCTTCAAGTACGTGGTGAAATGGAAACTGATTTATCAACCAAGACACCACCAACAAAAAAAGAAGTACCAGAAATATTTAGGTTCAACGCTGGAAAAGAAAAAATAATCTTTAGTAAGTCACACCCATATTTTGAAGTACCAAAAGAAGATAAAAAACTTGCATTAAAGAACTTCAATTTACCGTTACCGAAAAAAACAGTTAAAGGTGAATTTCAACCAGCAACAACAATTAATGATGTTGTAAGTCGAATGCTTAAAGCTGGTGTTGAATCTGTAAACCTGAAGGGTATGGATATTGAACACGCTAACAGCGTATTAAAAGCTGTTGAAAGTGAAAATGCTAAGTCACCATTAAAACTTAGTTCAATTGAAACCTTTAAAAGAAAATCAAGCAGGGCTAAAGCACTTTATTATTATGGGTCACAAAAGATAACAATCAATATTGACTTAGTTGGTTATAAAGCACCACCTGTATCAACATATCCAGAGCAGATTGAGAAAATCGTTAAACAAATTGAAACGGTCAAGGGGTATATAGGTAATAATAGATATAGTCAAAGTGATGTTTTAAAATCCATTTCAAGACTGAATAGAAGTAAAACTGAAATTGAATATAAGATGTTAAAGAATGAACCGATTAAAAAATGGTCAATGTCTACAACTGATGATACTAAACAATCACTTGAAAGAACTATAATTCACGAAATAGGACATCATAGAGATGAAATGACTAAGAAGTCTAATCTGAATTTTTTCTTTAATAAAAACACTGCACCAACAACGTATGGTGCTACAAATAAAGCAGAATATTTTGCTGAGTGGTACACATCATACCGAGTAAATGGTGATAAAGATGTACCAAAAGACATTTTAAAAATATTTGAACATATAGATGGAAAACATTAGATGTATTAACTGTAAAAATTATGTAGGGGGTTTAATATGCCTTGCATTTGAAACTATACCAGAAGAAATTCTTACTGGTGAAAACGACCACGAAAAACCTTTACCAAACCAAGATAATGATATCATATATGAACCACTAGATGAAGAACAACCAAGCTAATAAATTAAAAAAATTCCTTAAAGACCATAAGCAAGCTGTTGAAGAATTTGTTGTTGTTATGGGTGTTGAAGCAAAGAACCACTTTGTAAGAAACTTTAATAGACAGGGTTTTCTTGATGAAGCTGTTGACCCTTGGCAAAAAAGGAAAAACAAAAGGGGTAGTGGTAGGGGTATTCTTATCAAGACTGGCGATTTAAAACGAAGCATCAGAATCATAAGAAAAAGTAGAAACGGTGTTACCATTGGTAGTGATTTACCTTATGCTAAGATTCATAATGAAGGTGGTTCAATAAGTAAGAGTGCTAGAAATGCTACACTTAATTTCAAGATTAAAAGTAACGGGTCAAGCCGTTTTGCTAAAGCTAAGAATGCAAACTTTCAACAAGATGTACATATTGGTAAGCACACAATAAGAATGCCTAAGCGTCAATTCATTGGTCATTCTGGTCAATTAACCAGAAAACTAGCCTTGATGTTAAGAGCTGAAATAAGAAAAGTATTTAACCGATAAATGGAATTAGAATTATTTGTTGCACTTAAGAATGAGATAGCAACAAAACTTGGTGACAAGATTAAACATATAGCACTTTGGAATAACCAATTTTATCATTCTAATGTTGAACTTGATGAACAAGCCTTTGATTACCCTTGTGTATTCCTAGAATTTTCACAAAGCAATTTTAGAAATTTATCACAAGGTGTTCAACAATTTGATATAACGATTTCTACACACTTAGGTTTTGTATCATTTAAAACAGATGATGTTGAAATCTTAACTATCAAACAAGAATTGTATAGTGTCATTCAAAGATTCAGAAACGAATACTTTGATAAGTTAACAAGGGTTTCTGATAGACCCGATTATGACCACGATAATGTACAGGTCTTTGTTACCGAATATACAACAACTGGTAAAGACTATACAAAAGATATTAGACCAAGCGTCCTAGTAACACCATTGCTTGATTTATCAGCATCAACAATATCCCTTAGTGGAATAACAATTTAATTAAAGAAACTATGAATGTCAAGAACTATCAACCAAATCAAACAAACACTAGATGATGCACAAGCACTACAACCAGAATTATCTGCTTTAAACAGCCCAAGCCAGACTTCAATATATAACCTATGGAAATATATCACAGCTGTTGCTATATGGATTCACGAATCACTTCTTGATTTATTTAAAGCCGAAATTGAAACAACAATTTCAAAAGCACCTGTAGGTACTGAATCTTGGGTCACACAAAAATGTTTTGATTTTCAATATGATTCAACCACACCACAAATTGTGCAGATGGTTGACTTTGTACCGAATTACGACCCTATTGATGATACCAAGAAGATTATCACTAGATGCAGTGTAAAGACCTTACCAAATAAGATTGTTACGGTAAAGCTTGCTAAAGAAGAACCACCAGTACCATTAACAACACCAGAATTAAATTCTATTCAAGGTTACCTTGATGATATTTCTTTTGCTGGTGTTCAATATAACACCACATCAACTAGCCCCGATTATCTATATCTAAACGCTGAAATTTTCTATAATGGTCAATATGCAGCAATCATATCAGCAACAACAATTACTGCTATCAATAACTATCTATCTACTATACCATTTGATGGTCAAGTGAGAATAGCAAGTCTTGAAGACGCAATTCAAGCTGTTGGTGGTGTGACTGACTTAGTAATAAGCGACCTAGCATTAAGAGCAAATGCAGTACCATTTAGTGGTGCTACATATATGGTTCAAAATAAAACAACTGTTTATAATAAATACGGTCTTTCATCTGGTTATGTAGTACCAGAGTTAACCCCAAATGATTTATCAGTTAGCCTAACATTTACAACAGAATAATATGTCAATATTTACCGTCAATTTTTCTGGCTTATGGAAAAACTTAACACCACCAGTATTAAGAAAGCCAGTTCATCAAGCTTGGGGTGATGTATTGCTTGAACCAGTTCAATATTTACGTGACCTAACATTCAATGATTATGCTGATGGTTCTAGCTATTCACCATATACTGGTACTACAACCTATGTAACTGGTGACCGTGCCATTTATACCAACAGGGGTGTATATGAATCTATATCTGGTTCAACAAACGTATTACCAACTGATACCAACTATTGGAATCTGGTTAATTCAAATTATATCGGTGTAAGGGAACGTGTGAAATATAACGCTCAAAAGATGGGATTTGAACACGGGTTGAATAGATGGTTTCAATGTACTGGTATTTATATCAACAATAACCCAATACTTAATACTGGTTTATTAATGGGTAATACAGGTGCTTATTCATCTGCATTATCTAATACATCAAACCCAACATCAGCAAGCTACTTGATTAATAACTATTCTGGTTCAACTACCAACTGCTATACAATCTATGTACCAACAGCTGTATATAATGGGTTGGGCGTAACCAACATTGAACGTGAAAACGTGGTAAGAAGCTTTGCTGATAATTATAATCTAGCTGGTATGATTTACAACGTAGTAGCATACTAAAATAACATAAGAATAAAGAATAAAACAAAATGAAAAAAATCTATACTGGGTATGTTGTTGACCCATCAATTCAACAGCCTTTCACAACTAAATCGCTTGACTTTTTACAAAACGCAAATAAAGAAATGATTAATGTTTTATGTAGAACATTTATTATGCAAAAGGGTCTATCTTACAATACAAGTGTACCATATTATTTTGCACCAACTACTATGTCATTCCCTTGTGATGGTAGTATCTTTTTCAATAATGAATTATACATTATGGCTGAAAACTATGCTGGTTTAGATTATTGTATGATTGATTCAACAGCTGATGCAGTAGCAGACCCATTAACATTTACTGATGGTTTCAATAGAAACGTACACCAAAACAGATACTTAACATTCACAAGTGATGTGAATGATGCTTTATTTGCAGTTAGTGCAATTACTACTGTATCAGCTGCACCCGTGCCAGTTGAACAACCAAAACCAGTATCAGCATATAATATTTATGGTAACTCTGGTGTACAGTTTGGAGCAATAACAGGTTTTTCACAATCCTTAAAGTGTACTTCAGAAATATTTGATGATGATAACCTATACAATACATCAACTGGTGTATATACGTGTCCTGAAGATGGATACTATAGAGTGACTGGTAAATGTAGGTTTACTATGCACGAAACACTAACAGATGGTGACATTCTATTCTATGTCTATAAAAATGGTTCTGGTTATACCACTTGGGAATTTGAAAGGCTTTATGATGGTAACTATGAAATTATCTATGCAGAAGGTGATGCAATTGTGAAAGCAAACGCTGGTGATACAATTGAACTTTATGTTGTAGGGGGTTGGACAGCACCAGCTACTGCTTATGTAAGAACCAGTAATGTAATTGTACTCTTTGAGTACCTATATCAATAACCGAGGTTTTTTAGTTTTTACCTCTGGTAGTAGTCAAGCCCTAGCTGATAAAGTTGGGGCTTTTCTATTCCTATATATTTTAATCAAACCTGTTACAAAATCACTCAACCATACTAGTTATAGTATAAATGAAGGATTTTAAATACATACAAAACATTTCAACGGCTGGTGAAGCAACAATTTTATTATATGATGTAATCGGTTGTTATGTTGATGCTGATGGGTGTATGTGTGATGGTATCAATGGTAGTGCTTTTGCTTATGAGATGGAATATTTACAAAGCAAAGCAACAAAAATTAATATCCGTATCAATTCTATCGGTGGTAGTGTTCTTGATGGTTATTCAATCATAAGTTCAATTCTTAGGTCTAAGATACCCGTTGATACTTTTATAGATGGTCTTGCAGCAAGCATAGCTGGTGTAATTGCAATGACTGGTCAAAACAAGCTAATGATGGATTATGGAACTTTAATGCTTCATAATCCATCTGGCACGAATGACCAGAGTGTTTTAGACTTAGTAAAGTCAACGCTAGTTACAATTCTAACAAACAATACCAAATTATCATCTGAAGAAATTTCTTCAATAATGGATAATGAAACATTTTTTAGTGCTTCTGAAGCCATTGATTTAGGGCTGGTTGATGAAATCATCACAAGCAATAAAAAAATAAAAGTTGATACATCAAGCCTTTACAATATGGCTCAAGTGTACAACAAATTAATCAATCCAAATAAAATGCAATTAGTAAAGAATCAATTAGGCTTAGATGAAGCGGTTGAAGAAACAGTTATTGTTGAATCAATTTCTGCACTTCAAGCTGACAAAGAAGCCTTAGTAAAAGAATTAGAAGCTGAAAAATTAGCTAAAGAGGAATTACAAAATAAAATCAATTCAATTGAAGCTGAAAAAATAGAAGCTAAGAATATTGAAATTGAAAATATGGTTAATTCATTTATCACATCTGGTAAAATTTCAGATGATGAAAAAGAATCAATGGTAAAGTTAGCTAGTGTTGATTTTGACGGTGTAAAAAATATGCTTTCAAAGATTGGTACTAAGACAGCTTCAAGCATTATCAACGCTGTAAACATAGCAGCACCAACATCAGAACGTTCAACCTGGACTATTAGAGATTGGGAAAAGAAAGATTCAAAAGGTCTTGCTACAATCAAAAATGAAACACCAGAAGTGTACAATAGAATGTTCAACGAGTTCTACAACAAACAAAAGTAAAAACACTTAAGTGTTTTCTGAATACAAAACCAAAATAACATAAAAATAAAAGACCAATGAAATATAAATGGCTTTACAAAAAGAAATTTGGATTAACGACATCCAAGAAAACTTATTCAAAAACAACGCATTCATTTTAAGAAGCGTTAATCACTCAGCTTGGGTAGCTTATAAAACAGTGCATATCCCAAATGCGGGAAGCAATCCATCAGTATCAAAAAACAGAGCTTCTTTACCAGCAACTATTGCACAAAGAACTGATTCAGATTTAACTTATAACCTATCTGAATACACAACTGACCCAATGTTATTAACTGACATTGATGCTTTACAAGTATCATACGACAAACGTGCTAGTATCTTAATGCAGCATATTGACACTCTTGGTGAAGTAATCGGTAACAACACAGCTTATGCTTGGGTTAATACACTTGATTCAACAAGAATGGTAAGAACTACTGGTTCTGCATCAAGTGCTGCTTTAGCACCATCTGCTACAGGTACAAGAAAAGCTATCACACTTGCTGATATCGCTGCTTTACGTGCTAAGTTAGATAATGATAACACACCTTCAACTGGTCGTGTATTACTTATCCCAGCTGATTTATATAACACACAATTACTTGCTATTTCTGAATTAACAAATGCTCAATCATTTGGTACATCAGCTTTACCAGATGGTGTTGTAAATAGAATTTACGGTTTTGATATTGTTATCAGACCAACTGTAGTTGTTTATTCTGGTGGTACTGGTGCAACTCAAACGCTTAAAGCGGTTGATGCTACAGGTACACCATCTGCACCAGCTGCAACGGATAACTTAGCAGCTATTGCTTATCATCCAAACTTCGTAGCAACTGCTTTAGGTGAAACTAAAGTGTTCTATGATGAAGACAAACCAGAATACTACGGTTCAATGTTTAGTGCATTAGTTATGCACGGTGCAGCTGCTTTAAGAAGCGATTTAAAAGGTCTTGCTGTATTAATCCAAGGTTAATAAAAACCCTATCAAATTATTTAATCAAGCCCCTCTAAAAATTAGGGGGGCTTTTTTAAAGCTAAAAAATTAAGAAGCCATACGTGGTTTCTATCAAACTAAAAATTTAATTAATGCCAAATAATGTAACAATTAATTTAGGTGCTGGTGGACTTGGTAGACCACTTGCTGGTGAAGATTTTATCTCTGGATATATTCACTATACAACTTCTTTACCATCTGGTTTTTCAACTTCAGATAGAATTAAACAAGTGTTTAGTGTTGCTGATGCTGAAGACCTTGGAATAACAGATACATCTATTGGTGAAACAAAAGCTGTAGGAACATTTACAATCACAAATATTGGTTCAAATGCTGATACACTTGATATTAATGTTACTACACAAGTAGGTACAGTAAACTTAGGTACATATACCAAAGCATCAACTGAAACAGGTACAACAGCGGTTGCAACAGCGGTTGCTGTTATTATCAACGCTGGTACATCAACACACGGTTATTCTGCTAGTACATCAACTGCAAATGTTAGTGTAGCTGCACCAATCGGTTCTGGTGTTGGTGGTAACTCTTTCTTATTCTCAAATATCACAACAGGTACTATTGCAACAACTGGTACAACCTTCGCTGGTGGTGTAGCATCTCAAATTGATGTGATGCACTATCACATAGCAGAATACTTTAGGGCACAACCTAAAGGTGTTTTATATGTGGGTGTATATACAGCATCAACAGACTTTAACGAAGTTGTGCTTATTCAAAACCACGCAAATGGTAAGATTAGACAGTTAGGTGTATATACACAAGCTGCTTTCAATACTAGTGCAGTTGCTTTATTACAAACACAAGCAGATTTAAACGCTGCAAACTATAAGCCACTTGAAGTTATTTATCAAGCTGATTTTTCAGCTGTATCTGACTTAACAAGCCTTACTGACTTACATACATTATTTGGTAAAAACATTAGTGTGTGTCTTGGTCAAGATGGTAATGCAACTGGTAAGTCTTTATTCTTAGCAGCTGGTAAATCAATCGGTTGTGTAGGTCTTACACTTGGTGCTGTTGCTTTTGCAAAGGTATCAGAATCTATTGCTTGGGTTGATAAGTTCAATATGTCAAGTGTTGAAATGGAAACGCTAGCATTTGCTAATGGTTCATTATACAATGTATTAAGTGATGGTCTTATCAATAACCTAGATGCTAAAGGGTATATCTTCTTAAAGAAATATATCGGTATCGCTGGTTCATACTTTGATAATCCATATACGTGTGTTGCTGTAACAAGTGACTACTGTAGAATCAATAACAACAGAACTATCAACAAAGTAAGCCGTGGTTTAAGAACATTCTTATTACCAGCTATTGCAAGCCCTATTAAGGTTAATGCTGATGGTACACTTTCAGAAGATGTTATAGCATCATTTAAAGCTATGTGTAATCGTGCATTAGATGTGATGATTAGAGATGGTGAGTTATCTGCATTTAAGATAACAATCAATCCAGCACAAAATGTACTAAGCACTAATCAATTATTTATTGATGTGAAGATTGTACCAGTAGGAACATCTGATGAAATCATAGTGAATGTAGGATATACCCTAGCTATATAAAATAACAAGAATTAAAAAAGAAAATAGATATGGTAAATATTCCTGTACTAATCAACGGTAAATCATACAGCTGGCAAGACATCACATTAAACATTATGAATGTACCAATTGTAGGTATTACAAAAATAACTTATAGTCAAACTCAAAAATCAGAAATGATTTATGGTGCTGGTCGTTCACCAGTTTCTTATGGACTTGGAAACCTTGAAGCTACTTGTTCAATATCTCTTAAGATGGAGGAAGTAGAAAGTATTATGAGCGTAGCCCCTAATGGGTTGCTTATGGATATTCCAATGTTTGACATTATCGTGGCTTATACTGATATGGCATTAGTACCACGTATTCATACAATTAGAAACTGTCGTTTCAAAAATAATACACGTGACGTGTCACAAGATGATACATCAATTGATTGTGAACTAGAATTATTGTGTTCACACATTGAAATGGGTATTTAATAACAACTAATAAAACTAAAAACTAAATGAAAACTAAAGAAGAATTAACAACAGAATTTGAAGCATTAAAAAATAAGTATGGTACTGTTTTTACTATTACAGCACCACTTGATGATGAAGGTGTGAAAACTGCTACAATCTTTTTAAAGAAAGCTGATAGAATGACACACGCTATTGTAAATAAGTTATACGGTGGTGCAGACCCATCAAAAGCAATTGAAGCTTGTTTAAAAGGTAATTATATCGATGGTGATGAACTAGCGTTAATTACTAATGATGATGATGCTTTGCTTGCTTGTGAAGCACCACTAGTTGAATACTTAGCTAGAAGAACTGCTAGTATAAAAAAAAACTAGAACGATATAAAAATTTAATAGCTACAGATGAAATACTTCAAAGTAATGCTTTACTAAGACATTATCACCCAAACTTAAACATAGAAAAATTATCAGATAATAAATGGTGTTTGTATGTAAGTGAATTACTCTATGTCTTAAGAAAGACAGGTGTACTGGTCGATAAAGAATAAAAAAAGGGCTATTCAATTAAAAACTGATAGCCCTTTTTTATTTAAACCAAATCAACAAAATGAACAACAATCAAAATCTTGGATATAACATAACGCTTAAAGACCTATTTGATAAAACAATGGGTAAAGCCATTAATTCAACTAGTAAGCTTGATGCAAAGTTTGACCGTCTTGAAAATAAAACAAAAGGTCTATCAAATGGATTAGGCAAACTTGGTGGTGTAATCTCTGGCGCTTTTGCAGTTGGTGGTGTAGTTGCTTTTGGTAATGCTGTTAAAGATTCACTAGTCAACTATGAATACTTTTCAGCTGCATTAAAAACGCTTTTAAAGGGTGATGAATACCAAGCCAAAGCGTTACAATCACAATTAGTAAGTCTTGCTAAAACAACACCATTTAGTCTTAATGAAGTTCAAGATGCAACCAAGCAATTAATTGCTTATGGTTTTCAAGCTGGTCAAGTAGTTGACACGATGAAAACCCTAGGTGATGTATCAGCTGGTATTGGTCAACCAATTGGTGAAATCGCTTACTTATACGGTACACTTAAAACATCTGGGCGTGTAACGCTAATGGATTTAAGACAGTTTGCTGGTCGTGGTATTCCAATCTATGAAGCATTATCAAAACGTCTTAAAGTAACTACCAAAGACATCAATAAGATGGTACACGATGGTAAGCTTGGCTTTAAGGATATTGAAGGTGCTTTCAAAGATATGACAGCTGAAGGTGGTCAATTCTTTGACCTTATGGACGCTCAAAGTAAAACTGTTGGTGGTCGTATTTCAAATCTTGGTGATGCTTGGGAACAATTAAAAGTAAACATCGGTAAATCACAATCTGGTATCATCGCTAGTACAGTTAGTTGGGCTAGTTCTATGGTTGAAAATCTAACTGATACAATGGTTGCTGCAAATGCTTTAGATGAAGCATTAAAGAAAACCAATACAAGCCGTGCTAGTGCTGGTGGCTTTTCAAGGGTAGCTGGTAGATTCGGTTACAACACAAAGGGTAGGGAACAAGAGGGTGAAGCCTTAGCGTTTCAAAAGATGATTGAAGAAACAAAATCTCTTAAAGATGTCAAATTGAATCTTACAGTTCTTGATGTTCTTAAAAAAGAAAATGATGCACGTCTTAAAAGTTCATTAGGTAGTAATGACCCTTATGTAAGACAAACTGGTTTAGATGACTATAATGTTCAAGCATCATTATTACTTGAAACTTCAAAACAATTAGGCGGTGTTGCTAGACTATTTAAAGCAAAACCAAATGAAACTGGTGTTGATGGTACAGATAAAACAAAAGCATCTGATTCAAGCCTTGGTACAGGAATAGAAGCTAGTGTAGCACGTCCACAAGATTTACATATCAATATAGAAAAGCTGGTTGAAGAACTGAATCTGTATTCACAAAATGTATCTGAAGGTACAGGCTGGATTAAAGACGAAATAACAAAACGATTGATTGAAGCCGTGAATGATGTCAATTATATCAACAAACAAGGTAAGCAATAATGGAAAATAATTTTCAAACTGGTCAAGTGGTTGCTAGTGAATTAGCATCACAAGCCAAATTAATAATCAAAGCTTTTGGTCTTGCTGCACTTAAACCAAAGTTCTATACCATATCAAATGCAGAACAACTATCAACTGAAAAACAAACAAGAATTGAAGGTATTAAAAATGCTGATAAAGGCTTCTTTGGTTTACCTGTATTTGATGTACTAACATTTGCTGATAAGGAATATCAAACACTGGATAAAGAAACTATTAGTATAAAAGAGTTTTCAATGGGTGTAGCACTTATTGAAGTTAATCAAGCTAAAAGAATTATTCAAACACCAATACAGGGTAGAAATGGTGATGTAAAAGAATACATAAGTGATGGTGATTATAACATAACAATACGTGGTGTTATTTCTACTGTTAATCAAGACACTTACCCAGAAGATGAAGTAGCTGAATTAATCAAGTTTTTACAAGTACCAGAATCAATTGAAGTAGGTAGTAATGTACTAGCAAGATTTGGTATTACTGACATAGTAATCACCAGCTACAATTTTCCACAAGAAGAAGCAATGCGAAATATTCAACGTTTCGAGATTCAAGCATTAAGTGAAACACCTTTTGAAATTAAATCAACCAAAGAAAGTAAGGGTGCTAATAATCAACAAAAATCATTTTTCTAATGCTTAGACTTTATTCAAAAATAACATTTACAAAGTATGACCTGAAGACTAAGAAAGAGGGTGATATAATCATATTCAATTTTGTAAACAATATTGAAGTTGAAACCAGTTATGAAGACTTAACAGATACAGCTTCAATTACAATACCAAGAAAATTAAATTTTGATGGTAAACCGATTGCAACACAAATAGATTCAATATTTAAACGTGGTGATAAGGTCAAGATTGAAATGGGTTATTTTCCAGAACTAAGAACTGTTTTTGAAGGTTTCATTTCAACGGTTTCAATTAATGCACCAATTCAAATTGAATGTGAAGACCAAATGTTCTTACTTAAGCAAAAACCAATTCTTTACCCTTTAAGATATGGTAGCATCACCAAGGGTAAAAGAGGTGGTACACTTAAGCACCCTAAAATAATACCAACAAAGATTAAGCTTAAAGACTTCTTGAATGATGTTTTACTTGATGGTACTGGTATTGATTTCAAATGCTTACTAGATGTAGAAATCAATGTTAAGCGTTTCAATAGTAGTGCTGCAAAGGTTCTTGATACACTAAAAAGTGAATATGGTTTTTATTCATACTTCGTTGATGGTGTTTTAAATGTTGGTTTAGCTAGTGATACTAGTGATACCAATACAGTTGATTTTGAATTTGAACATAACATCATAGATGATTCAAGCCTAAAGTATCAACGTGAAACTGATATACGATTAAGAGTAAAAGCAGAATCAATTGATAGTAAAACGAATGCTAGAAAGGTTGTTGAAGTTGGTGATGATGATGGAGCGTTAAAAGATTTCAAGATTCAAAATGCTACTGAAGCAGAGTTAAAAACCTTTGCTGATTTAAAGCTTAAAGAATTTAAGTATGAAGGTTACACGGGACGTTTCACCACGTTTGGTGAAGACTATATCAGACACGGGGACGCTGCAAATCTGGTAAGCAAAAGATACCCAGAAAAGAACGGTGTCTATCAGTGCAAATCAGTTAAAAGAATCTTTGGTATGAATGGCTATAGGCAAATAATAGAATTAGGTATAAAACTTAAGAATTAATGAGTAATAAGAATGATATAAAAAGTGCAATTAGAAGCCTTGCTAGAAATGATGATGAAATCTATTCAATCTTATGTACTGTATCAAGTGTTGATTTAGATAATAACACTTGTGATTGTGTACCGATTAATGAAGCACCAGATTTACTTGATGTCAAGTTAATGCCAAAAGATGAAGATGGTGAAGTGAAAAAAGGCTTCTTGATAGTTCCTGTTATCGGTAGTGTCGTAGTTGTTACGATGCTAAATAATGAAGATGGTCACGTGACTATGTTTTCAGAGGTTGAAGAAATTCAATTGAACGGTAAGAATTTTAAAGGTATTGTGAAGATTGAAGAACTGGTTGATAAGCTTAATAATCTTGAAGATGCTTTCAATAATCACATAAGCAATTATAACAACCATATCACAGCATATAATACACATACACACGCTGGTGTAACTGTTGGTGGTGGTATGACTGGTATAACAACACCAGATACACCAGACACCCAAAATCTAACACTAACACAAGTTTCAGACTTGGAAAATGACACCGTATTACACGGTGATGGTATTTAATAATTAATCAAATGGCTAATGTACAAGACATCAATATCACAAGTGATTTTGATATAGAAATAAAAGATGGTGATTTCAACATAGTTGATTCAGACCCAAATCATATTGAATTAATCATCAAGTGTAATGTGGGTGCTTATAAGGAATACCCACTTGTTGGGTTTGGTATTGATTACTATCTGGCTTCAAATGGTACAGAACAATTAATAAAAAGGAATTTATCAGTTCAATTGAAAGCGGATAACTACCAAGTAAATGAAATTAAAATAAATAAGGGTACTGGTAACAATGTAGAATACTTCGTTGATGCTTTAAGAATTCAATAATGGCTAATAAAACATACATAAATAAAAATATCAAATCACTAATTGACTTAACGGTTGAATTATATGGTGACGTACGATATGCTTTTAAGCTTATAGATGATAATGTTTTTTTAACTGGTATTCAAGATACAATAGAAGTAGGGGTTGAAATTATATTTGATGATGTTCTTTTATCATATCCAGCTAGGGTATTTAAAACAGTTACTGATTCCTATATCAATAAGAACATCAAATCACTAATTGACTTAACAGTTGAATTATATGGTGATACTAGTTATGTTTTTAAGATGATTGAAGACAATAGTTCATTCACTGGAATACACGATGAAGTACCTGTAGGTATGCAAATTAGTTATGATGAATCAATCATTAAACAAGCTAAAACAGCTAAGAAAAAACCAGTATCAAGTGAAGAAATAAGTGGGTTTAGTACTGTTACAATTGGTACAAATCAGTCTATTTATGATATGGCTATACAGATGTATGGTCAAATTGAAGCGATTTTTTCAATCATAAGTGATAACAGTGTTATTGATAATATCAATAATAATAATCTAGTAGGGTTGAAGATGAAATATACACCGCAAACTTTTGCGATAACTGAATATTTCAAAACCAATTCAATAAAAATAACAACAGGAATAGCACACGGTAGGGCATTTGATAACTCATTTGACTTATCATTTAATTAATATGTCAATAAAAAACAAAGCAAATCTTACTTCAACTCTTAACATAGCGATAACTGATGCACTAAACAATCAGAACACTAGTGTTAATGTACGTGGTATTCTACAAGATATTATTGACAGTACACTAAATATTAGTGAAGGTGTTACTGGAATAACAGATACTTACTGGACTAGTGGCTCTACAGGTTACCAATCTGTAAAAGCAAATAATGATACTGGTCTGGATGCAACAGGTGATTATGCTTATGCTCACGGGTGGAATGCTCAAGCTATTGGTAATGCAAGTCACGCTGAAGGGTATAATACTGTTGCATTAGGTGTCACGTCACACGCTGAAGGTGATGCAACCTATGCTAGTGGTCATACAAGTCACGCTGAAGGTTACGGGTCACAAGCCCTTGGTCATTCAAGTCACGCTGAAGGTGGTGCATATATTTTAGCCCTTATTGGTGGTACTGCTAGTGGTACTGCAAGTCACGCTGAAGGTTTAGTAACAACAGCAAGTGGTGAAGCAAGTCACGCTGAAGGAAAAGATACAATTGCAAGTGGAATTTATACACACGCTGAAGGTTATGCAAGTACTGCTAGTGGTGACTATAGTCACGTTGAAGGTGCTGGTAATACTGCTAGTGGTGAAAGAAGTCACGCTGAAGGTGGTGGGTCAATTGCCTCTGGTTACGCTGCACACGCTGAAGGTGCTGCAACAACAGCTAGTGGTTATTACTCACATAGTGAAGGTAGTACAACAACAGCTAGTGGTGATTATTCACACGCTGGTGGTAGGTTAACAATTGCATCTGGTCATACTAGTCACGCTGAAGGTCAATATACAATAGCTGGTGGTAATTCAGCACACGCTGAAGGTTATCAAACATCTGCACTTGGCACTGGTTCACACTCTGAAGGTCAACAAACAATTGCAACTGGTAGCCAATCACACGCTGAAGGTAATGCTTCAATTGCATCGGGTAATATGTCACACGCTGAAGGTTGGAATACACTAGCTAGTGGTACTGGTTCACATAGTGAAGGATGGAATACAATTGCATCTGGATTTTTAGCACATTCTGAAGGATGGAATACAACTGCTAGTGGTACTTATTCACACGCTGAAGGTAGACAAAACGCTGCAAGTGGTGCTAATGGTTCACACGTTGAAGGTGCTTTTAATATTGCATCTGGTCAATATTCACACGCTGAAGGTGGTGGGACTGTATCATCAGCTGATGCATCACACGCTGAGGGTGAAGAAACAATAGCTAGTGGTAACCAATCACACGCTGAAGGGAAAAATACAGCTGCAAATGGTCAAGCTTCACATTCACAAGGTTATATGACCCAAGCTAGTGGTGATTATTCACACGCTGGTGGTAACAATTCTATTGCTTCTGGTCAAACATCATTTGTTCACGGTTACGGTTCACAAGCACTTGGTGATTCAACAATAGTATTTGGTGATGGTATAATTGGTACTGAAAACAATACACTTTATACACCTAATGTTGTTGTTGATGGTAGTAGAGTAATTAAATCATTAAATGGTGGTGGTGAATTAAGTCTTGATGCTTATGGTACTTCTAGTGAAATATTATTATCTATTGATAATGCTGCTTGGAATAAGTCACAATTGTACTTAGCAGATAGTTATCTTGAATTAAGTCAGTACGATGTTGGTGGTCTAATGAAGTTATACGCTGATACTGTAACCATTCAAGGTGAAGAAATTGGATTTGGGTTTAATAATTTTATACCTATGCAGCAAATTCAGATTAGAGATAATACTAGTCTTGCAGCAACAACAACAAGTGCATTATCAAATGCAGCCATATTTATTAATGCAGCTGAATCTTATTTTTCTTCTGGTATAACTAATTCAGTTGTACTTGGTGGTGTAAATGTAAATGCAAGTGCATCAAATACAGTTTATGTACCATACTTAAATATTAGGTATTTAACAGGTACAACCGCTGTTAACAATCTCGGTATTGATTCTAATGGTTATGTTGTTATAGGTAACGCTGGTGGTTCAACCTTCACAGGTGGTACAGTAACTGGTGCAACTAATTTTACAGCTGGTTTATCAGCTTCTACAGTGGTTACGCCAGTATCAAGTCAAGTTAATGCTACAACTGCACATACACTTAATCTAGGTGCTTCAAATATTATTTCATATTCAGCTACATCAAATTGTGTATTAAGTTATTCTGGTGCTGTACAGGGTCAATACTCTATTATAGTTGATAATACACTTGGATATACAATCACATTAGCAACTAGTGCTGGTTGGTATTCCAATCTAGCTATTCAACCAAATATAACTGGTCTGGTATATATATCAGCTGTATATGATGGTTCAAGAATGTTTATAACAGAATTAGAAAGTATGGAATTAATCTAATGAAAAGAAAGAAACACATTCCGTTTAAAAATAATTTATTATTTCATTATGACCCAAATGATATTAGGTCATACAATCCATCTGTATCAACAACAATTACCGATTTACAAGGGTCAAATAATGCAACCGCTGGTGCTGGTATTTCCAAGACAAGATTAAACGGTAATGGCGATACATTTAGGTATACTGGGTCAACATCAAATATAGCATCTAATGCATTTGTAATGTCAAGTGCCACTAGCACAATTACGATTTCATTTTGGTGTAGGACTGAATTACACGCAACAAAAACTCAAACACTTTTTTATGATAAGTTAGCTGGTGCAGCTAATGACCCTAATATTCATATTTATAGAGGAATAAATACTAGTGATGCTAGATTTCAATATACAACAGCTGGTGCTGCTAATGTAACATTAAATATTCCTGGGGTTTTTACACTGTATGATAATATTTGGATTCATTTATCATTCATAATTAATTATGCTTCTGATACTATTGTAATATATAGAAACGGTTCTTTCTTCAGTAACTTTACAATAAGCGGTGCTTTATTTCCTAATGCTAATCTTGCTAAGAATATTGGTAACGCTGGTGCTGGTGCAAACTATTTAACTGGTTCAACAGGTGGTGGTATTGGTTCGGTTCAAGTTTATAATGCTAGTGCAGCACCAGAAACAATATGTAATGCAACTCTTTATAGATTAAGAGCATTAGACCCAGATGCAGCTGCATTTTGTGCATCAACTAATGCCAATATTACAAATGCGACACAAATAAAAGCTATCAATAATTTATGTATTGATTTAAAAACATACGGTCTTTGGAATTCGTTAAGTGCTATATATCCTTTTGTTGGTGGAAACGCAACAGCACATTCAAAGAACTTAAAAAGACAGGGAAACTTTAATATAACTTTTGTTGGTGGTGTTACTCATAATGCAAATGGAATAACAACAAATGGTACAACAGGATATGGAAATATAGGAGGTCCACCAAATGCCCTAGCTAACCTTAATGGTGAATCTATGGGTTTATATTCCAGAACATCAGCTGGTGTTGGTGTTGCAGGTACAGCTATTGATATGGGTGCTTCATCAAATGCAACTCAAAGAAGTTTCTTTTCTATTAGAGCAGCAACTGGTGTACCAGATTATTCAACAACACAAATGAATGATTCAACTATTTCAGATATTGTTTCAACTGTTACTGATGGTAGTGGTTTACATCTAGTATCAAGAACAAGTTCAACACTACTTATGAGAGGTCAAAACGGTGTTGTAATAGGTACTGATACTAATGCAAATGGTGGTACACTATCAGCTATTAATGTTTTTATTGGTAGTAGAAATGTTACTGGTTCACCTTCTGGATTTTGTGCAAGAAATTATGCTTTTGCTTTTTATGGTTATGGTTTAACAGAAGCACAACAATATAAACTATATAAAATAGTTCAAAAATTCCAAACAATACTTGGTAGACAGGTTTAACATAATGAAAGTACATCAATTAACAATAGAACAAAAGGATTTATTAGAGGGTCAACAATTTGCACCCGATTCATTCTTTGGAGCAACACAAGATGCTAATGAAAATTGGTTCATATCAATTGAAGAAGTTGAGATGTGTATAAACGAATCCTTTTTATGGGTCAAGGACTTACCACTTATAGACTATAACCCAAAAATAACATCAGAATTAACCGATTAAAAACAAATGAATGATTCAACATCAACTTTTACTCACATAGTACAAGTAGTAGGTGCTAATGTAGCAGCCTTATCAATTACCTTATCTCAAATTAATGATTTACTTACTACCCTTTCACTGGTGCTAGCAAGTTCTTATACCGTGTATAAACTGGTAAAGGATTTAAGAAAAAAGAAAGATTAAAAGCACTTGGCAAAGTCATCAAACTTTACTATAAGTCTAGGTGGGTTCGGTTTAATATCACCACTAATTTCAAATTCTTTTTGAAAATCTTCTTTTTCAACATCTTCAAGTCTAATTCTTTCAGCTATAAATGAAGCTGGGAATATACTATTATCAATAGTGAATTCTATTTGAATTGGTGTTAAATGTCTACCACCTTTCTTACCTAAAAAAAAACCTTTTTTCTTGAAGTTGTACGTCACAGTATGTTTCATAAACCAAAAATAACAAAAAAATGAAAACAGTTTTAAAAATTGAAATTAGAAACAAATGGCATCAACCTTATCAAAAAATACGAGGGATGTAAATTAAATGCTTATTTATGTAGTGCTGGTGTACCAACAATCGGGTACGGTAATACATACTACAAAGATGGTACTAAGGTAAAGCTTGGTGATACCATCACCCAAGAACAAGCTAATACAATGTTTATTGATATAGTACAGAACTATGTCGATTCAGTAAATCAACTGGTGAAAGTTAAGATAACCCAGAATCAATTTGATGCATTGGTAAGTCTATGTTATAATATAGGTTCTGGAAACTTTAGTAAATCTAGTGTTTTAAAGAATGTCAACCTTGACCCCACAAAAGAAGCTGCTATAACAGCTTCATTTATGATGTGGAATAAGGCAAAGGGTAGGGTCATTACTGGTCTTACCAATAGAAGAAAAGGTGAAATAGAACTATATTTTAAGGTTTAATGATTTGAAAGTAATAGCATTTAGCTTATTCATAATGTGATTAAAATCTATTGTGAAGTTATTTACTGTTGATGAATGGTCAACGGCTATTTCTGTTGCTCTTTTAAAATTATTTATTTCCATACCTACGTGTTGTAGTTCACCAACAGTATGTGCATTAGCAGTTAAACCACCTTCAAGAAGATAATCTTCATACGCTTTTTCTCTTTCATTAAGCCTATTAGTTAACTTATTAACTAAATCATTTAATTGTTCTTTATAATTTCCCATATTATTATTTATTAATTATTTTTATATAATCAAAATACAAAAATTTTTAAAACTTCAAAAAAAATGAATGAATTATTTAGAATATATGAAACATTACCAGATTGGGAAGGTCGTAAAATTACTTATGGTGATTTAACTGGTGGGTATATTGGTGCTTATCATAATAAGAAACAAGTAGCATTAGCCTATTTAAGTGAAAATATTGTTGGTGCTGAAGATAGACCTGTATTAATGAATATTAGATATCTTGATGGGTATGACAATATTACTATTAAAGATACGATGTTTCTGGTTTGCCAGTTTTATTATGGTGATTTTTTCATTGAAGAAAATCTACGTCAAGAACTGTTACCATATATAAATGCACCAGACCAAATATTTAAACACTTACCCTTTGCAACAACAACAGACCAGCCTATAAAGTGCTAAAACAAAAAACCCAGATTTAAGTCTGGGTTTCTTTTTTATATATCTAGTTTATCCATCATACCGTCAAGGCTTTCAACGTTGAGTTCTTCAAGATAACGCTGGGTCACCTTAATATCTTTATGACCAAGGGCTTTACTAATGGTTTCAATATCATTAGTTGATTTTTGTACAGCTGATGCGAAACTATGACGACCTATATGTGTGGTAATTTTTTTAGAAATACAAGCATCATCAGCTATTTCTTTTAGTAAGCTATTTATATATGATGTTTTACGACCAATTTCTTTTTTGAATTCCCTTTTAGTGAATGTAAATACAGCTGGTGGTAAAAAAGGAAAAATTAAATCATCTGGTTTTGAATTTGGCTTAACATATAAATCAAGGGTAGCTTGAATCTTTGGTGTTATCTTATAGCTTTTAAGAGTAAAACCAGTACTACCTTTTTTCATATTATATGTGATACGACCATTAAGGATATTTTTAACCCTCATTGAAATAGTGTCTTCAACCCTAAGACCAGCTAAACGTACTGAAAACATAAATGCCTTTTGAACGTTGAACTTTGCGGTGTATGGCTCGTATGGTTCATTTTCAAATAATTCTAGTTCATCTTGGGTTAACCGTTCTTTATATTTCTCTACTATAACAGGCATAGTATAGCTTTTAAATGGGTATATATCGCTGGTGATAATCTCTAAGTCTTCAATAGCATAGTTGTTTATACGTCTAAGACGTTTCATATTAGTGTGTACACTAGAATCACTTGCTGGTTCATCACCATTGATTACCTTAAAAAGATATTTTTCAAAACTCTTCAAGGTGTTTTTATCCATATCTTCAAATTCAGTTGTTACTGGTAACCCTTCTTTTTCTAAGAAACCAGCAAAATGACCCTTGGTAGTGATAAAGCCTTTTTCGGTAGGGTAGTTATCATCTGCATTTAATTCATCAATCATTTTTTGAAATATGCTTAGAACGTCTTTTTTTACCGTACCATCTTTAACAGCCTTTACTAAGAATTCTTTCTTGATATTGGGTTGTGATTCCTTTTTTGCTTTATAGGTTGATTTGTAATCTGTAAGCTTATCATCCAATTCTTTGTTCTTATAAGCATTTTCTTTGTCTTTATTATTGACCCATTTTTGGGGTATGACCACACGTTTGCTATTATTACCCTTGGTGACCACCGTCCCAAAATGTTCATTTTTACAGTAAATCTCTGTTTTGACCCTCTGTTTTTTCCCATTTTCGGTTATGACCAGTAGTATCTCGTGAACACCTTCACGGTTTGGTCTTGGGTTTAATTCGTACCTAAATGATATGTCTTTCTTCTTTTTCATTACTTTTATCTAGTTTAAATTTACAGTCTACTTTACAGTCCAGGAGGACTACTATTTTTCAAATGTACACTAAAAAATGAAAATTACAGTCTGGTTACAGTCTGCTTTTGATTTTACCTAGGAATGCTTAGGAATACTTCAAGTGATATAGAAGCCCTAATAGCGTGGGTTTTGGTCATTTGGGACTGTTTAGGATTACATAGGAATATGTTAAAAATAGTCCCGTACGGGCTACAGAAGAGAGCAAAACACCCAAGCAAGAGCTTGGGTGTTTTTTTTTGTTTTATGCAAAAGCGAGCAGAAAGCGTGCGTTCGTGCGAAGCGTTGCGTGAAACAAAAAACCAATTCGAAGTATTGAGTTTTGTTATTTCAGGATGAAACCGGAGGGAAGCAGCGCAGCTGAATCCCGTTTTTTTAATTTTTACGGGTGACAAACTATTATAGAAGTTAGAAGTTGTTCTATTTTAGGATGAGACGGGATTGGAAAAATGACCGTTTAATTCAAGAAATTCATCGTTGAATTGAATTAATTTCTTGGTAGTTCAAAAAATTGTATTAATTTTATTGACAAGGTTCTTGGTTCCGCTAATCTTTTGAATGAAATGAAATGCGATTAAACAATTACACTACCTCTGAGCTTGTTCAGAAAATTGGACAGCTTGATGAAAGGTATGTTGAACTGAAGAAAATTACCAAATCATTAAACTGTCCGAATGCAAAAGCTACTTTGCAAATTCAATTGACGGTTTATAAAAACAGCAAGGCTTTAATTCTTGAAGAATTAATTAGAAGACAGCCTGAACTTAATTTTGATATAGAGATTCAAAGTAGTTCATCAGATTGTTTAGGGTCAAGTCCTGTTCATTCCTTACCCGCGCCCACAGCTGTTCATCCTAAAATTCAAACTCAAAGAAATCCTGCAAACCAGCTGGAACCTTGATTTTTGAAGTAAAAAGTGAATTAAATACAAGTTTATTTTCAGGGGAAAAATTTAATTTTATATTAAGGTTTGTCTTTGATAATCATTAGAATTGAATGAATGCGTTTGGATAATTTCACCACAGCGGAATTAGTTGAAAAAATATTGCAGCTTGATGACAGGTATCAATCGCTTAGGAAAGTAATGAAAAATATAAAAAATCAGGATGCCAGAGCAACTCTGAAAATTCAATTGGATGTTTATAAGCTTACTAAGGTTCTAATTCTTCAGGAAATAAGTAAGAGAAAAGAAACGGAATCTTAATTTCATATTTAGTGATAAGAATCAAAGTGATCCATAAGGATGTACAGGTGCAAATCTTCTTCAAATTTTGAATCTTATACCCATTTTCCATCCTGGAAACAAATTCAAAGAAGTCTGGTATTCAAGAGGGACTTTACTTGAAAAAAGCTGTTCATCGTTTAGTATTAATGTATTGCCACCTGGTTCAAAAGCTACAAGTGATTAAAGATGAATTAAATATCAGGTGTTTTAAAAAATTATATTAATTTTATTGATAAGGTTCTTGGTTCCGCTAATCTTTTTAAATGAAATGAATGCGTTTAAACAATTACACCACCTCTGAACTTGTACAGAAAATTGGACAGCTTGATGAAAGGTATGTTTCACTAAAGAAAATTACCAAGAACATCGTTTGTCCGGATGCAAAAGCAACTTTACAAATACAGTTGACCGTATATAAAACCAGCAAGCTTTTAATCCTTGAAGAATTAAGCAAACGTCAGTTGAAACTTGATCTTTAATCAAATATATCTTAGTGTTTTACCTATACTTCTTGTGTTAATTACTTTCAAATTAGAGTGAATTGTGTAACTCTCTACTTCCCCAGTGTAAAATTCATCGTTTCCTTCTATGCATATTTGCCTGATGATAATAATATCATCTGAAAATAAAATGGGTGCTGTCATCCAATAGCTGGATAAGTAACCTTACACCAAATAAATTACAAGACTAACATGAAAACAAGAATACTGGCAGTTGCACTCGTGCTTAGCTTATCAACTTTATTTGCTCAAAATAAATCTGACTTTGATCAGAAATTTGAAACTGCGTATACCGTTTATAAGGAGGGTAATTTTTTTGAAGTTCTACCTATGTATCTCGAGTTGTACCGTAAGGATAGCACTAATGCCAATATCAATTTTTTAATTGGTAATTGTTATTTAGAAGCACGGAGCGGAAAAGCGAAAGCAATTCCTTATCTCGTAAGAGCAGAGAAATCAATTTCCACAAAATACAAAGAAGGCATTTCAACGGAGCGGAACGCACCAATTTTAACTTATAAACTTTTAGGAGACGCTTATCATATTCATTCTCAGTTTGACAAAGCCATTCAATCTTATGAGAATTACAAACGGGAAATGCAGTTTAATAATCAGAAAGATGAAGATTTAAAAGATGCAACTCGTAAAATGATGATGTGTAACACTGCGAAAAAATTAGTGGCTAATCCTGTACGTATTAAAATTGAAAATATGAGCAAAACGGTGAATTCTCCCTACGCTGATTATTCCCCGGTTTTAACAGCTGATCAGTCTACCATGATTTTCACTTCGAGAAGGAGTACCAGCACCGGTGGAGAAACGTATGATGGTGGGAGATTTTATGAAGATATTTTCATTTCACATTTTATAGATGCAGCATGGTCTGAAGCCAAGAACATTGGAACGCCCATTAATACAAATGAAAATGAAGCATCAGTAGGAGTTTCGCCTGACGGCCAGGAAATTTTAATTTACAAAGACGATAAAGGCGATGGCAATATTTATTCAACAACGCTGGATGGTGATATCTGGTCCACACCGGTAAAACTCAATAACAATATCAATAGTAAACACTGGGAACCCAGTGCGTTTATTTCGGCGGACGGCCATGCTATCTATTTTGCCAGTAACCGTCCCGGTGGTTTTGGTGGGAGAGATATATATGTAAGCCAGAAAACTGAAAAAGGAGAATGGGGAAAAGCTTTCAATATGGGAGCTTTAATCAATACACCATATGATGAAGATGCGCCTTTCATACATCCCGATGGCATTACTTTATTTTTTAGTTCAAATGGAAATAAAACAATGGGCGGTTTTGATGTAATGTATAGTACATTATCCAACGACGGTAAAAAGTGGCTTGAACCTGTAAATGTTGGATATCCTGTGAACTCACCAGACGATGATATATTTTACGTTGTGTCTCCGGACAAAACCAATGCATATTATTCATCCTTTAAAGAAGGCGGTATTGGAGAAAAAGATAATTACAAAATAACCTTCCTGGACCAGAAGAAAGCTCCGTTAACAGTTTTAAAAGGCATTGTAAAAAATGCAGACGGAAATATTCCCCGCAATATTGAAATCACGGTGACCGATAATGAAACAGAAAGAGTAGTTGGTGTTTATAAAGCAAATAGCAAAACGGGTGGTTATTTATTTGTGTTAACACCCGGTAAAAATTATAATATTTCCTATCAGGCGGAAGGTTTCCTGTTTTATTCCGAAAACCGGCAAATAGAAAAAAATACCAACTATTATGAGATTTATAAAGCAATTGACTTACCACCGGTTATCGTCGGGTCCAAAATTGTTTTGAATAATATATTCTTTGATTTTGATAAAACCACTTTAAGACCTACCTCTAATGTAGAACTTAAGAACATTTTGAGATTACTGACAAAATATCCTAAAATGATTATTGAGATTGCCGGTTACACAGATTCGAAAGGTACCGATGCTTACAATGTTAAACTTTCCAAAGACAGGGCCCAGGCAGTAGTCGATTTTCTTATTGTGAAAGGTGTTGTTAAAAACAGACTTGTTGCTGCTAGTTACGGCGAAGCATTCCCTGCGGCACCAAATGAAAATGCAGATGGCAGCGATAGCCCGACCGGACGCCAGTTAAACAGAAGAGTAGAATTAAAAATATTGGCCAATTAGTTTTCCGGCTCATTTAAAATCCCCGCATCGTTGCCGGGATTTTTTTGCGTATACTTTCAAGATATCGGTAGTATCGAATCTGAAACTAACTATCTAAAATACTGAATAACGATAAAAATCAGGATACCTGATCTGCTTGTTAATTCCAAAAAAACATATGATTGTGTGTAATCATTGTTTCATTTTAAAATGAATTAATTTCCTAAAAATTTAACATTATTAAGGTTTAATTAGTATGTATTAAGATAAAAGTTGGAATGGCCTATATTTATTCACAAGAGATATTCGTAACTTTGATTATTGTTTCACTAAATAGCATAAAATCATGAATTTAAAATATTTCAATCTATTGGATTTATCTGCCAGATCTTTTTTAGTTTATAAGTTTGGAGAACTGGTTTCTTTTATATATCACTATGGATTCAGAATTCATTTAGTTGCGCTCAATGGTGTTTACCTCGAGGTTTATAAAAACCTGTTTTCTGGTGAAATAGAAAAAATTGAAGTGTTTAACCACGAAAATGAAAGGTTGCAATTATATGCCGAACCTGTATGTATCAAAAGTTTGTTTCAATAAAATAAAAAAAAGAGGCCGCCCCGACAGCCTCTTTTTATCTTTACAAAAACTTTTAAAAAGCTTGAGTAAAGAATATCTATGTTATGCCTGACTATTTATTGATTATAATGTCATCAAGCGTAACTTTTTGTTTCTTTTCCTTTATGTCAAATTCCTTTATGACCGGGTTTTCCGTATCGTTTCCTTTCACACGGTAAGCTGTATCAACTGAAAGTGCATAAACTTTATAGTGCCCTTTATTTAAATATTTAAATTCAAATGTCCCGTCAATAGATGTGGTTATCGTATTGCCGATATTCTTCTCGTCTCCGTAAACGATATAAACTTTTGTTCCGGAAGAATAGCCTTTTGACACCAGGTAGTTAAATGTATTGTCATAATCGTAGGCATATACTTTGCCTATAACGGATGCCTGGCCGCCCGGCCCGGCTTTCTTTTTACAGGAAACAAGGAAAAAAATAGTGACAATTAATAAAAAAAGCTGAATGTAAATTAGTTTTGATTTCATAACAGGGTATTAGTTTATAATGAATTTATTAATTACTGATTGCGTTTCAGATTCGCTTTTCACAAAGTATACGCCCGATTTGTTGTCTTCTAACTTAATTGTTAGTATATTTTCATTTTCAATTTCCTTACTATAAATTTCTACACCTATTACATCGGTCACGGTGACTTTTTTTGCTTTAAAATTGTGAAGGTCTATGGTTACGTTGCCTGAGCTCGGGTTTGGGTACAAATGAATAGGCGATGAAGCTGCTAACTCCCTGAGACCAACAGTTAGTGTACCGTTTGAATTTATTTTTAAGAGTATCGGATCCATTGTTGGTCCGTAACTTGTTGTTTTTCCAACCGAAATGAAACTCCCGTCCGCTAATTCTCTTGCTGTATAGGCATGTTCGTTATTACTGCCTCCATAATGTCTTGTCCAGGTTGTATCCCCTGAACTGGTTAATTTGAGAAACCACATATCAGGGTTTATCCACCCGAAACTCCTGCTGATTGCCGCAATGATATATCCTCCGTCTGAAGTTGGCTGTATCATTTTTGGAGTATCTTTTTTATTTCCACCGTATGTTTTATCCCATATTATGCTACCGGTTGAACTGGTTTTTATAACTCTTGTATCAATATCTTTTCCGGCATTACTACTATCTCTTACAACAAATGTAAAACTATTGTCACTATTAACCGTTAATGAAATTCCTTCATCATTTTGAGAACCACCAAATGTTTTTGTCCATGTGGTATCACCCGTTGAATTCATTTTAACCAACCACGCATCTCCGTTTCCAATACCGTAACTGTATGTTTGTCCAAGCATGATGTATCCGCCATCGGAACATTGTTTAACAATGCATCCATGGTCGTTAGCCGATCCACCGTAGGTTTTACTCCAGATAACGTCTCCGGCAGGGTCAATCTTAATAAGGTTGGCATTTTGCCCTGTTGTACTCGAACTATTTGAAGAGCCAACAATCATATAATTGCCGTCGGTCGTTGCGGTAATATCTCTTGCATAATCATTTCCATTACCACCATAGGTTTTTAACCAGATCTCATTTCCTGAGGGGTCAATCTTTTGAAGTAAAATATCCATATCTCCGCCGCCGTAGCTTTGGGAATAACCTACTAAAAAATAATTACCATCATTGGTAGCCAACATGTGGTAAGGAAAATCGGGTTTACTGCCACCGTATGTTTTTGTCCATACTTCGTTACCGGACGCATCTGTTTTTAAAATCATCAGGTCACAATCATAAAGCAGGCTTGTATTAGTATATCCTGCAATTAGGTATCCGCCGTCCGGTGTTGGAAGCACATCCTGTCCTTCCTGATCCAGAGGCTTATTGTAACTTTTTTGAAAATAGGTTTGCGAAGAACAAACGAGCGATATAATGAAAATAATTAGAGTAAGAGTAAATTTTGTCTTCATGGCATTTTTTTTATAAATGTATATCTGAAAAAAAAAAACAGATAAATTGTTCGTTTAAAGAGTTTGAATTTTGGTTTAATGTGTGTAATTAATCGCTGACACTTATGATTTACATTTTGATTTTACCTACTAAACTGTTTTCCGAACAAAATAATTTTCTTATAAATTTTCGAATAAATGTAGGTTGCAATAGAGAGGTTCTTCGTTTAAATCGTTAATACGCTATTTTTCATCGCTATAACTACGAATTACAGGGCTCCGGGCAATTCTTGTTTATAGGTCTGATCAATTTCGTTATTATTACAAATCAGTTTTTAAAAAGTATCAGATAGGGTTTTTTAGTTTTAACGTGTTATTTTCTGTTTTCACCGAATAGTATCTGAGTTTCATGAGTTCTTCTTTATCTTTGATAAAAAACGTTTGAATTAATTTTTTAATAAAATTTTTAACGTAGATACTGAAGTGCCCGAACCATTAAAATATTTAAAAAATTAATGTGCCGGGAATGTTGTTGCTAGAAATGATTCCGGTGAAACTCCGGATTATTAAGAACAAGACTGATAGAAATGAGAGAAGCTGTAGTATCAGTCAGTTGTTTTTTAAGCGGAGTAATTAAAATCATTTACATATTTAATAATAGAAATTATGGGCACAACAGAAAACCAAGGCTACTTCCGGTTGCTAACCAGATTAGTCAACCGTATCTTTTTCCGCAGACAGGACAAAACAGTAGGACAAAGTTCCTATGAAAGAACACTTCGATCCCTTCATAATGGAGATTTAAAAAGCTCTCATTCTTCATACCATGGCGATGAGGAGGCATTTTGGTTTATTTAATCAACTACCTCTCATTTTGCTTCCATTTCCCATTTTGTCCTTAATAGCCGTGCTATAGTTTTTCGTTGCTTCCATCCCTTTTCGTCTGTTTTTGCAGAAAATCGTTTATTATAGCTAAATAGTCAACTTTTTGCTGATATTCAAAAGAATAACATGTACGGTGACGTATAGTGAATAATACAATGAATTCTCTGAATAATGTAATGTGCCCAAGACCTTAGTGCACGAACTTGATCTACAGTCTTTTTGATTTGGACCGACTGTAACTGCTGCTGTTTTAAATTAAAAATACTGGTAAAATGTTTTTTTTTGATTCCGGACATGAGCCGCTTCGACAAAATTTTGTTAATAATTTTGTCGTTTTAAAAACTAATTTTATAGAAAGAAACCGCTCATTTATCGTTATTTTTTTAATATTGTGTATACCGTGTTAACAAAAATTATTTTATATTAGCGTTTTAATATTATGCCGGGAACAAAACAAACAGATAAACCTAAAATCGACCCTAAATCAATCCATATACTTTTGGCGGATGATAACAGGGATGATCGATTCTTTTTTAAAGATGCTTTAGGTGACCTGACAATTCCAACTGTCTTGACAACAGTGGAAGACGGTGAGCGGTTATTGACTTATCTCAATATGAATACCGTTAAGCTTCCGGACGTTTTGTTTTTGGATATTAATATGCCCCGCATTAATGGTTCTGAATGTCTCAAAGCTATAAAGCTTAATAAACTCTTGCAGAATTTACCTGTGATTATATACTCTACTTCGCTTCCTGAACTGGTTGCAGACGAACTATATAAAAATAAGGCACATTATTATGTGCCTAAAACAAATTTATCAGACTTGAAAAAGGTATTGAAAGCAGTGCTAACCATGATTGTCGACAAAAAATTTGACCGCCCGCCGAGAAGCAAGTTTATGTTTGGAATGGCAAAAGCTTAAAAAAAAAGCATCTACTGGTTAGTAGATGCTTTTTTTGGTTATTACTTCTATATTAGAAGCAAAGTGTCAAACCTGCATAAGCGGCTTGGGTTTGTCTCGAAGTTCTTATGAGAACATTGTAGGTGTCAGGGTTTTTGGAAGTTTGATCGGCATTACCGTCGACTAACCCATAAAATCCTCTGTATCCAAAGTCCAGCCTTACAGTATGCATTTTATTTAATGCAATCTCTAAACCTGTACCATAGGCCACCCCGATATCGGTACCGGAAGCTCCAACGGTTGCTCGAACTGTTTCGGTATTTTCATTACTTGATGAGCTGATACTTGATCCAATGTTTACACCAAACTGTGGACCGGCAACAAAATTTAAATTGACGATTCTTGTTTTATCAGTGTTTAAAGATAATAGAATAGGAATGTTTAAATAGCTTACGTCTACTTTACGCTCTAAATTCTGATCTTTATATCTTTGGGAAATCTCCAGGTAACTTAATTCAGCCTGTAAACCAATATTCTTGGATAAGTTAGCTCCGAGCATGATACCAAAACCATGGCTCAAAGAAACTTCACCCTGGATTTCATTATCGTATTGATTTCTGAATCTTAATGTGGAGAAAGTTGGCATGTAACGTACACCAAATTCACCATGGCGTAATGGAGGTCGTTCGTCTTTCGCAGCGGTTTGAGGTTCAGCCGGAGGTGCAGGAGGTGCTGGCGGTGGAGGAGGAGCGACTTCTTTTATAACAGTATCGTGTTTGATAATTGTTTCTTTAATAACTTTTACCGTGTCGGGCTCCTGGGCTTTTGCGGTCATAGATAATAGCGCAGATACAGCTATCATCGTTCCTAGTTTCATTTTTGAGTTCATGACTTTTGTTTTTTTAATTAGTACTTAAAAGTTTATGGTTCAAAATTACTATGTAGGAAAACCGTTGCCTTCTGTTTTTCGCTTATAAATCGGATTGTATAGCCAATAATTATGATTAATGGTTTAAAAACCAAAAACCTTACATGCATTTTGAATTCATTGATGTGATGCATGTTTTAGCGGTGTTTCATTTATTTTTTTGTTTAGAATGCCATTAGTAAAAGTGAATATTTCTGCGGCATTATGATTTTAATTCTTAAGCTATGTTATTCACCTTATTAACGAAATTCAAGGTAATCCGCCTGATTCTCAAAGTATTTTTGCTAATAAATTGATTAGCCATGAAAACTTTAAACATTATTATTATTCTTTTTATAGTAAATATTTCAGGTTTGTTTTCAAAAACAGGAAATGCAAAAAAGAATACGCCGGAATTATATAAGCAGTTTGCCCAGGCAGAAAATTATTTAAGACATGATAATTTTATGGAGGCATTGGATATTTACAGAAAATTATATGAACAGGATAACAGTAATTATAATTTATGCTATAAACTTGGAGAATGTTATCTAAGGCTTAAAAAGAAAGAAAGAGCGGTCTACTTTCTGCAAAAAGCTTCCGTTTTTGTTACCAACATTTACGATGACGGATCTCTGGAGGAAAGACATGCACCACTGTTAACCTATATGCTTTTGGGTGAAGCCTATCATCAGATTGGAAAATTTGATGAAGCGATTAATACATACAAAAAATTCAAACAGATGTTGAAAAGTGCCAGGATTAAGGAGACTGAAGTGATACGGGAAACCAACCGGCAGATTGATATGTGTTATACAGCGAAAAAATTGGTCTTAAGGCCGGTTAATGCAATCATCAAAAATATGGGTTCTACAGTTAATTCACAGTATGCAGATTATGCCCCGGTGTTTACCGGCGATCAGTGTACCATGTTATTTACTACGGGAAGACCAACTAATGTTGGTGGCCAGACATATGATGGTGGAAAATATTTTGAAGATGTTTATATATCTTATAAAAAAGATTCTGTTTGGAGTCCTGCTGAAAATATGGGAATACCGATTAATACCGTTGATAATGACGGAGCAGTTTGTATTTCATCTGATGGGCAAGAGATTCTCATCTTCAAAGATGACAAGGGGGATGGTAATATTTACTCAACAACATTACAGGGAACCTTATGGTCGGTTCCTAAAAAACTGAACTCACATATAAACAGTAAATCATGGGAACCAAGTGCATTTATTGCCGCCAATGGTAGGACACTCTTTTTTACGAGTGATCGTCCGGGTGGCTATGGTGGAACTGATATTTATAAAAGTGAGAAAAATTCCCTTGGTGAGTGGGGTAAAGCTGTAAACCTGGGCCCCGAGATCAATACAATTTATGATGAAGACGCTCCCTTTCTGCATCCGGACGGTGTGAGTTTTTATTTTACTTCGAATGGGCATGAGACCATGGGAGGTTTTGATATTTTTGAAAGCTCACTATTGGAGAGCGGAAAATGGTCTGAACCCGTAAATATTGGTTATCCTATTAATTCACCGGATGATGAAGCATTTTATGTCCTATCACCGGATAAGAAAACAGCATATTACACGTCGGTGAGGGAAGAGGGTTTCGGGGAAAAGGATAATTATGTGATCACATATACAGATGTTAAGAATAATTCACTGGAACTACAGAAAGGATTGATTCTGGATCAAAATCAGTTAGTAGCCAAAAATGTGAAGATTACAGTTACGGATAATCATTCCCATGAACTGGAAGGAATTTATTATCCGAATGAATCAACAGGCAAATACTTATTTATTCTGGAGCCGGGAAAAAGTCATAACATTACCTATGAAGCAGCCGGGTTCTTGTTTTATTCTGAGAATCGGTATGTGTCAAGAGCGGATGACTATAATGAAATTGTGAAGTCCATTAAATTGCCACCAATTGCAATTGGTTCTAACGTTGTATTGAATAACATCTTTTTTGATTTTGATAAGTCCACACTGCGTCCTAACTCAAAAGCTGAGCTAATAAGACTTTATGAATTTTTATTTAACCATCCTGATTTATCCGTGGAAATCACGGGATTTGTGGATGCCGAGAACGCAGATGAGTATAATATTAATCTTTCTAAAGAGCGAGCTACCGCAGTCGTTGATTACTTAGTGGAGAAAGGAATTAAAAAAGAAAGATTGATGGCGGATGGATGTGGGGACCTGTTTTCACTTGTGGAGCATAAAACAAATATGAGTTACTCGCCAAGGGTTCGACAGTTAAACCAAAGACTTGAGTTAAAGATAATAGATATTAAATAGTATGGATGACCTGCAGGAAAAACTTCTGGAAAGATTAACACTATTAAAACGGCAAATAAAAAAAATGTATCCGGAACTATCAGAGAGATTGAAAGAGGGGCCATTAGTGGATGACCGGAAAAAGAAGAAGGATGATCATTCTAATAAAGAATGATCAGAATCTGGAAACCAGATCGAAAAAAGCTGGACGGAAGTTTATTTTAGCTTAGAATATCTCGTTTCTAACGAATATCAGCAAAATCGAATAGCCATGAATGTAACTTTGAAATTAAATTAGTTTAAACCATAAAAAATAGAAATTATGAGCACAGGAAAAATTTTATTGGGTGTATTAGCCGGCGCAGCCGTTGGTGCACTTGTAGGTGTGTTAATGGCGCCTGATAAAGGTTCTGCAACCAGAAAGAAAGTAATGAAAAAAGGCGAGGATTATACTGAAGCCTTAAAAAATAAATTTGATGATCTGGTAAGTTCGATGACTGATAAATTTGAGGACGTTAAATCAGATACAAAGGCTATGGCACATAATGGCAAAGCCAGGGTAAGTGAATTCAAAAAAGGGAATTCAATGTAAAAGCATTCATTTCATTGAAAAATAACTGTCAAAAGTAATGCGCGAGGGAATCAGAGACCTCGCTCCCGGCTTATTCCTGTCCACTATCTGATCCGGATAGAAGGCGAATAAACCGGGTTACTTTTGACTTTTTTTATTTAATTTTACTCATTTTAATCATATAATAGGAATATGGATTTTATTCTTATTTTTGTTTATAAACTTTTTAAATGGACTGTATTGTAGTAGATGATAGTTTGGTTGCCCGTAAAGCATTAATGTTATTAATTGAGCAGGTATCTTATCTCAAAGTCAAAAAGGAATGTTCAACGCCTTTGGAGGCTTATAATTATCTTAAAACCAATCAGGTTGATCTTATTTTTCTTGATATTGAGATGCCTGGAATGACCGGTATCGAATTAATCAAAAATTTAAAGCAGCGTCCTATTATAATTCTGATAAGCTCCAAAAAGGAATATGCAGTGGAAGCATTTGAACTCAATGTAGCAGACTATATCTTAAAACCGGTTACTCTCGCTCGTTTCATGGTTGCGGTTGAAAAAGCGAAAGAAATTTCAGAGGGAACTGATAAAAAAATTGAATTTAGTGAAAAAGAACAGGATTATATTTTTGTGAGATCTAATTCAGTTCTGGCAAAAATTAAGTTAAGTGATATATTGTATGTGCAGGCTTATGGTGATTATGTGAAGATATTTACCCAGGATAAAACAAATCTTGTTCACTGCACGCTCAAAAGTATAGAAGAGAAATTGGCTTCCGGCAAATTTTACAGATTGCATCGCTCTTATATCATCTCAATTGATCACATCGATAAAATTGAAGAGAACGACGCCTATATCGGAAAACACGCTATACCTATCGGCGAACAATATAAAAAAGAGCTTCTTGCGAAGCTCAATTTATTATAATTCATTAAGATTTTATTTTTATTGCTTACTGTGTTGTACACTGTAATCTCCCATGCTTAATTCGGAGTAATGGTTTTTGAAATCCGTATAATTTCCAAACATAGAGTTACGGATATTTGCTGATGAGATCTTTGCATTGCTTTGAACCAGGCTGTTTTTAATAATGGAATCCTCTATAATTGAATTGTTGCCAATTGATACATAAGGTCCAACTACAGAATTTATCAACGTTACGTTTTCGCCAATATAACACGGTTCGATGATAACTGAGTTATGCGAGGTATGCATTTTAGAAACAAGATCTTCTTTCTTGTTAAATTCAAGTATACGTTGGTTAGTGTAAACTGTTGAATCTTTGTTCCCGCAATCCAGCCATTCAGTGACCTGACCCGGTGTAAACTTTAAACCTTTATTTTTCATATTCTCGAGGGCATTCGTCAATTGAAATTCCCCTTTGTCTTTAATGTTATTATCGAGAAGGTACTGCAACTCTTTTTTAAGGTTCGCACCATCTTTAAAATAGTAAATACCAATAATCGCCAAATCTGATACAAATTGCTCTGGTTTTTCAACGAAATCAGTGATCACATTTTTTTCATTGATTTTAACGACTCCAAATGACTTTGGATCATCAACTTTTTGCACCCAGATAATTCCATCTTTTGAATCATCCAGTTTAAAATCAGCTTTGAATAATGTATCCGCAAAAGCGACAATAACTTTTCCCTTTAATGCTTCCTTGGCGCACATAATAGCGTGAGCTGTGCCTAAAGCTTCTTCCTGATAAAAAATACTGGCCTTGGCTTTTAGGTCAATTGCAATTTTTTTGAGCTTATCTTCAGTTTCTTTTCCAAGGTGACTAATGACAAAAGCAATTTCGTCCACTTTTTCATTCGAGACACTAACAATATCTTCTACCAGACGTTGAACAATTGATTTACCTGCAATCGGAAGAAGGGGTTTGGGTGTGGTAAAGGTATGCGGTCTCATTCTTTTACCTATACCGGCCATTGGCACAATTATTTTCATGACAAATTTGTTTTGAAGTTTTAAAATGAATTTGAATAATCTAAATGTAGATAGTACTTGCGTTTAATTATTAATATTTCGGTAAAAGCTACTTTTTATACGCCAGGATAAATGAATGAACTGTTATGTACGTTCAATAAAAATATTGTAGTTTTTTGAATAAATTTTTGGCTCATCAACATACTCCTTTCCTGTTTTGGCTATTTTAATTCATTTTTCATCGAAAGGAACAAAAATTATGGAACAAACGTTATAGTTTAGCCTTGTTATTTAAAGTATTTCAATATGCAAACCTTAAAACCAAAACAAATGAGATGTATTATAGTTGATGACAACAAAATGTCACGGGAAATGGTAAAACAATTGGTAGACCAGGTTGATTTCCTCGAGCTGAAAGGAGAGTGCGAATCTCCGATGGAAGCGTTTAATTATCTGAAGAAAGAAGATATCGATCTTGTGTTTTTGGATGTTGAGATGCCAGGAATGACCGGGATCGAACTAATGAAAAATCTTGAAAAAAGACCAATAACAATTCTTATCACCTCTAAACAGGATTATGCGGTTGAGGCATTTGAATTGAATGTTGCTGATTATATTATTAAACCGGTTACTTTATCACGTTTTATGGTCGCCATCGATAGAGCGAAAGAGCTATTTGAAGGTAAGAATCCTAAAGTGGAAGTGAGCGGAAAAGAAAAGGATTATATTTTTGTCAGATCAAATTCCTTATTGACGAAAGTGAAAATTAAAGACATCATTTACGTTCAGGCCCTGGGAGATTATGTAAACATATTTACCAATGATACGCGGTTAACGGTACACATTACTTTAAAAGGAATGGAAGAAAAACTTCCTTCGGACAAGTTTTACCGACTTCATCGTTCCTATTTAACTGCCCTACATCATATCGACAATATTGAGGAAGGTACAGCATATATTGGTAAACATCCATTACCAATCGGGGAGCAATATAAAAAAGAACTTTTAAGAAAAATTAATCTGATTTAACCTGTTTTTTTCTGGACCTATTCAACAAAATTGAACAATATTTAGCCGGAAACACCAACTATTTTTGTGGTGTTCCCGGCTATTTTTTTTGCCTTTTCACCGAATTTGTTCCGGAGCAAAGGCAGTAATTTTTAAATTTAAAACGGTGCTTTATTGTTTTTTCACCTATATTTAATATAGTGGAGCAATGGTTTAGCTTCCACTATTTACGAATTCAAATTATTTTATCAATCTGGATTATTTAATTAAGACGAACCAACACTTTTATAAACCCCCGTATATGAAAAGTAAAACCCTGAAACCAAAATCAAAAAGTCCCCAAACAAAGAAAAGTAGCAGCACGCCTAAATCAAATGCAGGGGATCAAAAAACTGTTTTAGTACGCGCGAAAACCAGCGGCAGTACAGCAAAAACGAATAGGGCAGCTACAAAAACAAGCACTACGAAAGGAAAATCTTCTAAAGCTGTTACATTTACAGCAAATGGTAATGCCCAAAGGGTAAAATCAAACGGTATCCATTCAAATGGAAGTGGCGCTTTTTATGAAGACCGTGTATTAACGGATGCAGAATTATTAAAGATGCTGATAAAGGTTAAGAACGGTAATTTTTCTACACGTTTACCTGCCGGTCAGACCGGGGTCAAGGGGGCGATTAATGATGCTTTGAATGAGATCATTGATTTGAACGAAAGAATGGTATTTGAATTTGAAAAAGTTGGTACCAGTATTGGTAAGCAAGGTAAATTAACTAA
The DNA here is from genome assembly GCA_021155905.1 of Bacteroidota bacterium. GTDB lineage: Bacteria > Bacteroidota > Bacteroidia > B-17B0 > Aurantibacillaceae > UBA4416. The sequence continues at coordinate 64,593 of JAJNBG010000004.1, forward strand.
CAGGGTTGTGCTTGAAGGCGCTAGAGGTTCCTGGGGCTCATGCGTTGATTCTGTAAACATGCTTATTTCCGATTTGGTGCATCCAACTATTGAGATTGCACACGTAATCACCTCCGTAGCAAAAGGTAATTTGTCACAGGAAATGCCTTTGTCTATTGAGGGAAATCCATTGCAGGGGGAGTTCTTGCGAATTGCAAAAGAGGTAAATGGAATGGTAAAGCAGCTGAACTTATTCTCCATGGAGGTAACGCGTGTTGCCCGTGAGGTAGGTACAGAAGGTAAGTTGGGTGGACAAGCGAAAGTGAAAGGGGTAGGTGGTGTATGGAAAGATTTAACAGATTCAGTAAATAAAATGGCCTCGAACTTAACGGGCCAGGTACGTAATATTGCCGATGTAACAACAGCGGTAGCAAAGGGTGACTTATCGAAGAAAATTACGGTAGACGTAAAAGGAGAGATCCTTGAATTAAAGAATACGATTAATACGATGGTGGATCAGCTGAACTCATTCTCTTCCGAGGTAACGCGTGTTGCGCGTGAGGTAGGTACAGAGGGAAAATTAGGTGGTCAGGCACAGGTAAAAGGTGTTGGTGGTACATGGAAAGATTTAACGGACTCTGTAAATAAAATGGCTTCTAACTTAACGGGCCAGGTACGTAATATTGCCGATGTAACAACAGCGGTAGCGAAAGGAGATTTATCAAAGAAAATTACGGTTGACGTGAAAGGAGAGATCCTTGAGTTAAAGAACACGATCAATACGATGGTGGATCAGTTGAACTCTTTCTCATCAGAGGTAACACGTGTGGCGTTAGAGGTGGGATCAGAAGGAAAATTAGGTGGTCAGGCTAAGGTACGGGGTGTAGGTGGTGTATGGAAAGATTTGACTGACTCTGTAAATCAAATGGCATCTAACTTAACAGGTCAGGTGCGTAATATTGCCGAGGTAACAACAGCGGTGGCTAAAGGTGACTTATCTAAAAAAATTACAGTAAACGTTGCAGGTGAAATCCTTGAGTTGAAGAACACGATTAACACGATGGTGGATCAGTTAAACTCATTTGGTGCGGAGGTAACGCGTGTTGCCCGCGAGGTAGGATCAGAAGGAAAACTGGGAGGACAGGCAAAAGTAAAAGGTGTTGGTGGTACGTGGAAAGATTTAACGGATTCGGTAAATCAAATGGCATCCAACTTAACCGGCCAGGTGCGAAACATTGCAGAGGTAACAACTGCAGTGGCAAATGGTGATTTATCCAAGAAAATTACAGTAAATGTTGAAGGAGAAATTCTCGAATTGAAAAAAACAATTAACACGATGGTGGATCAGCTGAACTCGTTTTCATCTGAGGTGACCCGTGTGGCGCTTGAAGTAGGTACAGAAGGAAAATTGGGCGGGCAAGCAAAAGTAAAAGGAGTTGGTGGTACATGGAAAGATTTAACGGATTCGGTAAATCAAATGGCCTCTAACTTAACAGGACAAGTACGTAACATCGCCGAGGTAACAACCGCGGTGGCTAAAGGCGATTTATCTCGTCAAATCACGGTAGATACAAAAGGAGAAATTCTTGAATTAAAAAATACAATTAATACCATGGTGGGCCAGCTGAACTCCTTCGCATCAGAGGTTACCCGTGTGGCGAAAGAGGTAGGTACAGAAGGAAAATTGGGTGGACAGGCGCAGGTAAAAGGAGTAGGCGGTACGTGGAAAGATTTAACGGACTCAGTAAATTTAATGGCATCGAACTTAACAGGCCAGGTACGTAATATTGCTGAAGTAACAACCGCGGTAGCGAAAGGTGACTTATCCCGTCAGATTACGGTGGACGTAAAAGGGGAAATCCTTGAATTAAAGAACACGATCAATACCATGGTGGATCAGTTAAGAGGATTTGCGTCTGAGGTAACCCGTGTGGCGAGAGAAGTGGGTACCGAGGGGAAACTGGGAGGACAAGCCGATGTACCGGGTGTTGCCGGAACATGGAAAGATTTAACGGATTCAGTAAATCAAATGGCCGGTAACTTAACTGCTCAGGTACGTAACATTGCCGATGTGGCGATTGCGGTAGCGAGTGGAGATATGTCCCGTAAAATTACGGTGGATGTACGCGGAGAAATTTTACAATTGAAAGAAACACTGAACACAATGGTGGATCAGTTAAGGGCGTTTGCATCAGAGGTAACACGTGTGGCGAGAGAGGTTGGTACTGAAGGAAAATTAGGAGGACAAGCTAACGTACCGGGTGTTGCCGGAACATGGAAAGATTTGACTGACTCTGTAAATCAGATGGCTGGTAACTTAACAACACAGGTACGTAATATTGCAGAGGTAACGATAGCGGTAGCTAACGGAGATATGTCGAAGAAAATTACGGCCGATGTACGTGGAGAAATCTTACAGCTGAAAGAAACAATTAATACGATGGTGGATCAGCTCCGTGCCTTTGCATCAGAGGTAACCCGTGTGGCAAAGGAAGTTGGTACAGAAGGAAAATTAGGAGGACAGGCGTTCGTACCTGGTGTAGCGGGAACATGGAAAGATTTAACGGATTCTGTAAACCAAATGGCCGGTAACTTAACAGGTCAGGTACGTAATATCGCAGAGGTAACAAAAGCGGTGGCAAGCGGTGACTTATCCAAAACAATTACGGTTGACGTAAAAGGAGAGATCTTCGACTTAAAGAATACGATCAATACAATGGTGGAGCAGCTCAACTCCTTCGCATCCGAGGTAACCCGTGTGGCAAAAGAGGTGGGTACAGAAGGGAAATTAGGAGGCCAGGCACAGGTAAAAGGTGTCGCCGGTACGTGGAAAGATTTAACGGATTCAGTAAACTTAATGGCCTCTAACTTAACAGGCCAGGTAAGGGGAATTGCGAAAGTAGTAACATCCGTAGCAAAAGGTAACCTGAAACAAAAATTATCGATTCAGGCTAAAGGAGAAGTAGCGCAGTTAACTGATACGATTAATGAGATGATTGACACCTTAGCAACCTTCTCCGACCAGGTAACAACTGTAGCACGTGAGGTAGGAGCTGAAGGAAAATTAGGAGGGCAGGCGAATGTACCGGGCGCATCCGGAACATGGAAAAACCTGACAGAGAACGTAAACCAACTGGCAGCAAATTTGACGACGCAGGTGCGTGCGATCTCTGAGGTAGCATCGGCGGTAACGCAGGGTGACCTTACGCGTACAATTGGTGTAGAAGCAAAAGGAGAGGTAGAAGCATTAAAGGATACTATTAACCAGATGATTTCCAACCTGAAAGCAACGACGTTAAGAAACCAGGAGCAGGATTGGTTAAAATCCAATCTGGCTAAGTTTACCCAAATGTTACAGGGACAAAAAGAGTTGAATTCAGTAACAAAAGCGATCTTAACAGAATTGGCACAGGTTGTAACAGCGCAACATGGATTATTCTATATTCTTGAAGAAGGTGATAAGTTCGAAACATCTAGATTAAGATTGATTGCTTCATATGCTTATAGAAAACGTAAAAATGATACCAATAGTTTCTTGATGGGCGAAGGTTTAATTGGACAATGTGCTTTGCAAAAAGAGCGTATCCTTTTAACCAATGTACCAAGCGACTATGTAGAAATAAATTCCGGACTTGGTTCAGCTAAACCATTAAACATTATCATCTTACCGGTTTTATTTGAAAACAGGTTAAAGGCTGTAATTGAACTGGCTTCCTTTGATTCATTCAGTCAGACTCATCAGGATTTCCTTGAAGGATTGACTGAAAGTATTGGTATCGTATTAAATACAATCGAGTCCAACTCAAGAACAAGTGAACTTCTTGTACAGTCTCAATCTTTAGCCAGTGAGTTAAAGAGTCAGCAGGAAGTATTACGTAACACAAACGAGGAATTAGAAGAGAAAGCAGTGTTATTAGCCGCACAGAAAAATGAGGTAGAATTAAAAAATCAGGAAGTAGAGGAAGCGAGAAAATCTTTAGAAGAAAAAGCAAATCAGTTAACGCTGACTTCTAAGTATAAGTCTGAATTCCTAGCGAACATGTCTCATGAGTTAAGAACTCCATTAAACAGTTTGCAGATTCTTGCACATGAATTGATCCAGAATCATGACGGAAATCTGACTGAGAAACAAATTCAGTTTGCGAAAACAATTAATGCATGCGGGGAAGACTTAATTCAGTTGATTAATGATATCCTCGATCTTTCTAAAATTGAGTCAGGATATATTTCTGTGGATTATTCTCCTGTACGCTTTACTGAGATTACAAAATATGTGGATAATACCTTCAAGCATATTTCGGAGGCTAAAAATCTGAAGTTCACAATCGAAGCAGATGATAATTTACCTGAAATTCTTGAAACAGATCCACAACGATTGAATCAGATCCTTAAAAATCTATTATCCAATTCGTTTAAGTTCACTGAAAAAGGTGAAGTTGGATTGAAAATTTACAAAGCCGACCATAACTGGAAACCAGGAACGCCGAGTCTGGATAACGCAGATACTGTGATCGCATTTGAAATTTCAGATACAGGAATTGGTATTTCAAAAGATAAGCAAAACATTATCTTCGAAGCCTTCCAGCAAGCAGAAGGTTCAACAAGCCGTAAGTATGGTGGTACAGGATTAGGTTTATCTATTAGCCGTGGTTTATCGGATCTGTTAGGTGGTACTATTGAGTTGGAGAGTGTACCAGATCATGGAAGTAAATTTACTTTGTTCTTACCAATTAAAGTTTCTGCAAGTGTTGAGAATAAACAACTGGAAATGGAGAACAAGGCGATCGTTAAGGAAGCGCTTAAAACAACTCCTGATACAACGTTTCACTTATCGGAGATTGAGCAGTATTTTATTGATGAAGTTGGTGATGATCGATTAAATATTACAGCCAGCGATAAGGTTATATTAATTGTTGACAAGGATATTGAATTTGCGAAAATGATGCTGGAAAGAGCGCATACAAATGGAATTAAAGTTGTTGCTACAACCAAAGGTAGTGACATGATTGACTTCCTGAATCAATTCCGTCCGCAGGCAATTATCCTAAACATCAACCTTCACGATACAAATGGATGGAAGATTATGGATAGACTTAAAAACGATTTAACGTTAAGGCATATTCCTGTTTACATAACGTCCACGGAGGAAGACAGGGACAGTGCATTAAAACGTGGTGCCAGAAATTTCCTGGTGAAGCCGGTGAAGGAAAAAATGTTGAACCATATCTTTACCGATATTACTGATTTTACAGAGAAAAAAGCAAGAACTTTATTGATTGTTGATGATAACCCACAGGAACTGGATATGGTTGTGAAAGCCGTTGAAGGTGATGATATACAGGTAACAACTGCGCAAACTGCCAAGGAAGCCATCAATTTAGTTCGTGAAAAGAATTTTGATTGTATTATCCTGGATCTTGTTTTACCTGATGCTCAGGGATTGGATATTATTAAAGAGCTTGAGAACGACAAATCAGAGCATGAAACAGCGCTGATTGTTTATTCAGCGAAGGATTTAAATCCAAAAGAAAAAGAACGGTTAAAACAGTTTGCTAACAGTATCATTCTTAAGAGTGCGCATTCCCTGAGTAAATTAGTTGACCAGACTGCTTTATTCCTGCACCGCATACAAAAAGATCTGCCGGAGAAAATGCGCGAAACCATTGACGCTTATTATTTGAGCGACGATTGTTTATTAGGAAAAAAAGTACTGATTGTGGATGATGATATGCGAAACCTGTTTGCCTTAACGACTGCTCTTGAGCGTTTTGGATTAAATATCATGAACGCTGAGAGTGGGCAGGAAGCGATTAATAAACTGGAAAAAAATCCTGATCTAGATATTATCCTTATGGATATCATGATGCCGGAAATGGATGGTTATGAAACAATGAAGAGAATCAGGGGCGAAGAAAAAAACAGAGACCTTACCATTATTGCATTAACTGCTAAGGCTATGAAAGGCGACAGACAGAAATGTATTGAGTCAGGCGCATCTGATTATATTACTAAACCTGTGAATGTTGAGCAATTGCTGAGCCTCATGCGTGTTTGGTTGAAGTAATGATTTGATTTTAAAGTACTGTAACAAGATGGAGATAGATCACACAGTTAAAATATTAATGGTTGATGACAGACAGGAAAACCTGTTTGCGCTGGAGGTTATTTTAGCAGATAGAAATTATGTTTTTGTTAAGGCTAATTCAGGAAAAGACGCGTTAAAGATATTGTTACAGGAGCAGGACTTTGCTATCATTTTAATGGATGTTCAAATGCCCATCATGGATGGTCTTGAGACTGCTAAAATTATACGGGAGAGCGATAAATTTAAACATGTTCCGATTATTTTCCTTACCGCTAACATAGATAACCCGGAGGATATTTTTAAGGGTTATGAAACAGGGGCGGTAGATTTTATGGTGAAACCATTGTCACCTGATATTCTAAGAGCTAAAGTGTCTGTTTTTGTAGAGCTCTATAAGAAAAATCATGAATTGACGGTTCAGAGTGAATACATGAAATCTCTCAATAGTCAATTGGAGAAACAGTCCAGGTATGTTAGAAGCCTAATTGAATCAAGTCTTGATCCGATGGTGACGATCAATTTGGATGGTAAAATCACCGACATGAATGAAGCGCTTGAAAAAATTACAGGCTTGTCTCGTGAAACGATTAAAGATACTGATTTCGTAGATTATTTTACCAGACCGAAAATTGCCAATGAAGCCTATCATGACGTTTTTGAGAAGGGGTATATTGCCGATTATCTGCTGGCGATTAAGGATAAAGACGGTACAGTAACGGAAGTACTATGTAATGGTTCTGTTTATAAAGATGAGCATGGTAAGGTTACAGGGGCCGTTATAGTAGTCAGGGAAAAATTACTTTCAAAATATTCACGAAGTTTAATTGAAGCGAGTCTGGATCCATTAATTACCATTAGTTCCGAGGGTAAGATTACAGACATGAATGAAGCGCTGGTTGATATTACCGGTATTACGCGTGAAAAAATAAAGGGTACGGATTTTTTCGATTATTTCACAGAGCCGGAAAAGGCGAGACGAGTGTACGAAGAGGCTTTTGCGAAAGGTTTTGTGGTCAATTCTCCGCTTACTATTCGTCACAAAGACGGAAAAGTGACAGATGTATTATTTAACGGTTCTACCTATAAAGATGAAAGAGGTAATATATTGGGAATTGTTATTGTCGCGCGCGATGTAACCGAGCAAAAACGTTTTGAAAAAGAATTAATTGAAGCAAAAAGTAAAGCAGAAGAGGCGATGCGGGCCAAGCAACAGTTTCTTTCCAACATGAGCCATGAGATCAGGACTCCATTGAATGCAATTATTGGATTTACAAATGTCATAGTTAAGACTAAATTAGACGAGAAACAGAAAGAATATGTAAATGCGATTAAATCGTCAGGAGATTCGTTGATTGTATTGATTAATGATATTCTTGATCTGGCGAAAGTGGATGCCGGTAAAATGACCTTCGAGGAAACTCCATTTAAATTGCAGGATTCTATTACATCAATGCTGAAAATGTTTGATACAAGGATAACTGAAAAAGAAATCAAGCTTATTAATGAGTATGATTCATCCATTCCTGAAGTATTGGTTGGCGATCCGGTTCGTTTACACCAGGTGTTAATGAACCTAGTTAATAACGCCATTAAATTTACATCCCAGGGCAAAGTAACAGTTGGTGCTAAACTGCTTAATGAAAATGAAGAAAAAGCAACTATAAAGTTTTATATACAGGACACCGGTATAGGTATTCCTAAAGATAAAATCGAAACAATTTTCGATAATTTCCAACAAGCTACGACTGGTACAACGCGTTTGTTTGGAGGAACCGGTTTGGGACTTTCCATTGTGAAGCAATTAGTTGAGGCGCAGGGAGGGAAAGTGTTTGTAGAAAGTGAGGATGGAAAAGGTTCAACGTTTTCTTTTACACTGAGTTTCCTTAAAACAAATGAAACCATTAAGACGGAGGATACAAACAACATTGAGCCAAAAAGTGAAAATAAGAACGTAAAGATTTTGGTTGCAGAAGATATTAAGTTTAACCAGCTTTTGATGAAAACGATATTGGAAGGTTTTGGTTTCTCGATGGACATTGCTGAAAACGGAAAACTGGCGGTTGAAAAAATGAAATCAAAACCGTATGATCTTATCTTAATGGATTTGCAAATGCCTGAAATGAATGGATTTGAAGCAACTGAGTTTATTCGGAAAAATATTAATAAGGAAATCCCGATTATTGCTTTAACGGCAGATGTCACTACAGTTGATGTTAAAAAATGCAGAGCTATTGGAATGAATGATTATATCTCTAAACCGGTTGATGATAAATTGCTGTATAAAATGATCATGGATTATATTAAACCGGGGAGTGATAAGAATGGTGTAACGGAAAATAAAGATGCGGCGAATGCTACGGAAGAAAAAGTTAAATACGTTAATCTTAATTATTTAAAAGAACTTACCGGAGGAAAACAGGAAGGGATGGTATTAATGATAAAAGCATACCTGGAAGAAACTCCCACGCTGCTTAAAGCGCTGAAAGATAACATTGGCACAAAAAACTGGGATGCCGTTGGCGCCGCTGCTCATTCCATTATCCCGTCTTTTTCAATGTTGGGAATGGATGTCAAATATGAAAAAATGTCCAGAAAAATTCAGGAACTGACGACAAAAAAGGAAAACCTTGAATCAGTAGAAGGTTTGGTTTTAGAAATAGAGGAAGCTTGTCTTCAAGCGATGAAAGAACTGGAAGAAGAGTTGGTTGTTTTAGAAGAGATTCATTAGCATTTAACTATAAAAAAAACTCTTTTAGCTTAGAAAAATGGGTTCGTACCGAATATTAAGTTATTTTTTTATTTGAGTTGCTACTTTCGAAAAAACTAAATTATTAACCTAAAAAAAAACCTTATGAAAAAAGCACTAATGATTATTTTCCTTGCTGCTGCAGGAATCGGCAACACTATCATGGCACAACAACCAAAAGTAGTGGTAAGCGACAAAACAGGCTGGCACAAAATAGGAGAAACCACTGTTAAATTTGAAAAGGAGACAGATGAAGTAATGATCATGGGAGCAGATAAGTTTGCTTCACTTAAGTTTAAAGTAACAGATGCTGCAATCGATTTGATTAGCGCTGACGTTTACTATGATAATGGAACTTCTGAGAAAATAAACATTAACATGCCATTGAAAATGGCTGGAGAAACAAAAGTGTTTAATATCAAAGGTGGAGAACATGATTTGAAAAAAGTGGTTCTTACTTACAAAACACTTCCAAATTCAAAAGATCAGAAAGCACATGTTGAAATTTGGGGTTTAAAAACTAATGCTGATAAAAATCACAAATAATATCAGGATATAACTTTAAAGAAGCTGTTTGTTTAGGGAAAAGCCATCTTACGATTTTGTAAGGTGGCTTTTTTATTTTGTAAACATCACATTAAACGGTCTATTTGTAATATCCCATTTTCCATTTGATAATATATTTACTTAAAAAATAGAGAAGATGGACGATCAAAATTCAAAACCGTTTGACAGCAATGTTACCTCCGGAAAAAATAAACCATTTTGGATCACAAATGAGCCCAGTTTAAAATTCGAGAAATTAAACCAAAATGCTGTGACAGAAGTTTTGGTCATTGGTGGAGGGATTGCCGGATTAACAACAGCCTATTGTTTATTAAAAGCAGGAAAAAAAGTTATACTGGTAGAAGATGGATACCTTGGCAGCGGCGAAACTGGCCGAACTACTGCTCACATTACCTGCGCATTAGACGATCGTTATTATAATCTGGAAAAATTGTTTGGCAGAGCAAAAACCACTCTTATTGCCAATAGTCATATGGCCGCGATCCAATGGATAGAAAATACCATTCTGCATGAGAATATTGAATGTAATTACAAAAGGGTAAACGGTTATTTGTTTCTAAGTGCAACCGATAAAAAAGGTTCTATCGAAAAAGAATTTGAATCCACCAAAAATGTGGGCCTGATCACAAAAATGCTGAATTATGTTCCGGATATGAAATCGGAGGAAGGTGAATGGAGTATTGAATTCCCTGACCAGGGACAGTTTCATATTATGAAATACCTTAAAGGGTTGTCGGGTGCCATTATAAAAATGGGTGGGAAAATATATACTGAAACAAGAGCAGAAGATATTTCCTCTACCGGTATCAAAGCAAATGGTTTTGAAATTAAAGCGAACGACATAGTTGTTGCTACCAATACTCCAATAAATGATTGGGTAACCATGCATACTAAACAATGGCCTTATCGTACCTATGTCATTGGAGCAAAAATTCCGAAAGGCACATTAAGCTATTCGTTGTGGTGGGATACAGGTGATATGGAATCAAAATGGATAAGTGAACCATATCATTATGTGAGAGTTGAGCCTTTTGATGAAAAGTATGATGTACTGATATCCGGAGGAGAGGATCATAAGGTTGGCCAGGCCGAGGCCGAAGATATTGCCGAAGAAGAGCGATATCTGAGGCTTGCTAAATGGACAAAAAAACGTTTTCCTGAAATGGGAGAGATTGAATACAAATGGTCGGGCCAGGTTTTGGAGCCAATAGATTCGCTTGCTTTTATAGGAAAAAATCCGGGTAATGACAATATCTATATTGTTACAGGGGATTCAGGAAATGGAATGACGCACGGGACATTGGGAGGCATCATTATTTCGGATTTAATTACAGGGCGTGATAATCCTTGGGCTGCAATTTATGATCCGTCACGTATTACTTTAAAAACAACAGGGGATTATTTGCACGAAGCCGGAAATATGACAGCGCAGTATGTAGATTGGATCTCTGACGGAGATATTAAACAGGCTGAAAATTTAAAACCTGGACAGGGGGCAATCATTAGTTCAGGATTAAAAAAGATTGCTGTGTATAAGGATGAAAATAACGAGATACATGCATGCTCTGGTGTTTGCCCGCATCTGGGAGGAGTTTTACATTGGAATGATGATGAAAAGTCGTTTGACTGTCCCGTTCATGGTTCTCGTTTTACGGCTGATGGAAAAGTGATAAACGGGCCGGCCATATCAGATCTTAAAAAGATTGACATCCATCATGAAATCAATGTAAAATAGTTCATGCCAAATCATATTCGATACGCTATAGCTATCAAATGAACTTTGTTACCGAATTTTATTACGATAATTTGTTTTTGCGTGTAATTTTAAATTTAAGAATTTTAAAAATAAGCATTATGAAAAAAATTACATTTTTATCCATTTCAGCATTGTTTTGTGCGTCAATTATTGTAGCACAGCCATCGGCAAGCAGTAGCAATGAACCAGTTAAAAAAGCAGTCAGTAAAGAGGACGCTAAAGCTGAAAAAGCATTTATGGAAAGGTATTACGCCATGAAAGAATCGTATCCGACTATGAAGAACCTGCATGGAAATTATGCTGCTTCAGCTAACTCCATGGAAAAATATATCGAAAGATATTATGCGATAAAAGCCGCTTATCCCGATATGAAAAATGGTCATGATAACTACGCGGGATCAGAGTATACTTTGGAAGAATTCGCGTCTCGATATTATGAAATTAAGGATACTTATGCTTCTATGGGGAATTACTACGGCGATTATGCAGGGTCAAAAAAAACATTGCCTGAATTTATAAAACGTTACTATGAAATAAAGGATTCTTCACCGGCAATGACGGACAGTTTTGGCCAGTTTGCGGCATCTGATTACACTTTAACTGAATTTTCCAAGCGTTACTATGGCTTAAAAGCAAGTAAAACGGGTATGGACAATTGTTCAGCGGATTACGCCGGTTCAGCAAACAAACTTTCAAAACAATAGAATCATTATAATATTGAAAAGCCATCATCCGGTTACAAAAACCGATGGTGGTTTTTTACATTTTATCTTATAGTAAAGGGAATACATGCAAGGGTCCAAATACCATAACTGTTACCGTTATATTTTTAAGCGATTGGTTGGTTTATATAACCATTACATATAAAGTTTCGGCTAGCTAAAATCCACTATTAACGAATATTACAATAAAGTGTTCTCTTTACTTTTAGATTTGCAATAAACTACTAATATCATTAATATGAAATCAGCAATTTACCATTCAGACAATACATCAGGTATAAAATTTAGATTATCATCAGGAAAAACGATTGGATTGATAGTCATATTTTTTATGATTCAGATGGGCGTAATTTATGGTCAGAAAGTAACTTATGACAATTTTGAGGGAAGAAAATTTATCCATTATGGTGAAAGGACAGGTGTTCTGGATTCTTTGGCTAGAAATCCGGTAATGGATTCAGTCAATAAAAGTCAGAAGTGTGCTTTTTATACCAGGAATGGAGCAAAGAAGTTTGATAATATTAAAATGTACGTGCATGGCAGATTAACCGGCGTTAATGAGTATGCAACTTATCTCGGCATTCCTCCCAGATTCAAAATCAAAGTGTATACTTCTGCACCCGCGGGAACATTAGTTGAAATATTAATTGGCAGCAAGAATGGAAATAATGATTATCCCGCTGGGACCAATAGCCAATACCAAACTTACACCACTAAAACAAATGCCTGGGAAGAGTTAGAATTCAAATTTTCTCAGGTTCCGCAGGGAAGTGAAACTGCGTTTGATCAAATTGATCAGGTAACTTTATTGTTCAATCCCAATTCTTCTACATCAGATACTTATTACTTTGATGATATCACAGGCCCCGGCATAGTTGAAAAACAAGAGCCTATCGCCGCGCCGGTAACTCCGGAAATTAATAACGATTCTTCAAAAAAAACAGAATCACCTAAAAAAAACACCCCGGTTAAGAAAGAAAATCCAAATAAAAAATTAAGTAAGAATTAGTTAGTTCTTCCGACCAGGAAGTAAATTGACTTTATAATTAATATGACTTAAGATCTCTAATTAAACAATAACGATATGCGCAGAAAAGAAAAACTTGCCTTTGGTTGGCCCGGAATTGATGCCAGATGGACTACCAGTGCTAAGAGCGCGGTTGGAACGTCTTTGAACTCAACCAGCAAAGTTTGGTACTCCATTAGCCACGGAATTTTAAACGAAATTTATTATCCACAGGTTGATCAAGCCTGCACCAGGGATTTAAGTTTAATTGTAACAGATGGAAAAGATTTTTTTTCAGAAGAACAATTTGATACTTCACACCAGATTAAGTATGTGGCGGATAGTGTTCCGGGATATCATATTACCAATTCATGTAACAATCACCATTATCGGATTGAGAAGGAAATAATTTCTGATCCGTCAAGAGACACGCTTCTTCAGCGTATTCATTTCTCTCCAATGAACAAGAAGCGGAAAGATTTCAAATTATTTATGCTTCTTGCTCCTCATCTTGGAAATTCAGGAGCCGGTAATACCGCGTGGGTTGGAGATTACAGAGGCTTACCGATGTTGTTCGCACAGCGTGGTGAAATCTCTCTTGCACTTGCATGTTCAATTCCCTGGAAGAGAGGTTCGGCCGGATTTGTTGGCACTTCAGATGGCTGGCAGGATTTAAATAAGCACAAGGAAATGTTATGGGAGTTTGAGCGGGCTGAAGGTGGAAACGTTGCGTTAACCGGCGAGTTTAATCTTGAAGAAAGTAATGGAAATAGTTTCGTTGTAGCCCTGGGTTTTGGAAGAAATCCGGAAGAAGCCGGTCAGCGTGCCCGCGCAAGTATATTTGAAAGTTTTGAGGCTGCGAAGGATTTGTTCATTTCAGAATGGGAAGGTTGGCACAAAAAATTGTATACAGTCGCAAATACAAAAAAAGATGCTCCGAAATATTTGAAAATAAGTGCTACCATGCTTCGGGTGCACGAATCTAAACGTCATCCCGGAGGATTAATCGCAAGTTTGTCTATTCCATGGGGTTTTAATAAAGGCGATGATGATTTAGGAGGATATCATTTAGTTTGGCCTAGGGATATGGTTCAAACTGCCGGTGGAATGCTTGCGGCAAATGCCGGCAGAGATGCGAGAAGGGTTTTGAATTATTTAATGGTTACGCAGGAAGCTGATGGGCATTGGTCTCAGAATATGTGGCTGGATGGCGCTCCGTATTGGATAGGTATTCAAATGGATCAAACTTCCTTGCCCATAATGCTGGTTGACCTGGTTAATCGCGAAACGAAATTAAGTGAGGTTGAGCAAAGACATTTCTGGCCAATGATTAAAAAAGCAGCCAGCTATCTTGCTATTAATGGCCCAAATACCGAACAGGACAGATGGGAAGAGAATGCGGGTTATTCTACATTTACTTTAGCCGTGGAAATTTCTGCTTTATTAATCGCCGCTGAATACGCTGTTTTTAATAATGAACCTAAATTAGCTGAATTTTTAAGAGACACCGCAGATTCATGGAATTCCTGCATCGAAAGATGGACATATGTTACAGGTTCAGATCTTGCCAAATTTGTTGGAGTAGATGGATACTATGTGCGTATTAGTTCAAAAGAAGTGATGGATTCTGATAATCCTGAAGCTGATTTACTTCGTATTTCCAATCGTCCGCCCGGAGAAAATATTTGTCCTGCAAGTGAAATGGTAAGTCCTGATGCGCTGGCCTTGGTTCGGTATGGATTAAGATCTGCTGACGATCCGAGAATTCTGAATACGATAAAGGTAATTGATGCTACCCTTAAGCTTGATAATCCATTAGGCCCTGTTTGGTACAGGTATAACCGTGATGGATATGGTGAGCAGGTAGACGGACGGCCATTTAACGGTACCGGCATAGGAAGACCATGGCCTTTACTCACGGGTGAACGAGCTCATTATGAAGTTGCGGCGGGCAACTATAGCGAGGCAGAACGACTGATGAAAACCATGGAAAATTATGCTAATGAAACAGGATTATTTCCCGAACAAATATGGGATTCAGCGGATATACCGCAATATGGCCTCTATTTGGGGAAAGCTTCAGGGTCCGCTATGCCATTAGTTTGGGCTCATGCAGAATACATAAAACTATGTCGTTCCATAAAATCAAAGAAAATATTTGATATGCCGAATCAAACTAAAGAGCGATATGTAAAGGAGAAAAAAACATCGAATCTTATCATTTGGAAGTTCAGTAATAAATACACTAATATTCCAAAAGGCTCAGTGCTCAGAATTCATTGCCTTGCATCAGCCATTGTGAAATGGACAACTAATAACTGGAAAACTTCTCATGATACTCACACCATTGATTCGGGTATTGGTGTTCACTATGTCGATTTGCCAACCGATAAGCTGGCTAATGATCAGATGATAGATTTTACTTTTTACTGGAAAGATTCTAAAAACTGGGAAAATAGGGACTATAGATTAAGTATTGAAAGGTTTAGGGAAAATAGTAATACGGAAGCTGGTACCGTAAATGGAAAAAAGATGCGCAACAAAACGAAAATTTACTATCCTTCTTAACGTGATACGAGAATGAAAAAGAATAAGGTATATGGACTAATTCTGGGATTTCAGATATTCTGTCTGGTTCCGGGGTTTTCCATGACCTATTCTTTTGATGTACCGCAATCAAATGTTAGAGATTCCGCTTTGGCTTACGTTTCGTATGGGATTCAAAGAAATAATTTGAATAACTTTCATGAGGCGATTGATTTTTTCACGAAAGCATTGGAAATTGATTCGGGACTAGTATCCGCTTATATCAACCGTGCCTTTGCGAAAAATAAATTAATGGATTATCAAAGCGCGCTTGATGACTATAACAAGGCCTTGAAATTGGAACTAACCTGGGAGGAATCCTATGAAATTCATTTTAATAAAGGATTGACTCTTGTCTCCCTGAATAATCTTAAGGGTGCGATGGCAGGTTTCAATAACGCAATCAGAATTAAACCTGATTATGCTGATGCTTACTACAACAGGAGTATTCTTAGAGGGATGGTAGGCGATTACCAGGGTGAATTGAAAGATATTGAGAAGGTTATTGCATTAAAGCCCAATGATGCAAACGCCTATAATAGCAGGGGAATAGTTAAGTCTATTATGGGGTCTACTCAGGGTGCACTTGATGATTTTAATAAAGCTATAGAATTAGACAAATCCAGCATAGACAGTTATTTTAACAGGGCATTGATTTATTGCCACCAGAAAAAGTATCGTGAAGCGTTAAGTGACTTTAATATTGTTGTTCAGGTTAAAGCCGACGCGGAAGTTTTAAACAGGAGAGGTAATGTAAAATGCAGGTTAAAAGATTACAGGGGAGCAATTGAGGATTACAACCAATCTATAAAATTAAGGCCAGCTGACTACCTTGCATATCTTAATCGTGGACAATTGAAATATGAATTGAAGGATTACCAGGCTGCTATTGATGATTACTCAATTGCAGTACAATTAAAGCCCGATTGCGCACTTATATACTATTATAGAGGATTGGCAAGAAAACAATTGAATGATCATAAAGGTGAAATTGAAGATTATTCATCTGCCATTGAATACAGACCAAATTATGAGGACGCTTATAAAGAGCGGGGCATTGCCAAATATGAGGTAGGTGACAAATCAGGCGGTTGCGAAGATCTCAATACCGCTGTAAAGTATGGAAGTGATGTTGCATACAGTTACCTCATTGAACATTGCAGATAAAAAGAATTAATAATTAATCGGAATCCACTAAATAATTATGCTTTTACCAACACTAACAAGAACTATATCAATATATACACGCAACCGTTTTTCCAGAATATGTATTTTCATTTTTGTTGCTCTTCTCTACAGGGGATATAATTTGTCCGCGCAAATCGTTATAGAAGAGGAGCCGAAACGATTATACTATGAGTTCGCGATAAAACGCATCAAAGATCCAAAAAAGTGGAACAACTTCAGGGACGTCTTCCATAAGGACAAGTTATTGATGGGGAAAAATAGAATTTTAGGAGGTATTTCATATAATACCGGTCGGGTTTTAGTTACAGGAGCTGACGGCAAGACCAAGGCAGAATATCGTCAGGCAATTGCTTTTAATACAAGAATCAGGTTTTACGAGCAATTCAGCTTCAATACTACCTTTTATCTTGATTTTAACCGACGGGCCTATGCGAGGTGGATCTCGGATTACTCTTATACTTTAGGAAGGTATCACTACAAACTGTATAAATTTAATTATGGCTACGAAAATTATATGGATAATAAGTATTCAGATAACCGGCATCAGTTTTGGGAGAAGTTTTTAGAAGGATATTATTTTCTTTCCTACAACTATGGTATATCTGAAGCATTTAGAAATAAGATTGCTTTTGATAACACCACAAACATCAAGCTGGTTCCTTTTGTTCGTTATGCTTTTAGGTATAGAGACGAATTTGAACGGGAACATGGCAGTCCCGTCAACGGAAAAATGACTTTAGGTCTTGCGGCTCGCTATACCATCTACAAGAATATTTATGTGGAGGGAGCGGCCTATTATTATACGGAAGAAGCCAAACGACAGCCATGGGACCCGGATTATTCTTATGGTTTCGGTTATTTTGACTGGCGCTCGTTTCGGCTTTCTTTGACATATGGTAACTGGGCAATCAACCGATGGCCCGGATCCAAAACTTATTACCCGGCATACGGTTTTCCTGACGGACAATTCAGAATAGTCGCCAACTGGATTTGGTAGAAAATAATATTTTATGATGAGAGTATTAATTCAATTGGCATTATGTTCTTTTCTCTTTTTTAAACCTGTTAGTTCTCAGGTTAAATTTATTGTAGACGATTTTGAAGGATTCGCAAATGGATCGTCCGAAATGAAGATGAATGGCGTATTTGCTTTTGGAAGTATTAAAGTTAGTATTGAAACTCATAAAGGTACCCAGAAGAAAAGTCCCGATTATTTTGGTGACAGGTTTATTGAAGCTAAGACTGAGTTAAACAAAGATTACGGAGGTTGGGGGAAAGGTATTTGTTTGAGTATTGATTTGAATCCCGATAAAGATTACCTTAATTTTTATGTCTATCAGCCAAGCCACGATTTTGGAGATAAATTAAAGGTCCAGTTGCAAGAGGATGATAACGAATCCAGGGAATATGAAAAAGAAAGTGATGATGCGTGGGTTTATGAGCAGACATTAAATTCTTCAGGAGATTGGCAATTGGTTTCAATTCCATTAAATAAATTTTCAGATGAAAATTCAGGTGGAGACGGAGACTTTAACTGTAGTTATAAGGAGGGAAAGCTGCTTTGTTTTATAATTACTTTTTTAAAGAATTCAAAAAAGGAAAAGGGGAGGATCAACAAAGATCCCCAGGCAATTTTCTTCGATTTTATTTCATTTTCAGAAGGACCTTTAAACAGCACTGTTTCTGATTGCCCGGAAAATAATTTCTGTAATCTTGGTTTGTGGTCTGCTGAAGGAAATTCAGCTAGGTTTATTGATATTGCCACTGGTTTTGAGAATATGTTTAAAAAGGAATCGGATAAAAAACTGGGTGTAATCCACTTTTTTCAGCCTTTTGCTTTTGATGGAGGAGTAACTCAAAATAATTATCCGTCCATTGAACGAATCGATAAAGTAATTGAAGAAGGTTTTATCCCAATGATTACCCTCGAAAACCATTTCGTGAATCTGCCTTCCAAAGTCATGCGAAATGATAAAAAACAGCCGGATCTGTCTGATATTATTAACGGAGAATGTGATCATTTCTTAACTAATTGGGCAAGGCAAATAAAGCAGGTGAATGGAATTGTATTGCTAAGGATTTTTCATGAGTTTAACGGAGACTGGTATCCATGGTGTATTTCCAGGAATAACAATAATCCCGAATTACTGATTAAAGCATTCAGGCATATTTATGATGTGTTCAGAGTGCAACAGGTTACAAATGTCAGGTTCATCTGGTGTCCTAACTCAATGTCTGTTCCGCAGGAAAAGTGGAATTATATTATGGATGCGTATCCCGGCGACGAATATGTCGACTTTGTCGGTCTGGATGTTTACAACGGTGCCGGTGAATCTAAAATCTGGACTTCCTTCAGGAAAGTTGGTATTGAAAACTACTTCATTTTAACAAAAGAATTACCTGATAAGCCTATATTTATTTGTGAAACGGCTTCCAGGGAACGTCGAAGCAATGAATCGGAGTCTCAAACAAAAGCCGAATGGATCGTACAAATGAGCGAAGCAGTTAAATCTGATATGTCGAATGTAAAATTACTTTCCTGGTTTAATGAAAGGGACTATTTTAGAATAAATTCATCGGAAAATTCAAAGAATGCTTTCCTTAATAGCGTATTGAAAAATGATTATTTCAAATCCGGAACTGATGATTTAATGCCCTTGATCAGATGACACTAAAATTCAATCGCATATCCAATTCCAAAAACAAAATAACGATCTAATGGGTTGATTGTATAGGATATGTCCTGGTCATACCAGTCACCCTGTTGCAATTGTAAATGGTACATCAGGTATGCTTCTATTTTCTGATGTTTACTAACATTTATGTCAGTTCCTAAAAATGTCCTTGCACGGCTTATTCCTGTTAATTGAGGGTTATTTAGCGGAATATTTATGTCTTCCCTAACGTAAAAAGAAACCCTTTTTGATTGCTCATATTTAATTGTAATTCTGTTCCTGTCGTAAAGATATGCTATATAACCATCGTAACTTGTAAAAGGATTTTTATATCGACACATAAACAGGTTACGGTAACTGAATTCAAATCTTCTAATGTCCTTTTTCAGTTCAATTGCTCCGTAATAAGAATGCCTTGTTCTAAAAATGTCATCTTTATTTCTTTTTTCAATGAAAGAATATCCTGCCAGTAGTTTAATGTTTTTATGAACTTTGTAGGAGATTCTCAAATTAGAAGAAGCGCGTCCTAATTCTGAAGCATCGTTTTTTAACCTGGCTTGAAGTTTAAGTGTGATGTCCAGTTTCTTCGTGATTTCTTTTGTCAGCTTAAAATGCGCCCACAACTGAGAATCATCGGAATATGTTTGAGATGTTCCCGTCAGACAATTGAAGAAAATAATAACACTGAGTATAAATGTTGCAATTGTTTTATTCATAGAAGTATATTTTTAGTTGAGCAGAATCTTTCAGGAAGTTAATTTTTTGAACAGAAACTCTATGCACATTTATACCTGTTCTCAATCTTATGTCTGCTAATAATTCATCTTGTCGGTTTGACTGTATCAATTCAATGTTTTCATAAACGATTGTGTTTGTTTGCTCTTTTCTTGAAAACATTTTACTTTCTAACAAATAAGTTATTGTCAGAATTGTGACATTAACTATACCCAGGAATAAATACTCTTCAAAATCAGTGGCGCCTTTTATTTTAGTAACGGCCGAAACTAACCCGACTGCGATACATAAAAAAAGGTAAGTCATATCTTTGATTGAAATATTATCGGTTCTGTAACGAAGCATACTGAACACAGCAAATAAACCGAACGCGGCCCCCATCGATAAATCTACCTTGTTTAGGAGAAAAGAGACGAGAAAAATGATAAGGTTAAATATAGCAAACATAAAAAAGAACTCTTTATTTCTATAAATTGGAAAGTAGATAAATCTTACCAGGACAAAAACGGTAGCCAGATCAATTAGTATTCTGATTATCATTTTGTAAGAGATTTTTGTAAATGCATCTACATTTTCAACTGCGATGTTATCGTTAAGCATTTGCAATAGTGTCATGGCCGAGTATATGTTTTAAGGTTATTAATTTTTGTTTGAAATTATTTTTTTTGATTCCCTCACAGGTTAAAGCTATTCCCATACAGTACTTACTGATGGAGCCTTCCCTTATGTGATATTTTTTCATCATTTTTAAAAAAGCTGTTGGCTTTCTCTTCTCTTGTTTTACTTCAGCGATAACTAGTCCGTCCAGTTTTTTAATTACTGAGTCCTTAACAAATTCAAGGTTTATATCAATTGTAAGCCTTTCGAGTTCTGTTTTATGCACCAATGTATAGCGGCAATAGTTGACCCATATTGCAGGTATTAATGTGTTGGGGTCAAAGGGCTGGGTTTTGTTTAAGAAAGCTCGGCTGTCTCCTTCCCAACTGGTTGGAGGCAATTGTTCTTTTATTCTTTTCTTTATAGTTCTCCCCTTGTTGTTTTTAAATTTTACCTCTACATAGCCTGTTTCTGATTCAACATAGGTTCTATGCCTGATTTTATATCGGTTAAGTTTCCCTTTTTGATGCTGGGCATACAGGTGCAACTTTTCCGTATCATAGTAGAGAGTTTTATATTGGTTTAATCTTTTTCCATTTACCTCCAATACTCTGTATTGATCTTTTACTTCATTCATTACAGCTTCAAATTGTTTCATAGTGAATAGAAACTTGGTGTCCGTCCTATTCATTAACTTAACACTATCCATTTCGTTTAGGTCAATGGGTTCAAACTGGTCTAGTATTTGGTATGAAGTATTCAATTGAATAAGTAATTATAAGTTCGTGTTGATATAGTTCTACCGGTTGCATCCAGCGTCTTTTTCTCAGTCTTTAATCCTTTTGAATTATAGGTGTAATAATGAGTTCTGACTTTTTTACCCAAATGATCGTAAACTTCCTCCTCGGTTTTTTCTCCTAATGAATTAAATTTGCAAACTCGTTTTTCAGTTAACTTTGTTTTTGCATCATACTCTTCTTCTTCTTCAACTTCACCGTCTTTGTTATATTTATACTTTCGTGAAATTTTCAAATTGCCATCCTTATCGTAGTCAAGTTCTTCTATGGTTTCGCCATTTTTATCAAATACCGTTTTTTTGTTATTTAGCGTTTTACCATTTTCTGAATCGATTATAGTGATGGTTTTTATGTTGTTTTTCTTGATTTCTTTTTTACTCTGTGCTGAGACCATAGATATGGAAAACAGACATAGTAATAATATTATATAACATAATTTCATAACAATTTATTTTTTGGTTTATTTACTGAACAATTATTTTCCCGGTTGTAACCGTGTTATTTATTTCCAATTGGTATAGATAAATTCCTGATTGCATTTGGTTTCTTTCCAATACTATTTTTGAATCCCCCGGTGGAACGTTCGTATTCAGGAATCGGGTGACTTCTTTTCCGACAAGATCTGTTATACAAAGAGAGATGTCGGATTCTTTTTCCAATTTCATAGAGAAAGTAGTTTGAGATTCCATTGGATTCGGATAGACGAGCAATTTATTATTTACGAAATGCTCTTGTAATCCAACTACACAGTTGCCGGGTAGGTTTGCATCTATCCAGGCTGCCCGGCTGGCAATCCAGCTTTTTAGATCTGCAATTTCAGTAGCATAACTGGCGCCGGCCTGGTTTTGCGGGTTTGGATTAATGTAGGCACCTATGATGGGCCATTGTCTGAAATTTCTTTGTTGTGCTTCACTTAAAGCTGCTGCTGATACATCAATGTAGTTATTTAAATAACTTGTGCTTAAGATATTTTGTCTGAGTGAACTCCATCTACATTTTACTTTATCCGCAAAATTTGCATCATCCATTAAACGTGACCACCACTTCGGCACCGGATAAGAATTGTCCTGCAACTGGTACGCCCATCCTGAAGAAATGAATGAGTTATTATAGTTGCAGTTATGCCATGCAATATCATAATCCCACACCGGACCTACTGAAAGTTTCCCCCCTTCAATAATACTCTTTTTGTACATATAGGTACTAAGCCTGTAACCGTCGATGTTTTTACTGAGTTCATTAATTATAAAAAGGTCTACAAAAGAATCTATATCAATGTACTTGGGATAACCGTTTACCGGATCTGCATAGGTGGCAGAGCTCATCATTGTTTCGAAGTCATTCATGTATGTTTGAATATACGTCTTCTGAGAAGCTGTGATGTCAGAATCATTAGGGTAAACATATTGATAGTAAAATTTCGAATTAGCCGGACAATTCCCTGCGAGATGAGAGTACCATCCTGGTTCGATAGGCCGGTCAATTTTAAAAATGTATCCTCCACTCACATACGGCTGGGTATTTTCTGTTTTATCAAGTTTTTCAATATTGATGCGGTTTATATTACGCTTTGGTTTTTCCGCTAATGCATAGATCCCCTGGTATTCATTGTTCAAAAATACTTCGACATTCTTATAACGGGATGAGTAATGTCCCATTAGCCTGTATAGATCAAATGTCAATGGATTTCTAATTAGTGTTTTATCAATATAGGAAGCAATTAGCACCCAGTCACTTTCAGCCGGCATGCCAACGAGCGGCGCATCCAGTTCTTTCCCGGTGGCATCGTGTGTTTCTATTGAAAATGATTTTTTTTCAAAGTTTTTACTGGTATTTCCGCGAATGTTAATTTGCGCTTTATTGTTGTAGTTGTTACGTGTGTCTGTTAAATTATTGCGACCTGAACCATTATACACGATTCCAATATCTGCTGGTGAATTATTGTCGGTTATAGGCTGAGTGGTATTAATAAATACAAGGGGAAGGTTTGAGGAGTTTAAAATAACCGGATGAGCTGGCGTGTTTCCAAACTTTATATTCCATGATACTAATGTCCCTGCATTTGTAGACGGGAAGCCATCGTGCACAATCAGGTTCCAAACTCCGTTTCCTGTTTGTCCTGTATTAAATCTTCCTAAGTAGCCAACAGGTTTGTAATTTCCTGTGTATGGAGACGTCCCAAGGGTTATCGAATTTCCAGTTTGGTTTTCAAAACACGTGTTTGAAAAATTCGCTCCTGCCGAACTGTTTCCCAATGTTAATTCAACTATAATCCCGGCCGGTGACTTAAGATAAATATAGAGTTCGGAAACATCGGCATGTGTGATTGTAAAACATATTTGTTCTATTCCAAAAACACTATCAATTGATGTTGGATTTAATCCTGTCACATTTATTGGAAAATAGGAGTCCTGGCCATTATTCAGTATTGAACCACCTGTGCCGGTGAATACTTGTGCATTGGTCAAAAGGGTAATAAGGAGACATGAAACAGTAATTATTTTTTTCATATTTTAGTTATTTGTTTTACAAAGCGGATATTTGCTGTATAAAATTCTTCAATGTCCCTTTTCTGATTCATGTGAGATAAATGATTACCGGTTTGCACTCCCTAGTTTTGCATTGATACTTAAGGTTGAATGAGGAACAGCTCTTAATCTTTCTTTTGCAATTAATTCTCCTGTTAAACTGCATATCCCGTACGTTTTGTTTTCTATACGAATCAGTGCATTATTTAAATGCTCAATATATTTTTGTAGCCTTAATGCCTGGCTTGATACTTCTTCTTTGTAAATAGCATCATTCACATCCTCAGCAACATTGTATGTCGGGCATGTATCGTCAGTACCATTGTTAGTTTTATGAGAAAGAATTTCCCTTAGTTGTTCATACTCTTTTTGTGATTCGTTTAATTTCGTTAGAATTAAATCTTTGAATTCTTTTAAATCGCTATCAGAATAACGAATAGGGTTTGTTTCATTTGAAGAACTTGGACTGATGTTTAAGTTCGTGGCCGGTACCTTTAGAAATTGTGGTTGATTTTTCATATTTACAGATTAACTTATTTTTAGTTCAATTTGGGGTTTAGAGTAAGTTAAAATCACGTTCTCTATCGGTAAATATACTTTTACAACAGTCCATGAAAATTAATATTTCGGTAAAATTCTATTTTGCCTAGCCAGAAGGTGAAAAATTACAATTTGCAAAATTCTGTTAATTTATTATTGAGATGTATAAAACGTAGGTTATGATTTTGTTTCACTTTTAACCCGCATTTTATTATGATTATCTCGATTATTAGTTGAAAGCGGCAAAAAAATAGGCAGGAGCGGCAAGAAAGTCGCCAATATCTGTTAAGTTTTCGATTATCATATAACCTTATACTGTTTACTCTAGTATACAAGTCTAGTAACGACGAAAGGGCAAAAAAAATAGCCAGGAGGAGTTGAAAGATCGCCAGTATCGTTCAGAGTTAAACTATAAACGTTAAAACCAAAAACCAAATGAAACAAATAAAAAAATCCCTACAATTTTGTCTAATAGTGGTTAGTATTATCTTTTTTAATCCTATTAAAGCACAAACAATTTCTAATCACTTTTTCGGGCAAAATGCCTGGATGCCGGATACCATTGGTACCTCAGTTTATTATGGTAAATTACATAAGAACTGGAGTAACATCAAAAACAGTAAAACAGCAATTGTTCGTTTTGGTGGTATTGGAGCAGATAGGAGTATGCCAACCAATTATCAGTACATTAAAATGATTGATTCAATCCGTGCAAAAGGTATGGAGCCAATTATCCAGGTACCATTTGATAAATATAAGTACAGTGCTCAACAAGCAGCTACTATCGTTAATTACATTAATAAAGTTAAAGGTAGAAACATTAAGTACTGGAGTATTGGTAATGAACCGGATTTAGGTTATGCCTATACAAATGCAAATCAGGTTGCAAACTACTTGAAATCATTTGCTACAGCTATGAAAAATGTTGACCCTACAATTCTTATTATGGGACCTGAAACTGCCTGGTTCAATTTTAATATCATTAATGGTTTAACTACACCTAATGGTCCGGATGATATTACCGGTAAAGATGCAAATGGACGATATTATTTAGATATTATTTCGTTTCACGCTTACCCGTTTGATGGTAGCCAGACCAGAGCTCAAATGCTTACTAAATTAACTTCTGCTGGAGGATTACAGGATAACTTAGTATATCTGAATAATCGTATTGCTGCTTGTAATACAGCACATAACAGAACGGGTTCTGCTGCATTAAAAACAGCAATTACAGAAGCTAATATCGGATGGCAGAATAATTCAGGCGATAACTTGTATGGTAATGGAGCGAATAGTTTTATTGGTGGTCAGTTTTGGGCAGAGATGATAGGTATATCCTTAAAAAACAAAGTTGATTTTATCAATTTCTGGAGTGTAATTGAAGGTAATTCAAACGCTTTAAACATTGGATTCTTAGATCAGGGAACAGGTACAAAGAAGCCAATCTATTATCACTTTAAAATGTTAGCTGAAAACTTAAAAGGAACCTACATTAACGGTACTACAAACCAGACTAATGTAAAATCATATGGTAGTCAGAATTCACAGCAGATAGCAGTAGTTATCTTAAACGAAGAATTAACAAATAACCTGAACTATACAGTTAAATTAAATACGACAGCTATTGCAGGTAATAATGCTTTAAAAATCAATATAAACGCTAATCTTGCAACTGAGTATTCAGGAACTATACAGGCTCAATCAACTACGTTGTTAATCTTCAATGCGCAGGGTCAATTGGTAAAGAAATATGAGTATTCTCTTAATAACCACGCAGCTGCTAATCTTGAGCCTACAGTAACTCAATATATTGCAACAGGTGTTGCAGAGCAGCTTAATGGTGAAGGTACCGGACCGGAATTTGAAATCAAAAATGTATTCCCGAATCCAACCAACGCAAAAGTGAACATTCAGTTAAACAAGCCTAACCGTGAAGAAAGAGAATTTGGTATTGAAGTGTTTGATATGCAGGGTAGGTTAGTGCTACAGAAAAAGGCTTACTTTTTCAAAGGTACAGAAGAATTAGATCTTTCTCAATACAATTTAGCTTCCGCAATGTATGTTGTGAGAGTGAAGTACCAGAAAATACTGAAAACAGCAAAAGTAATGTATATCAAATAGTAGGGATATTTGATGTTCATTTGGTGAGCCCCGACTGTCAAGTCGGGGCTTTTTTTATATGTATTTCTATAAACAGTGTTTTTAATACCTCCAACCTATAATTTTCAACTTTTAGCTATTCTAAGAGCTCCATCAACGAATACTATCATAAACAGCCCTTATCTAAAATAAATTTGCATATAAATAAGAATTGCATAATTCCCGTAATTTTTTGAGTTAAACTTTTTCCTTTTTACAGCAAAGAGCCAAAATAATATATGAATTTAAACTAGTATGGAAGAGAATTTACCGAAGGTGTTAATGTTAGGATGGGAGTTTCCGCCAATTATAAATGGTGGATTAGGTGTTGCTTGCCATGATCTTTCGAGTGCTATGTCAAAGTTTGCGGACATCACCATGGTGGTTCCGAAATCAAGCCTTGATTTCAAAACAGGCAAAGTGAAGCTTGTTGGCGCAAATAATATGGATTTGGGAGCATTGCCTAATTATTCACTTACTACAAAGATGCCTTTTAATCTTCATTCGATACCAGTTGATTTAGATCCATATTATACGTCTAGTTCCACGGGTGAAAATGTTTCCGCCGATTTTTTCAATGGAAATAAAAATGGATTGAAAGCCGGTCAATTTGATATTGAAAATTTGTATGGCGGAGATGTTATTAAGAAGGTAGTCCAGTTCAGTGATATCGCCGCGGCCTATGCATCAACTGTTGATTTTGACGTGATACACGCTCATGATTGGATGACGATGATTGCCGGTATGAAAATAAAGGAACAAACCGGAAAACCATTGGTTATGCACATTCATTCATTAGAAGTTGATCGTAGCGGGCCACAAAGTAAAGGCTGGGTATATGATCTCGAAAAGAAAGGCATGGAGAGCGCAGATATGCTGATGCCAGTGAGTAATTTCACAGCAGAAAATATTCATCAGTATTATGGGATTAGTAAAAATAAAATGTCTGTTATCCACAATGGAAGTGTAACAGTTCCATCCTATAAGGGCAAAAAGACCTTTAAAGAAAAAACAGTGTTATTTGTGGGTAGACTCACACGCCAAAAAGGTCCGGAGCGTTTTCTCGACATCGCGGCGAGAGTTCTTGAAAAAGATCCTAACGTGAGATTTGTAATGGCTGGAACAGGAGACTACTTTAAATCCATGTTGGAGCAAAGTTCTTACAGGCATATTGGGAACAGATTTCATATGACCGGTTTTTTAAATTCTGAAAAACTTAGACAATTGTTTTCAATCACTGATGTGTACTGCATGCCATCCGTTTCAGAACCATTTGGATTATCAGCTGTTGAAGCTGCTCAGTTTGGAATTCCATGTGTAATATCAAAACAGTCCGGGGTATCTGAAGTTTTAAAAGGCGCCTTGACGTTTGATCACTGGGATGTTAACAAAGCAGCGGATCATATCCTGAGTCTAATAAATGATTCGGTTTTTAGAGAGAAAATTGTTGCCGACGCCTATCAGAATTTAGATAACATCACCTGGGATATATCTGCGCAAAAAATAATGCGTTCCTATTCATCATATAATTTTATTCAATAACTTAAAAACAAAATCCCCATGACTTCAATTTGCTTCTATTTTCAGGTACATCAGCCATTTAGGATCAGAAACTATTCCTTTTTTGATATTGGCACAAATAATCCTTACGAGGATGATATAAAGAATGAAGAAATTCTTCATAAAGTCTCAGATAAATGTTATCTGAAGACTAATCAAAAAATGTTGGAGCTGATCAAACGTCATGAGGGCAAGTTTAAAATAAGTTATTCCATTAGTGGGACGGCTATGGAACAATTTGAGAAATACCGCCCGGATGTTTTGCAATCATTTATTGATTTGGCCAATACGGGTTGCGTTGAATTTCTTGCTGAAACCTATTCGCACTCTTTAAGTTTTGTTTATTCGAAAAAGGAATTTGTGAGACAGGTTAAAAAGCATGGTAAAATGATTAAAAAGTACTTTAATCAGGAACCGAAAATTTTCAGAAACACAGAGTTGATTTACAATAATGAGCTAGCCGTTTTCCTTGAAGGAATGGGCTATCAAGGTGTAGTATGTGAGGGAGTAGATCGATTACTTAATGGCAGAAGCCCGAATTTCGTGTACAAACCACAAGGTGCTGACAAAACTAAATTATTACTCAAAAATCATTTATTATCTGATGATATTGCTTTCCGTTTCTCTGACAGGGGATGGAAAGAGTTTCCTTTAACAGCTGATAAATTTTCAACCTGGGCCCATGCAGTTGCTGGTCAGGGAGAAACTATTAACTTATTCATGGATTACGAAACTTTTGGTGAACATCAATGGGAGTCAACAGGAATTTTTAATTTCCTTGATCATCTTCCAGCTCAGATTTTAAAGCACCCGGATTTTGATTTCAAAACGCCGTCGGAAGTGATTGCAAGTTATCCTGCCCGGGATACTTATGATGCTCATAATTTTATATCCTGGGCCGACACAGAAAGGGATCTATCGGCCTGGTTAAGTAATTCGATGCAACACGAAGCTCTTAAGCAAATATATTCGCTGGAAGACACCGTTAAAGCTTGTGGTAACAATGAAATACTTAAGATATGGGAAAGGCTTCAGACTTCCGATCATTTTTATTACATGTGTACTAAATTCTGGAATGACGGCGATGTACATAAGTATTTCAGTCCATTTGAATCTCCTTACGACGCATATATGTATTATATGAACGTATTTAGTGATCTGGAATGTAAATTAAGAGATATGATAGAAAAAATACAGCCAATTACTGTTCAACAACCAAACCAAATCAATCTCGAGTTTCCGGGAGATGCTCAGGCACTTGGTATAGTAATTGGTAACATCGAACACGCTATGGTAGAGGAAAACAACTCGAAGAGTTCGCAACTGGCAGTAGCTTGAATCAGGTTATCTGAAAATTAGACTTGGGTAAATAAACAAAAAAGCCGTCATATATTGACGGCTTTTTTGTTTACTATTTGATTAATCATTTAATAAGATTCAGCAGGATATGCCCAACTCGTGTCGCGATCTCAATCTATTCATTTTACAGGGGCATGGGGCTAACCTTGTAGTTTGTCAAGTGTATTCGTAGGGTATCATTAATAAAACCTGTGTGGTTGTTCTGTTGTTATAAAAGATAAATAAAGTAAAATCAGGTCAAAAAAAAACCGATAGGCAGGGCCCATCGGTTTTTTAAAATAAACTTTATGATTATTATCGTTGCTGGTAAACTGCGTCATTCCCGGAATGACCATTTAAATTACCTAAATTGAAAAGTACCGGATTATCCTGTAAAGTTGTTGGTTGGCTTGCAGGTAATGACTCTGGTAATTTGTGAGTTTTGATAAATTCACTTTTTGAAATAGAAGCTAAGTATTGAGACGGACTTAAGCCGGTAATCTTTTTAAACTGATTTGATAGATGTGCTAAACTGCTATAGTGCAATTTATACGATATCTCAGTTAAAGTTAATCCTTCATAGATTAATAGTTCCTTAACACGCTCAATTTTTGTTGCAATAATAAAGCTTTGGATACTGCATCCGTGAACTTTTGCAAATAAATTGGCCATATAAGTATAATGGTAGCCTAATTTCTCACTTAAATAGTCTGAGAAGTTTGTTTTGATTTGTTCCTCCGAATAATAAACCTGTTCAATAACAGTCTTTTTTATTTTCTCAATAAGGATGTTTTTCTTCTTATTGATTAATTCAACCCTTACTTTATCTAAAGCGGCATCAAGATTTTCAGATGTTGTATTCTCTCTGTTTAAAACCGTGTTACTGTTCTTATCAAAATTTTGTTGAATTGGATTCGGGACATCGGAGTTTTGCATTGATTTTTCGTTAGGATTTTGCATAGACTTAATGATTTAAATTGTTAATATTTTAGTTATTAATGAGTATCTAGAGTTACCTTAGTTTTCCATTGTAAAAGTACTTTAGGAATAGGGATTCTGTAAGCTTAATCGTTAACAGGGCATTTATTGGGGTTGAAAAAGGTACAATAATCGGTACAGAACTGTCTTTTTAATCGACGGGGTACTATAAGTGTAAGAATTAGTTACTATTCCCCCCGGATTCTAAATAGATTTCCAATTGACGTTCCAACTGCAAACTGTCTAGTTTTCCTGCTTTAAAGTCAATAATAATCTTTTTTAAATGCTTTTTTTTATACCCGATGGAACCCGGAGGATCTTCAAACAATGATTTATATTTACCAAAATCGGAAGGCGATATTTCTTCAATTTTGAATACAAGCCAGGTTGCAAATATCAAATTAAATAGAAAGAATGCCGGTTTAAGAAGAAAAGTATAATTTTTCATTTTAGTTAATCTATGACAGGTTTATTATTTAATGGTTTCCAATAGGCTGCTCTTATCATAATACTTAAAGAAATAATATTAAAAATGCACCAAAAGGCATTTGCTGCGAATCCTGAAGGAGTTGGATGATGACCAATTGAAATTAAAAAAATATTATAGAGTATTCCAATAAGTATTAATGCTATAATTACAATATGGGGGATCACATGTTTTAAATTATTATTACTGAGTTGCAGATCCTTCCTGGTCACATTAAACTCTACTTTTTTACCCCTGATGACAGAAAGTAATGACATCAACATAAACCAAAAACTCGAGATATAATATTGATCGCCCCTTTTTGTTGAAATGCCCCAACATCCCAATGTCATGGTTAAGGTATTCATGATTTGGAAGGGGAGGAAATATTTAAAAAAATCAAAGCTATAGGCTCTAACAGGCAGTGAAAGGGTGAAGAAAAAAATGATGGGACTAATTAGAAATACGAGGATCCAAAGTGGTGCAAAATAGGACCAGATGGTATTAAAATAACAGATTTTCTGACCCAAAGTTAAACCGTTTTTAAAGATCGGGTTGTCCTTTAATGCGATATCAAGGGAGCCTTCTGCATATCTCTTGTGCTGTTTGATCCAACTGTCAAGGTCTTGTGTTGAAAGCATTTTGCACTCAATATCTGCATGTTGTATACTTTCCCATCGGTTTTCTTTATCTGCGTGGAGCATAATGGAGGTATATATGTCCTCAGAAGCATGAAATTTAAAAGGTATGACTTCCTGATGTAGGATTAATTCATTGGTTTGTTTTCTTATCTCTGTTTTACTTTTATGTTGACTTTTTAGATCTTCCTGAAGTTTTTGGATTTCATCTGAGAAATCTTTTACGGCAAGACTCATAATCGCTTCTCTCCGGTGAATGGAAGCTGCGCCGCAACAAAAAGCCGCGTTATGATAATTCCTTTTTCGTAAAATCGCATCGTAAAAAAGCCGGGGGTCATTTCCGTATATATCTTCATTGACCATTACTTTTCCAAAAATGAAAGCAATTATTTTTTTTAAATTTTTATTTGATACATTCAATTTTGTAATAATAACGTCACTTAATTTCTCAGCTTCAGTGGTGTCGTAAAACCATTGAGGGGTTTGAACCCATGCTACTTTTTTTCTTTTAAAATATCCTGTAGTGTTAACAAGGAATTCGGGAAAAGCTCTGGTATCAGCGTCCAGTATCACAAAAAGATCGCCGTCTGTATGTTCCAGCGCATTTTTTAGATTTCCCGCTTTATAACCTTCATTATGCTCACGGATCAGATAGTTAACACCTTCTTCCTCAGCTACCTGTTTCATGTTTTCTTTAGCAGGGTTTCTCCCGTCCCGCCTGCCGTCATCAAGCACATAAACTTTTACTTCCACATCTGCATAAGGGTATTTTATTTTTTTTGCGTCTATGATACTAAGCCTAACCAGCTCTACTTCTTCATTATAGGTAGCAATAAAGACATCAATTTTAACCGGCCTGTCGGGTCTTCCCTCCAGATCCTCAATTTCAGAGAGGAAATGAACCGGCGGCTTTTTTTCCGGGTCCTTATTTGCCCAGAAATTTACTACCAATAAAACAGTACTGATAAAGCTTAAGGTTTCCGCTGTGACAAGCAGCAAGGAAAACCACAGGACATCGTAATTAAAAGAAAATTTCCATCTCCAGTTTAGATAGGCAATGCCAAGGGCAATAGTTACTATTCCTGAAAACTGGAATAAAAGTGTCCGGTACTTATTTTCAGGAATTGGTTTATAGGGCAACCTATCATCAAATTTGCTAAAATAGAATTCTTTCTGGCTCATAAATGTTAACTGCAATTAATAAATTTATCCAATCCCATGGTTTTGATTTTAACTTGTATTCTCTTATTTACATTAACAAATTTCAATTTTATACCATTCTTCATAGATGCTTTTAAAATTCTTATCAAACTGGCCAAACCGTTATTGTTTATGTACGGTACATTTTTGAAATCGTAATATTGTACTCCCTGACATAATACTCCGGCAAGCGCTTTTTCTTTTTCCTGGTCATCATCTATTTGTATACTTCCATGATCGTAGACCTGTTCGTTCAATAGGAATAAACCAGGTTCAGCGGTGCTCTGGTCCAAATTATTTGTCTGTATTTGTTCAACTTGTTTTTCCAATTTGGTTTCCATGATTTCTATTTTTTTGTTGGTTGGTATGAGGTAAGGACAATACCTGTTTCAAAAATAGTCCCGCTATCGAGAGAATAACTTACATTTCGTTAACTGCTTATTTCTGATAGCCAGAGAGACTATTATTTTACCTGCATATTATAGAATTATAGATGTTTGAAATCTATTAAAAAGCTCACCTAATTCTATGTTTGTAAACTTTATCCGGATGACCAGACTTAAGAAGCTGAATTATGATCTTTGATAACGAGTTTTAAACTATTCAAATGCCAGAGTGAACGAATACTCTTTTTTTAATCTTAAAAGGAGTTTAATTTGGTATTAATTTAAGGATCGTTTACCCTAAAAGTTTATCACGTGGAATCAAATAAATCTGCCATTAAAATTTTACTTACATTATATTTAACCGCCTTATTGGTTTTCTGTATTGAACGAAATTTTCTCGTTGCTGAGATACGTGGCGAGACACTTAGTAATTACTCTAATATTTCCTGGATTGATCAGATCGTACTTTTGATTGATGACTTTGAAGGTCTCAGATCGGACAGTGTTTCTGTTCAAAAAGCGGGTTTCTTTGGCTACGGAAGGATGAAAATATCACTGGACAGCGTTCATGTTGATCAAAATTTAGCTGCGTCAAAAACCTGTTTAAAAATTGACTGGAGTGGGAAAGACAGCTATGCCGGTTGGGGGAAAGGTGTGGGTAAGAATGTAGATATAAATACATACACAGACTATCTGAATTTTAGGGTATTGGTACCTATGGGAACTTCTAAAGAAGAGACTTTGCTGGTACGGCTGGAAGAGGATGATAATAGTAATGGCGTGTTAGATGAAACAAATGACGATAGCTGGGGATATAGGTTGAAAATTAAGCCTCAGGATAAATGGCAATTAATTTCTATTCCTTTAACCGATTTTACGGATGGGAATGTAGGAGGAGACAGCCTTTTAAATATCACAAGGAAGGGTGGCCTTCACACTATTATATTTTCTTTTGAGCAGGTAGAAAAATACACATCTGAACACAATTGGTATTTTGATTTTATCTGCTTTACGAAAGGCAAAATTAAGGACTAAATTTTTAAAGTACTATGGGAACCCAAAACACACAACGGATTTATTTCAAGAACCTTGATATCTTAAGATTCATGGCGGCGTATATGATTGTATTGCTTCATTGTTTTTTTGGATGGCAGATTAAATTCGGGAATCCCGAATTGTTGGTTAGTACCTTTTCTCATTCCTCTGTTGAGAAAATTGAACTTCTACTACATAACTTTTCTTTTGGGGTTGATATTTTTTTTATCGTTAGTGGTTTTTTATTAACTTATTTGCTGCTTGTTGAAAAAGAGAAAACCGGGAAGGTGGATATTCTTAAATTTTATATCCGCCGGGCATTTAGAATTTGGCCTCTTTATTTTTTCATGATCCTGTTAGGTCCTGTGCTGAGTTATTTTTTGTATGAGCAAAGTCCGACCTATATTTATCATTTTTTATTTTCTGGAAATTTTGATTTAATAGAAAACGGTCCAAAATCTGTAGCGACCAATCATCTGTGGTCAATTTGCATAGAAGAGCACTTTTATGTCTTTTGCCCATTGATTATAGCCTTTATTCCAATGAAGAAATTACCGCAGACCTTATTGAGTATCATATTGGTTTGCATAATTTTCAGGGGATTTTTTCTGTCACACACTAGTGATTACGGCATGTCTTATTATGTGCATACGTTGAGTCGGATAGACGTCCTGGCGCTGGGTGGTTTGTTTGGGTATTTGTTTTATCATCAAAAAATAAAATTTAACCATGCGCTTCCTGTACGATTGATTATTTACAGCATTTTTTTATTGATTTTTTTCAATGTTAATTATGTAGAAAGCGGTTGGTTTTTAATTGACACTATGAAAAAGTATCTTTTTATCATACCGTTTTCATATTGGCTTGGAAATTTTCTATTCCATAGAAATGCTTTGTTTTCGGTCGATCGCCCAAATATATTTCATTTATTTGGAAAAGTTTCATACGGGATCTATATGTTTAATCCTGTCATTATTTTTTTAGTAATAAGCTTTTTCGAAAAATATGGTTTCAAAAATTATTTCTATTTTTTAGTTGCAGTGCATGTACTGTTGGCCATTGCAGCGTTTCTTTCCTATCGTTTTCTGGAGTTGCCGTTTCTTTCTCTTAAGGAAAAGTTTGCCGTTGTGAAAAGTGGAACAGGCTCTGATGAAGAGGAGTCAAAGCAGGAGAGCACAGAGGAAGCTCTTGCGCAGGAAGTAATTATTGTTGATGTAATTAAAAATGGAAGTAGTTAAAATATATATTTCATTTCTCTGGCTATTCTAAATCCGTAGTCACCGAAATTATATCCAAACTGCTTTTTCATGAAGTAAGTTTACAACAAAAGAACCGTACTAAAAACAACACGTTATGAAGAAAATTTACTTATTGATATTATTAAACCTGGCTTATAATAATTTCAAATCACAAACATTTGGATGGGCTAAAGGTGAAGGTCTTTGGGCCTATGACTACGGAATGGGAATAGTAAATGATAATGCAGGGAATGTTTACGTAGCCGGAAAATACGAAATGGCTGCTAATTTCAGTGGAACAACTTTACCGTGTGCAGGCGTTCCTGATTGTAATCATGATCTTTTTCTGGCGAAATATACGTCCGGCGGAGCGTTGACATGGATTAAAACATGCGGTGGTTCATTGGGTGATTACGCGCATGACCTTGATAGCGATGGCTCTAATTATTTATATGTGGCCGGTGAGATAGAAGGAGCCGGAACCCTGATTTCTTTTCCCGGATCTACTGTTACGTTAAATGCCATGGGTGACAATGATATCTTATTGACAAAATATGATATGAGCGGAAATCTTTTGTGGGCAAAAAGAGACGGTGGCTATTATAGTGAAAAAGCTTTGGGAGTAACCCACGATAACTCCGGAAATGTGTATATGTGCGGGTACTATAAAGATACTTGTACTTTTGGCGGAACGACAACTATTTATGGCGCCGGTGATAGCGATATGTTTCTTGCTAAGTACGATGCTAATGGAACTTTCCAATGGGTACGTAAGGCAGGTGGACCCGGACGCGACGAAATGAAAAATATCAAATGCGATGCTAATGGCAATGTTTATGTTTGCGGTTTTTACTCAAACGGTGCTGTATTTGGATCACAAACCTATTCAGTGAGCAGTGGATCTTATTATGATGCGTTTGTGGCGAAATACTCCAGCAGCGGAAACCTGGATTGGGTGACAACTGCCGGTGGAGATTATGATGAAGTTGCCTGGGATATCACAATGGATAATGCGGGTTTCATATATGTGACCGGGGAATTTAATGCATCGGCCATGTTTGGCACAACTCAGTTAATCACTTCTGGAAATGCGGACGTATTCATCGCATCTTATGATGTTAATGGAACTACACTATGGGCAAAGAAAGCCGGCGGGTCACTAATTGATCGTGCAAGAGGAATTGGAACTGATGGAACAAATATGTACATAACCGGTCAGTTCGGGAGTTCTGCAATGTTCGGAGCAACAACAATAACTGCAGTTGATAGTTCAGATGTATTCTTTGCGGCCTTTAACAGTTCAGGTACATTTATTAGCGCTGCTTCAGTTGGCGGAATAGCAGATTCAGTTGAAACGTTAGGGTATGAGTCGGGAGTGGCAATATGCGCAGATGGCATGGGTAATGTTTATGCTACGGGGGGCTTACTGGACGGCGGTACTTTTGGTGCAACCAGTGTAACGAATTATGATAGAACTGATGTTTTTGTAACTCAAATATCGCAGATGGTTGGCGTAAATAATTTATCCGCTTCGTCAAAAAGTATTCACATTTATCCAAATCCGGGTACAGGAAATTTTACTGTTGACCTTTCGCAGTTTAATAATCAGAAAGTTGATCTTAATGTGTTCAATTGTCTGGGAGAAACTATTGAACCAAAAATAAATCGTTCTTCTTCAAAAATTAATGTTGATTTGTCGACAATGGAAAATGGAATTTATTTTGTCGAGTTAAAAGATAGCGAGAGGGTAATTACAACGAGAAAAATCGTAGTTCATAAGTAATTTAATATTGTTGGGTTAAATCCCGTAAGGTTGACCAATACTTCATCGAATACCGTTCTTTTATTTTATAAAAATCACATAGGATTGGGTAAGCCCCGTAAGGCCGACCAATTTTTTGACACTGATTAATTTAAGTGAGAAGTAGAAACAAAAGTTGAGCAGGCCCCGTAAGGCTGATTGAAGTTTGATCGCTAAGCATTTAAATTAATCACCATTTAATTGAATTAGATAAGCCCCGTAAGGCTGACTAGTTTAAAAAACTGGATAATTTATTTGAAACTAAATGAAATTGAATAAGCCCCGTAAGGCTGATCAGAGTTTAGTTTGAAAATTGAATTAGCCGACGATTACAAATAATGATCGGATTAGCCCCGTAAGGCTGACTGATTAATAATTTTGCTCTCTGGAAGAATTGAATATCATGATTTTAACCCCGTAAGGTTAACTGATTTAGATTCGTACAAAGGGCAAGCAATTCGAATAAAAAGTTAGGTATGTCCCGTAAGGCAGACTAATTTTAAGGTTTATTTAAAAGATTTAGTTGAAATTATTATTTGAGCAAGCCCCGTAAGGCTGATCGGTTGTAAGAGATCTGAATATTTTAAATGGATTAAAAGTCAATTTACAAGGATCAGTAAGCCCCGTAAGGCTTCCTGATCCTTGTTATTTTAATAAATATGTCGAGAGAAAAATATTCTATTTTAAAATTCAGATGTGTTTTTGCGTTCCTTGTCTGCGGGTACTTTATATCTGCGCAACCGACACTTGATTGGGCACGGCAGTTTAAGGGAACAGGAAGTGATGAAGGACTTTGTATAAAAGCTGATAATGCCGGTAATATTTACACAGCAGGATATTTTTGGGGACTTACAGATTTTGATCCTGGCCCTGCGTTTGATACATTAAGGGCTATTGGCACGGATGGATTTATTACCAAATTCAATTCTCAGGGAAATTTGACTTGGGTGCGGCAAATTTCCGGCTACGGTTCCCAATATCCTTTTGGAATGGCATTGGATGATTCCTCTAACATATATGTGGCCGGTATGTTCAGCGGCGTCACAGATTTCGATCCGGGACCGGGCGTTTATAACTTAACTCCTGTCACAATCAACAGTAGTTTATTTATTTTAAAATTGAACCCTTCCGGAAATTTTGTTTGGGCGAAACAATTGGGTGGCGACTGGTTTCAGGACCTGAGAGGTATGACGGTTGATAAAAGTGGTAATGTGTTTGCAGCAGGTATGTTTAGCGCCAATATTGATTTTGACCCTGGACCTGGAACATATTCCTTATCCGTTATTGATGGACCGGTTAACGGATATGTTTTGAAATTAAATAACTCAGGCAATTTTTTATGGGCTAAACAATTTACGGGATCAAGTGTAAATGGGAATGCAATTGCTGTCGACGCCGCCGGAAACGTTTATACAGCCGGTCGTTTTGGCGGTCCCAGTTGTGATTTTGATCCCGGGCCACTTTCGTATACTCTTGCCAGCCAGGGTAATTTTGAGGTATTTGTAAATAAACTCGATAAAAACGGTAATTTTTTATGGGTAAAACAACTTGGGAGTGTTAATTCGGATTACGCTTACGCCTTGACGCTTGATCAATACAATAATGTTTATACCGGTGGATATATGGGGAATAGTTTTATCTCCAAAATGGATTCTTTGGGAAATTTGAAATGGATGCATAGCATAAATATTGGATCTGTTAATGGTCTTGCTATTGATGGATCTGATAACGTTATCGGTGTTGGTAATTTCTGGGGAACTTCTGATTTTGATCCGGGACCCGGTATCGATTCAATAAAGTCTTCAGGAAATTATGACGCATTCATTGTAAAGTTAAATTCAAAAGGAAAATATGTTTGTGGGGCAGGAGTAGGCGGATCGGATAAAGATGTAGCAACATCGGTTGCTATTGATAACTTTCAAAATATATGCATAACAGGATGGTTCGCAGATACTGCTGATTTTGATCCCGGACCCGCAAATTTCAATTTGGTTTCAACTGCGGCACCTAATTCCTTCGAAAGAGGAAATGTGTTTGTTGCAAAGTACTCTTCCTGCCAGTTTATCACTGATAACAATATACCGCTCGATGTTAGTTCATCAATTTCAGTTTTCCCAAATCCTTCCAATGGTTTGTTCGGGCTGAAGATAGGCAATAAGATTATAATTGATGAAATACAGATCTACAATATGTTCGGACAAAGAATTGAATGTAGTATTGATATTAGGAAGAGTCTGATAGATATTCAGGACGAACCTGCCGGTAATTACATTATCAGGTTAAAAGCCGAGGATAATTTTTTTTCCAAAATAATCGTCAAGGAATAAAAAAAGGGTCAATAAAATGACCCTTTTTTTATTAAGAAATAAATGCCTTTTTCAAATTAGCGACTTTGTCCATATCATCTTTTATCATGAAATAGTGCCTGGCGATTAATTCTTTGTTACTTAACCTCGACTCTTCAGCTTTCTTAAGCGCATCTTCATACGCCATTCGAACCACATGGTCACAATAAACACTGGAAGTAAAAACCAGTTTTTTATTGTTATTGATGTCCATGGATTTCAGATCCTGCCATGGCAGATACATTGTCGGTTTTGATACTGTATCCTTAGTGCCTCCAAGTCGTCTTAATTCAGCATCCAGTTCCTGACGACATTCCCAACTAGTTTCAGCCATTCTTGAAAATAGATGTTTCATTGTTGGGCCGTCAATCTCATCAGCGATACAGTTGTAGCCTTCAGCTCTGCATTGATTGATTTCAATGAGAAGGTTAATTGCCTCCATAAATTGTTTATTGCCGTTTTCCAAAGTCTTCGTTTTTAAGCGTTTAAAAATTGATCGCCATTTGTTTGGTTTGATTTATCAAGAGCAGTCATTAATGCTTTTTCAGCAGCTTTTAAGATAGAATTTGTTTTCTTTGATGAACTTGATTCAGCATAATTTCTTAGCACAGGTTCCGTTCCTGAAGCACGTATCATCAACCACTCATCATTGGAGAAAAAATATTTATAGCCGTCCAGGTCTTCAATTCTCTGTATTTTATAATCTCCGAAGCTTTTATAGGTATTCTGTTTACAGTTTTCTATAATTGCATTTTTCAGTGTTTCATTGATATGTAAATCAGAGCGCTCAAACGAGAAAGGACCGACAATCGCATAGACATCTTTTATGAGGTCCTGTAAGGATTTGCCGGATTTTGCCATGCATTCCCATATGGTTAAACCCATCCATATACCATCTCTCTCAGGTATATGACCTTTAATTGCAATACCGCCTGATTCTTCGCCTCCAAGCATAACATCCTCAGTAACCATAGACCCCGCAATATGTTTAAATCCGATTTTAGTGACCTGGTGCTCTAACCCAAAATGTTCGCACATCTTTGCAACTTTCGGGGTTACCGAAAAAGCAGTAACCACTTTTCCACGTAATCCTTTACTTTCATAAAGGTATTTAATCAGAATCAAGATAATATGATTGGAGTCTATAAAATTGCCCTCCTTGTCATAAAGACCTATTCTGTCTGCGTCACCATCCGTTGCCAGACCACAATCAATTGATTTTTCTCTTTTAATAAGTGCTGAAAATTCCTGCAAATTCTTGTGGATTGGTTCAGGAGCCTGTCCATGAAATGAGGGATTGTTTTCGCAATGCAATAAAGCGGTGTTTGGTAATAAACGGCTTACTACATTTTGTCCAGCTCCATACATGGCATCGTAAGCCAGTTTCAAACGTGATTTTCTTATCAGTTCCAGGTCAAAATTTGCTTCCACATGTTTGCAGTACATTGTTTCGAGATCGATGTACTCGATCATTTTGTTTTCTATAAAATCATTTAAATTTAATTTGCTAAGATCGTGTTGGGTTTCTGTTGGGATTAAGTTTTCAATTTCTTCAACCTTTTCCGGCAATAACGGTCCTCCATAGGAACCTTTCAGTTTGAAGCCATTATAGGACGGTGGATTATGACTGGCCGTAATAACTATTCCAAGGTCAGCTTTTTGTTTTACTGTACCTAGCGAAACCATGGGTGTTGAAACAAATCCTTTAGCCAGATAGACTTTTATACCATGTTTGCATAGGATAATGGCAGTAGTTTCGGCAAATAGTTGGCCGCCAAAGCGCGGGTCATGTCCGAGAACTACCTGGGGATTTTTCTTGCTCTTTAATAACCAAAGGGCAGTAGCCTCCGCAACTCTTGCAACGTTTGATACAGTGAAGTCTTCCGCGATTATGGCTCGCCAGCCATCGGTACCGAATTTGATTGGTGTCATAAATTTAATTTTACTTGTTTATATTATGGTTGGATATTTATTTACTGGCTAAAATTTTCAATTCGAGTTTTTCTGAATTTTCTTCGGTTTGTGTGGTACTGCGCGATTTTTTCTTTTTTGATTTCTTATAAACCATAGGCTCTATATTGCTTTTATCAATTCCTTTTTCAGTGAGGAAATTGATTACAGATTGAATTTTGGATTCCATAAGTTTGACCTCGTCTGTTGCGCTTTTCTTTTTAACTGAACCGGATATTTCCACTCTGAGGCCCGGGTTATTCTTTAAGAAATGCTGGAGCCTATTTAATTCAAGTTCTGAAGAGGAGGTTAATACAGCTTTTCCGTCTTCAAAGAAAAGGTTATTCAATACGGTTCTTGACCCTTCCGAAATTGGTTTGAGAACCACCGGCTGCTGTAACCTGAAGTATCCCTGGTCCTTAGGAATAGCGATGTTTTCAGAATGGAACAGATACCCCTTAGCTTCAAAAGTGACATTGTTATTTATTCCTGAAGGAACTATACAGGTATATTTCCCGGTTTTTGAATCCGGGCAATAGACACCTGCAGTGCTCCCAGTTTCATTATTTGCTACAGTAATTTCTATCAAAGGAGGGACAGTTCCATTATTGTCGCTAACTATTTTTCCTTTAATAACTGTTATCGGTAAATTTTTCTGACTGATGAAAGTCGAGATATAATTCTCTTTTTTAAAGTTGGTATCTGCCTGACTAATCTCTGACTTAATTGTTTCATGTAAGGGATATCCAATATTTACAGGAGATGACCATCCCGAACTGTCTGAAAAAAAGCAAGTGAAATTATCAAATCCCCCTTTGGGTCGGTTGCGGTTTGAACTAAAGTACAGGGTTGCTCCATCCGGAAATAGGAAAGGTGCTTCTTCATCATATACTGTGTTGATTGATGGTCCTAAATTTATTGCTTTTCCCCAATCTCCGCCCGGGAGCTTTTCACATTTATACAGATCCTTACCGCCGTAACCACCATCTCTTTTACTGGCAAAATAAAGTGTATTGCCGTCTGATGAAATAAATTCATCGGGTTCCCAACTGCTATTATTTATTACTTTGTTTAATTTTTCCGGTTCCATCCATTCATTTCCATTTAATACCGAGGTATATAGATTTGCTTCACCACAATCATCTCTGTAAATCAAAATTATTTGACCATCGGTTGACGAGGCAATGGTTGTTTCCATCTTGGTTTTACTTGAGTCAGCGGTCTTCGAAGGTTGGTTTACATTTTTTACATATCCTTTATTATTTTCTTCAAAGAACTCACTGTCGTCATGGCCATTCTTTAAGTTAATTTTCTTTGATGCAAAAGCAGGAGAAGAATTTGAGATACTGTAGCCTGTTTTTTCGTAACCCGAAAAATTTCTGTTCTTCCTGGATTCATTTTTTTGATTAACCAGTTTAGCCGTTATTTCTTTTAATTCCTGTAGTTCCTTTGCCATTTTACACATTTCAATTTCGTGGCTGATATCTTCTACGGATGTATTTGGATTTGCCTTCGTCAGCGTTCTGTATTTTTCATAGTTTTCAATGGCATTGTCAAAATTGCCTGTCAGGTAGTTAGCGTCTCCTAATTGCTTAAAAGCCAAAGCCTGGTAATTGACATTGTTTTTTTGTAAAGTTGTCGCTCTTTTTAAATATTGAATTGCTTTTTCCTTCTGTGATCTGGAATTCAGGTAGCAAATTCCCATTTTGTAATTTAGCTCGGTGTTCAGGGAATCTTCTTTGAGTTTATCTTTATAATATTTCCATACAGCGGCATAATATTTCTTATTGAATAACTCTTCTGCTTCATAAGGTTCAAGGTCCTGACTTACTGCAGAAACAGCTAAAACACTCAAAAGAGAAATAAGAAATAATTTGAACATTTTATGATTTATTAGAGAATTGTATAACAAATCTAGTTACATCATTCTTCTACAAGTTCAATATTCGGTAACAGGATATTTTTAATAGCCGAAAGAGGAAAGTATTTGTTTATCGGCTTTTTTCTACGTCGCTTGCAAAATTTGCATCAAACTTGTTCAATGTTTCGGTTAATCCCTCCAGGGTAAAAGGCTTTACCATAAAATCATTGGCACCGGCTGCAAAAGCTGCTTCTACTACAGGTTTATCGTTAAGAATCGACATCGCAACGATTGGTGTTTTAACAAGGTGAACGGTCCTTAAAATGGTTAATAACGAAAGGCCTGAAATGCCCGGCATCATTATGTCACTAAATACTAAATCAAATTTTCCGTCTACGATCTTATTCATAGCTTCTTCTGCATTCTCCGCCAGAACTACTTTGTGTCCTAAACTCTCAATAACATGTTTGAGTGAATGCAATGTTAATTTGTCGTCTTCAATTATCAGAATATTCATAACCAAAATTTAGTATTAATTATTAATCAAGAAAAAGCTTAATCAGCGATATTTTAAGTGTACATACAAAATTAAACCTGATTTTTCCGATAAATAGTTTAATTCGTTAATAGGGGATTTTGCCTAGCTAAAACTGACGGAAATATTGCATTTAGAAACATATATTTTTAAACATTGCGAAAGACTAAATATAAACTTTCATTTTCGGGCTATTGATTATGCCCATTTATCGAATGCTTGGATATTTCACTTATTGTAAAAGTATCTTCGAATTAACAAAATTATAATTCACGACTTTTCCAAATACTTGAAAAAATATAGATTATGTTAACAGACAGAGTAATACCGGATGAAATAAAAGCCAAAATTAATATTTTAGTCGTTGAAGATAATCTTTTAGGGAGAAAGATGATCGGCTTCCTTTTGAAAAAATGGGGCTTTCGTTTTGATGCATGCGCCAATGGAAAGCTTGCACTCGAAAATCTCAAGCTCAATAAGTATGATCTTATTTTGATGGACATCCAGATGCCTGAAATGGACGGACATGAGACATCCAAATACATTCGTGATAAGCTAAAGCTTGGGTTACCGATTATTGCAATGACGTCAAATGCGACTGAGGAAGAACGAAAGAGATGTCTTATTTCAGGAATGGTAGATTACATAGCAAAACCGATAGTTGAGGAAGAGTTGTATAATTTAACGGTGAATTACCTTTTTACCACAGTTGTTGAAAACCCTGAGAACCAATATCAGTAGGTGCGCAACGCATTTTTATTAAATCTTAAAATTAAATTAAATGGAAACCAAGACCGAGAAAATTGAAAAAACAACTGATTTAACTTATTTAATGGAGTTATCAGATGGTAATAAGACATTTGTTAAAGAGATGATTAACCTGTTTCTTTCTGAAAACCCGGAAGAAATTAGAGCATTTGAAAAAGGTATTGCAGAAAAAAATTATAAGGGAATTAAAACTGTTGCCCATAAATTAAGATCTACAATACCGTTTATTGGCTTGGATA
This sequence comes from Bacteroidota bacterium, assembly GCA_021155905.1. Taxonomy (GTDB): domain Bacteria; phylum Bacteroidota; class Bacteroidia; order B-17B0; family Aurantibacillaceae; genus UBA4416. Next base: position 109,577 of record JAJNBG010000004.1, read on the forward strand.
AAGTAATTGAAAAAGAGGTCGCCGAGATTGAAGCACTTGCATCGGAAATGGGAGACATAAAAGAAATCGAATCACGCTTTTTGAAAATTAAATCAGCTTGTGAAAAAGCATATATAGAACTAAATCCGGTTTCATCTGTCATTTCCTAATTATCCCAGCTATTTGAAAAAGGAATAATCATTTTAAGGTTTATCCTAAAAATGATTATCTCCTCCGAGGCTATAGTAATTATTTTCTTCGTCCTCACTTCCAACATTTTCCATTTCATCGTCTAATTCAGTTCCGGGGATATCTAGATCTCCCCCGGAATAGTCATCCATAAAATCTTTTTCATTTCTTTTTCCTGGATATTCGTTCGGTGCTTTTAAGTGTGTAGGATCCTCAGGATCTATTTCCGTTTCCTCTTTCTGTTGCCTGTAGATGTCATCTGACGCAGGGTAATGCTTATAGCCTGGTAATTTTGATTTATTTTTTACCGGAGCGGTAGTATCACTCCTGTTGTTTACTGATTTCATGATTTCTAATTTTTAAATTAATTAACTTGAGTTTGACACGTTATTCTTTGGTGTCTTCGGGTCCCATCGTTGCTACAACTGTTTCTTTTTTACCTTCTGTTTCCTTCCTGGTTATAATTTCTTTTTTCCCTTTCTCTTTTTTAATTGATTGCTTTTCTTCTTTGGCTTTCTCTTTCTTTGCCTTCTTTCTTTCTCTGTTCACCATCTTTTTTTGCGAATTATAATTTGATAAGGTACCCAGCTTATGTTTTTTTCGGGCTTTGTTTTCGTTCCTTACTGCAAGATTTTCTGTTGCATTATGAATTCTGTTCTCTTTTCTCAATAATTTTTTACCTCTTATAGAAGTCGTGTTACTAATTCCTTCCTGCTTTGTTGCCCTTTGGCCTATACTTTTTATGTTCATTATAAACATAAAAAGTAAAATGTAAATTGAAGTTTTCATGGTTCTGTATTTTAGAATTAAATGTATATTATGGTGCGTGTCACCAAGATTAAGTTCTACATTTTAGAACAAAATTAAATACATAAAGAGGCATAAAACATTATATTCGTTAAACAATAATGGAGTATAGTTGAATACTACTAAATAAAAGTGAAAGTTTTTTTAACGTTGATTATTGTCGGTTTTTTTTACGCGAAATTACGTTGCCTCTGGTAATAACCACATATCGTTGGATTACCTGTTTACCTGGCGCGCATCAAATCTTTGAGTCTGCATAGGAATTTTCAGTATTGATCTTAAAAAGACGATTTGGAATTACTGCAGCAAAGTGCAATGGATGCAGACCCAGGCCATGTCGTTATGATTGGAACTCATGAGTTCTCCAGGTACTTTTTAATTTCTTTGATGATCGCCTGATTGCCTTTATCAAAACTGGATAGTTTCTTTAATAATTCGTCTTTTTCCTGATCAGTAGAAGCATTACGCTCAATGAAATTTAATTGTTCTGCTAAGTCTTTCAGACCCAAAACAGAGTAGGAGGGTAGCGCTTTATGTGCGGCTTTTTTGAGATTAATCAAATCATTCAGGCTAATAGCAGATTTCATGGATTCGCTGCACTCAATTGCTGATTCAATAAATTTATCAAGCATATTTTTGATAAATGCCTCATTATTATTGCTGATCCTTTTCAATTGATCGAGATTAAAAGATTGATAGTTTAAAGGTGAATTCCTTTTTGGAATTAATTTTTTAAATTTTCTGATCATTTTAATCAAGTCCGTTTCCTTATAAGGTTTCAACAAAATTTTATCGAAATTATTATTAAGGTATTCGGCAACGTTTTGCTCTGTTATACGGTTTGTTAGGGCGAGTAGAAATGTTTTAGGAACGTCCCCATTTTCTTCCCAGATTTTTTTTATCAACCCTTCCCATAACATTTCAGAATCATTTATTCCGGTGAGGACAATATGAAAGGTGCTTTTTTCCAGTGCGAAGATAGCTTCACTTTCAGTGGTCGCCAGTTCAAAGGTGAAATTGTGTTTTTCGAGAATCGTTTTTATAACAATTATACTCATATCATCATTCTCGGCTACCAGTAGGTCTTTTTTGTTTTTTTTTAAAGGAATATTGATATATGAACTCATGACTTCCGGTTGTAAAGCCGCAACCATATCCGGTTCCGTTTCGGCTTTAATGTCCTTTTTTTTTGTCTGAATTTGTGAGTCGATTTGATGCCTGGCTGAAATTTTCATTGTTCGCAGAATTTAGTTCCCCGAACTATATATAAATATTGTACCATATTCTTCATTCCTTTAATACGGCTTGCTTCATTGATTTTTTTATAATTGTAGATATGGAGTTTTCTTAAACCGGGATGTATTTTCCCAATTCAGGAAAGTATATTTACAAAAATCACAGGAATTATTGTTTTTTTATTTTATTTGGAATATATTTAAATGTCTCGTAACTTCATTATACTTTGGCAAAATTGGAATTTTTGAAACTATAATTAAAAGACATTTTCTCTTTGGATTAATTGTTGTTTTATCAATAACCAATACGATCATATTTCTTGTCGATTTTGAATTTAAAGGGAATTAATTCTGTATAACAAATTGAAATACGTTTTATGAATAACACCGAAAAAACAAGGGCTATCAACATACTATTAGTTGAAGATAATCCTGGCGACATCAGACTTACGCAGGAAGCGTTTAAAGACGGTAGAATTCAAAACGAGTTAAATGTAGTGACGGACGGAGAAGAAGCTATTTTCTACCTGAAAAAAGAGGGTAAATATGCGTCGGCTAAAACACCGGATATCATCCTACTGGACCTGAATCTTCCAAAAAAGGATGGCAGGGAAGTTTTATCTGAAATTAAAGCGAATCCATCGCTCATGCTAATTCCGGTGATTATCCTCACCACATCTTCTGCTCAAAGCGACATTATAAACACCTATACAAATCATGCCAATTGTTATATTATGAAACCTGTGGATTTTAATCAGTTTATAAATGTGGTAAGGACCATTGAAAACTTCTGGTTAACAATTGTAAAGTTGCCAAATAATGAATAGTACTCAAAGGGAATGACAGTTAAAATTAAATATCGATCATGATCAAGCCTCCTAAAAATACGAAGGTTATGGATTGGGCGTCTTCAACGTTTTGGTTTGATGAAACCGGGATTGTTTGTTCAATTTCTAAGAAGTCAGCGCCCCAGACATTAACGGAAGTAAAAGAAATTCTAGCAACTTTCAGAGGAATGATTGGCGACAAAAAGATTTGTTTGCTGGCTGATGCGACTAACAGCCCTGAATCTACAAAGGAAGTGCGTGATTACGTCGCAGTTGAATTTCCTAAATTTATAAAGGCAATCGCCATCCTGTCGGATTCTTCGCTGGGTATAATGCTTGCCAATCTGTTTTTTAAGCTAAAAACTCAGCCTTACCCTACGAAAATGTTCAATAATGAAATAGAGGCAAAAGAATGGTTGCAGCAATTTTTATAACTGAATAAATATTTTTTACCATTATGAAACCTGTTTTGAATAGACCAAATGATGAACGCATCAAACAAGCACTTGAACAGGTTTCTGAACTTTTGAAACTTGATTTTCATTTAAATGGATCTTCTCTTGAATCGGATAATGGTATTGATGCAGTATGTAATATACTTGATGCTGCTACGAAAGAACTAAAGAAGAAGAATAAAGAGATTGATAATTATAAAAAACAGTTCAATGACATGTCCACCGTGTTATTGGAATACGCTGTCATGGATTTCTCAAGAAAAATAAAGTTAAGTGATAAAGGAGATGAAGTGGACTCTATTGCAGCAGGGCTAAATACATTGGGGGAAGAATTAGAATTTTCTCTGAATTCCCAAAAAAAATATGCGGACGAACTTGAAAAAGCAAACAGTCTCTTACTCGAAAGTAACGAGAAGGTACACGCCATATTTAATAATGCCCCGGATGCAATTATTGCTGCGGATCTGAATTATTCGATTACCGAGTGGAACAAGGCAGCAGAAAGAATGTATGGCTATAAGAAAGAGGAAGTCATAGGGGAAAACCTTGAACAAATTATTCATACTAAGCATATAGCCCCATATACGAAAGAAAAAGCTGCTGTTCAAATGAGAAATAGTGGCGGATGGAGTGGAGAGATTATTCAACATACCCATCGCAAGAAAAATAAAATGGTGGTCCAATCTACCAATTCTTTTTTAAGGAACGATGAAGGTTTGCCAACCGGTTACCTGGGGGTTTTTAAAGATGTGACCGAATTTAAAAAAGTACAGGAAGCATTGGAAATTAGTGAAGAAAAATTCAATAAGGCCTTTATGCTTAGTCCGACCGGACTTGTACTGACGAAGATGACTACAAGTGAATATATTGAAGTGAATGATAGTTTTTTGAAGATCACGGGATACGATAGAGATGAAATCATTGGACATTCTTCTTTAATGGTGAATATCATTGATAAGGATGAACGAAGCAAAATTTTGGAAGAATTTCAGGAGGAGGGATCTGTTAAAAACAAGGAAGTTGCGTTTACTAAAAAGAACGGGGAAAAAGGTGTTCTTTTGTTTTCAACAGAAATCATTGAAGTTAATCATGAGAAATGTACACTGACAATCATCTATGATATCTCAAAAAGAAAAGCCATTGAGATTGAACTTAATAAGAAAACAGAAGAGTTAACACGCTCAAATGCGGAGCTGGAACAATTTGCTTATATCGCTTCGCATGATTTGCAGGAACCGTTAAGAATGATCACCAGCTATGTTCAGTTACTTGAGAAGCGATATTCTGACAAGCTGGATCAGGATGCCCATGATTTTATCAATTATGCGGTGGATGGTGCCGGACGAATGCAGACGCTCATTTATAGCCTTTTGGAATATTCAAGGGTTAACAGGGTTAAACCTTTTGAATATATTGACGTACAGGATATATTGGCTGAAGTAATGAAAGACCTGAGTGTTGTTATAAAAGAAAATGATCCCAAAATTCAAATTGGAGACCTTCCTGTCATATTTGGAGACAGGGTTTTGATTGGTCAGTTGTTTTTTAATCTCATAGCAAACGCAATTAAATTTAAGAGCGAAAGGCCGATTGAAATATTTATTGAAGGAAAGCGGGTAGGGAATGAATTTAAATTTTCGGTTAAGGACAACGGTATTGGAATTCAAAAAGAGTACAGCCAAAAAGTATTTACTATTTTTCAAAGGTTGCATACCAAAGATAAATATCCCGGAACCGGTATAGGTCTGGCAATTTGTAAAAAAATTGTAGAGCGGCATGAAGGAAGAATATGGATTGATTCAGAGGTTAATAAGGGTTCAACTTTCTTTTTTACAATTAAAACTGATTTGAAGAGCCCTAAAATAAACAGTTAATGTTTATGTATCGTTGATGGTTGGGTCGTTATGATCGTATGATAAAGAAAATCACTAACTTGACAATCCATGAACCATTCGGCACACGAGGAAACAGATAATGATTTTCCATTAAAGGGGATAAGAGTTTTACTCGTTGAAGATAATTTTTTTAACCAATTGCTGGCGTCTAAAATACTCGAGAACTGGAAATGTCAGGTTGAGATTGCCGGAAACGGTCACATAGCCATAGAAAAAGTTAGGGAGAATTTCTTTGATCTTATTTTAATGGATATTCAGTTGCCGGAAATGGATGGATATGAAGCTACTGTGTACATCAGGACCAAAATTCCTGCACCCAAATGTCTTCTACCGATCATTGCGATGTCAGCAAATGCATTTGCGAATGAAATAGAGAAATGCCTGAGTTTAGGAATGGATGATTATGTTTCTAAGCCATTCGATGAACATATCCTCTTTGAAAAGATTTTAAAAACTCTTCAGAAAAAATCTGGTTAGGTCGTAATGTAATTTTTCCTTCTAATTATCTGATAATCCCGAAATAGGAATAATATTCTCTCAACGGGAATATTAATCATTTTCCCTAATGCACAACCGATTGATTTTCAGTAGTTTGTCGATTGGCACAACAATCGATATAACTCAGCGAACATTCTATGTTTCAGTTAAAAAATGTATTATGCAACGTACCGCAAAAAAGAATAATAACAAAAAGCATATTCTTCCTGATGCCAAGAAGATTGAGGTTAGGCATTTGGAATTGCATGATTATCTGGGACTATATGGTTCAATGAAAGAAGCTTACAAAAACTGGCATGGATTGTTATGGACAAAAGACCAGATAAGATTGCTGCTTGAAATATTTCCTGAAGGACAAATTGTGGTATTGTTTAATGATAAGGTGGTCGGTGTTGCATTGTCAATTATTGTAAACTACAATGATTTTGGTGACGACCACACCTACAAGCAAATTACAGGAAACTATACATTCAAAACGCATACCGATTCAGGAGATGTTTTATATGGAATAGAAGTTTTTGTTCACCCGGAATACAGAGGACTAAGGTTGGCAAGGCGTTTATATGATGCCCGAAAAGAATTGTGTGAGCGTTTAAATCTCAAGTCTATTGTGTTTGGTGGTAGAATTCCTAATTATGCCAGCCATGCAAACACGCTATCACCAAAGGAATATATTAATAAAGTAAAATCAAAGGAATTACATGATATGGTACTGTCTTTTCAGCTATCCAATGAGTTCCACGTTAAAAAATTACTTACTAATTATATGCCTGATGATGAAGAATCGAAGGAGTGCGCCACGTTAATGGAATGGAACAATGTTCTCTATTCTATGCCTAACAAAAATATTCTGCAGAAGAAGAGTACCGCCAGGATTGGGTTAATTCAATGGGAAATGCGTTCATTTATTAATTTTGAAGCGCTATGCGAGCAGATCGAATTTTTTGTGGACGCAGTTTCCGGCTACCATTCTGATTTTGTTGTATTTCCGGAATTATTTATGGCCCCTTTAATGGCAGATTTTAATCATCAAACAGAGGCACAAGCTATCAGAAGCCTGGCCACCTTTACAGAACCGTTAAGGCAAAAGTTTATTGATTATGCTATTGCTTATAACGTTAATATCATCACAGGAAGTATGCCTTTTATAAGGCATGGTGATTTATACAATGTTGGTTATCTATGCAGAAGGGATGGCTCCATTGAACGGTATAACAAAATACACGTTACCAGAAATGAGGTTGCCAGTTGGGGAATTGTAGGGGGAAATAAACTGAAAGTGTTTGATACGGATGCAGGAAAAATTGGTGTGTTGGTTTGCTATGACGCTGAATTCCCTGAATTGGCGAGATTACTGGCTTTACAGGGAATGGAAATCCTGTTTATCCCATTTCTAACGGATACCCAAAATGCTTTTACGAGGATTAAAACCTGCGCGCAGGCGAGGGCCATTGAAAATGAATGTTTTGTTGCGATAGCGGGGGCAGTTGGTAATCTTCCTAAAGTTCATAATATGGACATTCAATACGCCCAATCGGGTGTCTTTACTCCCGCTGATTTTGCATTCCCAACTAATGGTATCAAAGCGGAAGCGACAACCAATACCGAATCTGTTTTAATTGTTGACGTTGAACTTGATCTTCTGAAAAAATTAAGGCTTCAGGGTAGTGTTCATAACCTGATTGACAGGAGGCTGGACTTATATGCACTGAAACAATTAAAACCAAATGGTCGACTGGAATTATTGAAAGAGTATGAAAACGAGAGATATCTGAAAAATGATTCGAAGCCAAAGATTTAACTGAGTACTAAAAATAAACATCATGAAAACTATTATTGCACCCACCGATTTTTCTCCATCATCAAACAACGCAGTTGATTATGCTGTAGAACTGGCAAAATTATTCTCTGCCAGGATTGTCTTAGTTAATGCTTTTCCAATTCCTGAAACTCATTATGAAATGGGAGGTTCATTCGAACTTATGTCTACATTAAAAGATGTGTCATTGGAAAATCTGAATCAGTTAAAAGAAAAAATTCAAATGACTAATCCGGACGTTGTAGTTGAGTGTGTTTCAGATATGGGACATCCTTATGGAGTTATTGATACAGTTTCAAGAGAAAAACGTGCAGACCTGATCGTGATGGGAATTGTTGGTGAGCCGGGTTTAATGAAAGAAAGGATAATAGGAAGTACGGCTATAGAAATTGCAAGGAACCAGGAAGTGCCAACCTTTATTATTCCGGAAGACGTAAAATACCATGAAGTCAATAAAATTTCCTTTGCCTGTGATTTAAAAAGAACAGAAAAGACTGACCTCGTGTACGTTGCAAAATATTTTGCTGAAAAATTTCATGCGGAATTAGAAATTGTAAATGTGGATAATCCGGAGGAAGAGGTAACGATTGAAAAAGCGGTGACTAATTTGTTTATTGAAAGGAAATTAATGGGCGTAAAGCATGAAACCATGCATATATCAGGAAAAGAGGTGGATGAAGAATTGGAAAACTACTTTAATTCTCATGAAACGGATGTTGTATTAGTAAATCCAAAGAAACACAATATGTTTTATTATTTATTTAATAAAAGTATTACAAAGGAACTTGCCTTTCATTCACACAAACCAATTCTTGCAATACATTAATGTTGAGCATTTTAAAACAAACAGAACTTATGGAACCAAACAGCGAATTTAAAATTGTTGTCTTAGAAGATAATGATTTTTACAATAGTTTATTAACCAGGCAACTGCAGAATTACACGGATGAAATTGCCCATGATAAAGGCTACAAATTTGAGATCAGTTCCTACACCAATGCAACGGATTGTTTAAAAAATATAAAACCTGATACGGATATTGCTTTTGTAGATTATTATTTGGGTGAAGATAAAAATGGTCTGGAAGCCCTTAAAATTATTAAACAGAAATGTCCGGATTGTAAAGTAGTTGTGATTTCCCGTGAAGATAATATGAAGACTTCGTTTCAAACCCTTAATGAAGGAGCATATACGTTTATATATAAAGACAAGGATGCGCTGATAGCAAGTTGTTATTTGGTCGATGAAGTTATCAAAGAACGGTTTCACCCATTGGTCTGAAAATAACAGGCCATTCGTTCTGAATCATTCTTAGAGTTTTACTTTAGATGAATCTTTTTGATAAAAATAATTACTTTAGTATAGATTTAATAAAAGAGCCTGAATCTTTCAGGCTTTTTTTATATTGAACCAATGCTTTGATAAATTAATGTCCTTTAACCAGATTAAAATAAATACTATGAAGCTTACTTTAATTGTAGGCTTCCTTTTGATGTGCTTAAAATTTCTGGCTTTTTATCTAACACAATCTAATGCTATTTTGACGGATGCTATTGAATCCATTGTAAACGTGCTGGCGGGTTCCTTTGCTTTGTATAGTTTGTATTATGCGGCAAAGCCAAAAGACGAGGACCATCCGTATGGACATGGAAAGATTGAGTTTCTTTCAACAGGAGTGGAAGGAGGGATGGTCACGCTTGCCGGGCTCGCGATGACCATTAAAGGTATTCACTCTTTTTTTGATCCGAATAATTTACAGAATGTTGACATCGGTTTAGGTATTTCGCTTTTTTCCGGTATAGTAAATTACTTTTTAGCCAGAACGTTAATTAAAAAGGGTATGCTTTTACATTCATCGACCATGGTTGCCGATGGAAAGCATTTATTGACAGATACCTGGAGCAGTGCCGGATTGGTTCTTGGATTGATCATCATTTATTTCACCAATTTGTTTTGGATTGATTATGTAATTACCATTGGCCTTGGTATTTTCATAACCGTTACCGGATTTCATTTGATTAAAGAATCGATTTTCAATTTGTTGGATAAAGCGGATTATGGTAAAATAGAGCATTTGATTTCCGTTTTAAATGTGAAACGAAATCCCAGCTGGATCGATATTCATAACCTAAGAGTGGTAAAATATGGATCCGTAGTTCATGTAGATTGTCACATGACGCTTCCCTGGTATTATACTTTGGAAGAATCCCATAAAGAAGTTGATAGTCTTGATAAGTTAGTAACTACAGAATTCAGTCATGAGATTGAATTTTTCATTCATGCCGATCCCTGTGTTCCAAAATCGTGTTCAATTTGTGAAATACATGATTGTAAAGTTCGAAAGGATAATTTTGTTAAACGCCTGGAATGGAAGATGGGTAATGTACTACCGGATGAGAAACATACAGCTAGTTCAATTCTTTAGCTTTTGCTTTTAAAAAGACTAATGCTTCTTCGCGATCATTTGGAATGATACCATCTAAGATTGCATCCTTTAACGCGTTTTTTAAGTCACCCACTTTTTTGCAGGGCGCCAGGTTGAAAATCGTCATAATTTCCTCGCCACTCACAGGTGGTTGCCAGTTTCGAATTTTATCCTTCTCCTCCAGCTCTTTGAGTCGTTCGCGAACCAATTCAAAATTCTGTAAATACCGTTTTACTTTATTCGGATTTTTTGTAGTGATGTCCGCTTCGCACAGAGCCATCAGATCTTCCACATCATCACCCGCTTCAAACAAAACGCGACGAACCGCGCTATCGGTAATTTCAGTTTTAGCTAACACGATAGGGCGTAAATGAAGCAACACCAGTTTTTGGACATACTTCATTTTTTCATTCAGCGGCAAACGAAGTGCTTCGAATATTTTTGGTACCATCCTCGCTCCTTTGTCTTCATGACCATGAAATGTCCAGCCATGCTCAGGTTCAAAACGCTTAGTGGCTGGTTTAGCGATATCATGTAAGATAGCAGACCATCGGAGCCAAAGGTTATTACTTTTCTTTGCTACATTATCCAATACCTCCAGGGTATGGTAAAAATTATCTTTATGGGATTTTCCATTGATGGTTTCCACTCCGTGTAATTTCATCATTTCAGGAAAGATCATTGCTAAGAGTCCTGTATCGGATAATAATTTAAAACCAACCGATGGAACAGGGGAGAGGATAATTTTATTTAATTCGTCCGTAATGCGCTCTTTGGAAACAATCTTGATGCGGTCTTTATTTTTGGAAATCGCCTCTAAGGATTCCTTTTCAATCGTAAAACCCAATTGAGTTGAAAACCGAATGGCGCGCATCATTCGCAGTGGATCGTCACTATAAGTAATTTCAGGTTCTAACGGAGTACGGATAATCTTGTTTTCAATATCCTCCACGCCATGAAAAGGGTCCAGTAATTTTCCGAAATTAGATTTACTTAATCCAATCGCTAAGGCGTTAATGGTAAAATCCCTGCGATTCTGATCATCGGTCAAGGTACCGTCTTCCACTATTGGCTTGCGTGATTCACGGTTGTAGGATTCCCGCCTGGCGCCTACAAATTCGATCTCGAGGTCATTGATTTTTACCTGTGCTGTTCCGAATGTTTTGAAAACAGACAAATGTGCGTCGGGCCCAAGCTGTTGATGAACAAGTTCCGCCAGTTCAATTCCTTTACCTATCGTCACCACATCAATATCTTTGCTTTCCCGTCCCAAATAAATGTCGCGAACAAATCCACCAATCACATAGGCTTCTACGCCCAACTGATTGGCGCAATCTGCCAGCACTTTAAAAACAGGATGAGTTAGATGCTTGTCCACAGGGTAAAAATAAGGTAATTTTTGAGAAAATGTAAGGTGATCTCTATATCTTAAGAGCAGAAAGCTTACTGGCCATTGTATTCACAAGTTCTCTTAATGGTTTTTCTGCCATGACTTTAATAAACGGATTCATATCACCTTCCAGCTCCACATCGGTGGTTTGGTTTTCAAGTAAATGAATATGAAGTGTAAAAACAAATTTTGCAAGACCGGTTGTTTCAAAGGTAATGCGGGATTTTGGCAAACGTTCTTTAATCCTGATGGTTAAAGCAGTTAAGCCTTTAATCGTAAAAGAACATTGTTCAGATGTACATTCAAAATTATCGATCTTGTCTTCCGGCAACAGATGCTTGAAGTGATTGAAATCCCCCATGAAATCAAACAGTTGATCTGTAGGTGATTGTACTGGGTGTGTTTCGCTAAGTATACTGAAATGTGCCAAGTATTAAATTTTATTGTTTCCAGGAAAAAGGACTCTTTCTCCATTCTTTTAATGATTCTAAGTCGTTTTCAGAAATATATTTATGCTTTAATGCCACTTCAATTAATGTATTGTAATCACATAAAGTGGTTAAAGGACAGTTTGCTTTTTTCATGTTTTCAGTTGCTTCATCAAAACCGTAAGTGAAAATAGCAACCATTCCTTTTACATTGCAACCTTGTTCACGTAATGCTTCCACAGCCTTTATACTGCTGCCACCGGTAGATACCAAATCTTCAATCACGACTACATTTTGTCCTTTTTCAACAACGCCTTCCACCATGTTTGTTAAGCCATGTTTTTTTGCTTCACTGCGCACATATACAAATGGCAATCCCATATCCTGTGCAATTAAAGCTCCCTGCGCTATTCCTCCTGTTGCTACACCCGCAATGACATCCGGTTTGGCAAACTGATCATTGATCACATTTACATATTGCTGACGGATGTAAGTTCTGATCTGCGGATAGGATAAGGTTTTGCGATTATCACAATATATGGGAGATTTCCAGCCCGAAGCCCATGTAAAGGGTTGGTCAGGCTGAAGCTTGATTGCTTTGATTTGTAATAAAAATTCGGCAACTTTATGCGCGGAATCAAATGGAGTCATTGTCATAGGGGCACAAAAATTATTTGTCGAAAAAAATTATTGTTCAGGAAATAAATCAAAGCACAGAAAATCAATCCTTTATAAATATCGATCACTTAAAAAAATCTGAATTGTTAGATGAATTTGCAAAATTTGCCCATCAAACAGATCAAACATTGCTGACTTTAGTAACAAAAGACATCGGGCAGGCCCTTGAAAAGTTCAGGAAACCATTTAAATACATTTATGCAGCCGGCGGATTAATTGAAAAGGATAATCGTTTTTTGTTTATTTATCGCTTAAAGAAATGGGATCTTCCAAAAGGAAAATTAGATTTAGGAGAAGGACCGGAAGAAGCTGCCATCCGAGAGTGCGAAGAAGAATGCGGTATAACTCAGTTAACTATTACAAGGGCATTGGATCCTACTTATCACATTTATGATCATAAAGGAAGTTATGCCCTGAAAAAAACATACTGGTATGCAATGACTACCAAACATGAAGGGAAACTTGTACCGCAGGTAGAAGAACACATTGAGCGGGTTGAATGGTTTACTAAGGATCAGATTCAAAAAGAGGTTTTATCCAACACTTATCCGGCCATTGAGGCAGTGATAAAACATATAACCTAAAAACTTTAGAATTTTATCTAAACTTGTTTAGAATTTATTATATTTGTTTATAGTATTAATATTTGAACAATATGGGTATTAAAAAAACATTATTAGAAGATATTGCCAAAGAACTGAATGTGTCAAAAACATTGGTTTCCATGGTAATCAATGGAAAAGGTGATGCTTATGGTATCAGTAAAAAGACACAGGAAAAAGTGTTGTCCAAGGCCGGAGAAATGGAATACACGCCTAATGTTTTTGCCCGCGCATTAAGAACAGGGAAAAGCCACCTTATTGGTTTACTGGTCGCGGATATTTCAAATCCTTTTTATTCACATATAGCTAAACATGTGGAAAGGGAATTAGCCTCCAAAGGTTATAACCTGATGATTTGCAGTACCGGTGAAAACGTTGACCGTGAAGAGAAATTAATTAGTTTGTTTGCTGAACAACATATGATCGATGGATTGATTATAGCGACAACGAGTACATCAGGCGAGTATTTTAAGAAGGAACGTTTACGCAATTTTCCTATTGTTTTTATTGATCGTTACTTGCCGGATATAGAGTCTAACTACGTGGTTGCCAATAATTACCAGGGTTCATTTGAATTAACGGATTTATTGATCCACAAAGGATGTAAAAATATTTTGGCCTTAAACATTACTCCTTCTCATATCAGTTCGTTAACTGAGCGTGTGAAAGGTTATAAAGATGCTCTGAAAAAATATGACATCCCTTTTAAGGAAGAAAATTTAATGGAGATCTCCTTTAATAATATACAGAATGATGTGCGCGAGAAATTATTAAAACGTTTAAAATCTGGGAATAGGATTGATGCGATTTACACCCTGAATAATCATATCGCAACAGCCTGTTTGAATGTATTTAATGAGATTGGCTTTGATGCTAAAAAAGAAGGCGTTTATTTTGCCTCCTTTGATGATATCAGCTTGTTTGATTTTGTGAAACCGCATGTCATATCTGTTTCGCAGCCTGTAGAACAAATAGGAATTGAAGCAGCCAATTTAGCGCTTCAGTTAATTGACAACAAAGGCACGGATCATGCCATTCAAAAAATTGTCCTTCCTACGTCCATCATTTCAAGGAACTAGGGGGTGACTTTCAAGAGAATTGGAATGCTCGAGTCCGCGTGAGGGATGTGAGCGTAAATCCTTTTATGTAACGGAGTGGAATACAAGATTGCAGCGGGCAGCCCGACGGAGCTGTCTCTTTTGCGCCGGCACGCCCATATAATCTTTTCAAGACCTTTAAAGGGTAAGTATATTACTTTATCCACCCTGTACCAATTAAATAAAAAACTTTATATTAGCACCACTAAAAAAAAACACTATGAACTACGATGTTATTGTTATAGGAAGCGGTCCGGGCGGTTATGTTACTGCAATCCGTGCTTCTCAATTGGGATTAAAAACAGCGATTATTGAAAAAGAAAACCTTGGAGGCATTTGCCTTAACTGGGGTTGCATACCAACCAAAGCGTTATTAAAAAGTGCACAGGTATTTGAATATTTAAATCATGCTAAAGAGTATGGTATCAGTGCAGATAATATCAAAGCAGACTTTGGCGCAGTAATCAAACGTAGCCGCGACGTAGCAGATGGGATGAGCAAAGGAATTCAGTTCCTTATGAAAAAGAACAAGATTGATGTGATCATGGGAACAGCTACTGTGAAAGCAGGGAAGAAAGTGGAAGTAAAATTAAATGACGGCAAAACAGAAACCCACGAAGGAAAACATATTATTATAGCAACCGGAGCCCGCTCTCGTGCTTTACCAAATTTACCACAGGATGGTAAAAAGATTATTGGTTACCGTGAAGCTATGACCTTACCAAAATTACCAAAAACAATGGTGGTTGTTGGTTCAGGAGCTATCGGGGTTGAATTTGCTTATTTTTATGCCACGATGGGAACTAAGGTTACTGTTGTTGAATTTTTACCAAACATTGTTCCGGTTGAAGATGAGGAAGTATCTAAACAGTTAGAGAAGTCTTTCAAAAAAGTGGGTATCGAGATCATGACAGAAGCATCTGTTGAGAGTGTGGATACGAAAGGCGATATCAGTAAAGTGAATGTGAAAACCAAAACAGGGAATGTTGTTTTGGAAGCTGAAATAGTTTTATCAGCTGTAGGTATTGAAGCAAACATCCAGAACCTTGGACTGGAAGCCTTAGGTATTAAAACTGATAAAGGTAAAATTGTGACTGATAAATTTTATGCTACTAATGTTGCCGGGTATTATGCGATTGGTGATTGTGTTGGAGGACAGGCTTTAGCACACGTAGCAAGCGCTGAAGGAATTACCTGTGTTGAAAAAATCGCAGGAGCCCATACCGAGCCAATTGATTACAAAAATATTCCTGGTTGTACGTATTGTCAACCAGAAGTTGCTTCGGTTGGTATGACTGAGAAGCAAGCAAAGGAAGCCGGTTATACTTTAAAAGTTGGTAAATTTCCTTTCTCCGCATCGGGAAAAGCAAGTGCATCCGGTGCAAAAGACGGGTTCATTAAATTGATCTTTGATGCCAAGTACGGAGAGATTCTGGGAGCTCATATGATTGGTGCCAACGTAACCGAAATGATTGCTGAAATTGTAGCGATTCGTAAACTGGAAACGACCGGACATGAGTTAATCAAAACCATCCATCCGCATCCAACCATGAGTGAAGCAATTATGGAGGCTGCTGCAGCCGCTTATGGCGAAGTGATCCATTTATAATTGTAATTTATGTGTTAGTCTGAGGTGAACACAGGACTAACATAATCACCTTGAATAAAAATAGTAAAAACCATCCACCTTTAGGCGGATGGTTTTTTGTTTGATACCATTGTATAATTCATGTATCCCGAATCATAAATATATAAAGGCAGATTTATTCAAGATAATCCTCGTTCAAAAGCCGTTAGCTTACTTTGGATTCGCTTTTTTTTAGTATTTTAAGGAACTATATTTAAGGGAACTCTTTTTATAGAACTAATGGACCCTTATTGGACTCAAATGCGCATACTAACAATGGTTGAACAAGGACATTTGAAAGAAGAAACAAGTACAAAACAGTCTGATTACAGGCTGGCTAAAAAACAAAGGGTTTTTAAGTTAACCCTGTTCAGGCATTTTAAAGATTTTATTTTAATCTCTTTGGGGGTTATTTCTGCAACGTTTGGTTTTAAGGGTTTTTTATTGACTAATCATTTCATCGATGGTGGTGCAACAGGGATCTCTCTTCTAATCTCAGCATTGACGGGAGTTCCATTACAGCTTTTAATCATCTGTGTAAACATACCTTTTGTGGTTTTAGCTTATACTGTTTTAGGAAGAACATTTGCCATTAAAACTGCTCTTGCTATTACCGGCCTCGCTATTTGCCTGGCGACTTTACAGTTTCCGGACGTAACCACAGACAATTTACTGGTTGCTCTTTTCGGTGGTTTTTTCCTTGGGGCGGGAATTGGCCTTGCTGTCAGGGGAGGCGCTGTGATTGATGGTACTGAAGTCCTGGCCATTTATTTAAGCCGGAAGCTTGGCACCACAATTGGTGATATTATCATAATGATTAACGTTGTAATTTTCTCAACTGCCGCCTATTTTTTATCTATTGAGATAGCGCTGTATTCTATGATCACTTATCTGGCCGCGTCCAAAACTCTTGATTTTATTATTGAAGGCATAGAAGAATACATTGGAGTAACCATTATTTCATTTCACAGCGAGGCTATGAGACAAATGGTAATAGATAATATGGGTAGAGGGGTTACGGTATACAATGGTAAAGGCGGTTTTGGACAGCATGGACAAACCAATGAAATCGACATCCTTTATACGGTTGTCACTCGTCTTGAATTAAGCAAGTTAAATACTGAAATAGAAAAGATCGACCCGAATGCATTTGTGGTAATGAGTAGCGTTAAGGACACCAAAGGAGGCATGATTAAAAAAAGGCGATTGAAACACTAAATTAAATCATATATATGAAATACTCTTCTGAAATTGAGATCAACCAACCAATTGACAAAGTCATAGCCCTGTTTGATAACGCCGATAATATGAAAAAATGGATGGAAGGTCTTCAGAGCTTTGAGCATTTGAGCGGAACACCCGGGCAAGTTGGTGCCAAAAGCAAATTAGTATTTAAAATGGGAAAACGCGAACTCGAAATGATAGAAACCATTACCGTGAAAGATCTGCCAAGGGAGTTCAGCGGAAGTTATGAAGCGAAAGGAGTTTTTAATATTGTCAAAAACAAATTTATTGCTTTACCCGATCACCGCACCAGGTATGTTTCTGAGCAGGAGTTTCAGTTTAAAGGTTTTATGAAACTATTTGGCTTATTAATGCCCGGGGCTTTTAAAAAACAATCTATGAAATATTTAACCGATTTTAAACAATTTGCTGAACAGTCGTAAAACATAATTGTATTAATTGCTAAAAAAGAAAATCCCGGCATATCTGCCGGGATTTCTTTTTTAGCGTTCCATATGAATTTTTGTGCAGCTACAAAAACTGCATTACAAATTTCCAGAATAAAATTTTAGGATTGGTTTTCGCTCTCTGATATGGGATACTCGCATTTTTCATAAGACTGGTAGTTAAAATAGGTACTTGATTTGACTAATAGTTAGGTGCATTCTGTTTAATCTAAATTACGATATCATAGAGCCTGAATTCATAACTTTCGTTGAGAGGGTTTAATCAATAGCCCGTGAAAGAAGGATTTGCATTAACAACAATCTCTTATATTTGTTATGAATTTGAGAAATCATGAGTGACGATCCTTACAAAATAACTTTTACAACCTGGAACAAAATTGCAGGAATTTATCAGGATAAATTCATGGATTTGGATTTATACAATGATACCTATGATTTATTTTGTGAAAGAATCGTAAAGCGTAATCCCCGAATCCTGGAAATTGGGTGTGGTCCTGGGAATATTACCCGGTATCTTTTATCGAAGCGCCCGGATATGAACATTGAAGCAATTGATATTGCTCCCAATATGATTGAGCTTGCCACAAAAAACAACCCCGCTGCACGCTTTAACGTGATGGATTGCCGTGAGATTGATCAACTGTACGGAAAATTTGACGCGGTTATTTGCGGGTTCTGTATGCCTTATTTGTCACAAAAAGACTGTGAAAAGCTGATCAGGGATTCTGCCGGTTTATTGAATCCGGAAGGTATTTTGTATCTCAGTACTATTGAAGGGAATTACGAAGACTCCGGTTACGAAGCAGGAAGCAGCGGTGATCGGTCTTATGTCTATTATCACAATGAAGAACATTTAACCCGACAACTGACAGAAAATAAATTTGAAGTGATTGACGTGATACGTAAAAAGTACGCTAAAACTCCGGAGATTATATCAACTCATCTGATCTTCATTGCCTGCAAAAAATGATACGGTGAATAAAACAAATCCATAGGAAAAAGTTTATTGGCAAGTGGTTCGGAAGAAGAGATCCGTGTACCCGTAAAAGAAAATAATTATCCTTTCACGAATTTAAAATTGGATCGGGACCGATTGGTACTTACAGATATAAAGTAAAGACCGGCTTGCCAATGACTACAATCGATCGTCAAAGAACCTGTGAAAGATTCTTCTTTTTCTTCCACTGTTTTTCCGCTGATATCCATGATCAGCACCTTGCTTTTTTCTCCATTATTGGAGTTCGAAGTAATTGAAAAATTGTCGGATGCCGGATTAGGATATAATGAAAAAGAATGGGCAAACGTTAGTTCATTTATGAAAACAGTGTTGTCGGTTGTCCAGATACTATCAGCCCACTGCGGGTTATCGATAAACGGATTCCGGTTATTTTGATATTTGTAGTAAATAGAATCGTTGCGCGCAATTTCTTTTGCGCTGACAGGATCCTGATGATGCCATTGAAGAAGCACATTCATTTGCCAGGGTAAGATTGTTGATTTATTAGTAGCCGGGGAAGTTGTCCATGAACCATCTTCAGAGTAATAACGTGTACTCATATAAAAATAGCTGCGGGCCAGGTCACCTTTATATTCGCTAATGGGTTCAAAAACAGTTTGACTGTATCCAGGATTTGAACATGGTCCACTTTTACTTCCATTTAATGTGGTTAAGGTAGGAATAGCTACATCGCCGTATGGATCGTTGCCTCGAATACCATTTACTTTACCATCCGTCGGATAAATATGAAATAAATCGGAAACAGGACCTGCAACCTGGTTGAACCAACTCTGCGGCCAGCTATGCTCCCTGTTATAGCAGTCACCTTCTACGGCATAATTGCCACACTGGTCAGTTACAAAGGTAAATTGATAGGGTGGTGTTCCGCCCGGAACATCGCTATACATATCCCACACCTTGCCATTTGGCTTTTTGTCCGTTTTCTGAAATGCCGTCCATAAACCATTATACGAAACTTGTGTATGATTATCAATAATATTATGAAGTGCTATTTTTAATGGATTTCCGGTAAGTCCCTGAGCTGCATTATAATATCCGGGAGGTATCTGGGCTATCCCAAATGCAGAGATAAATAGTATTAAAGCAAATAATTTTTTCATTTGGTCCTGGTTAAAACACAAAAAGTGTTGTGAATATTATTGTTAACCAAAGATAAGGAAAAAGGACAAACACTTTGAATCTTAAAAATCGAGTATTTTTTCCCTCTCTACAAAATTGAATACTACTTCCTTCGAATCTGTTCCTGTAAGATCCACCACATATTGATGTACGGTTTTGAAGATGCGGTATTCCGGCACACAGGGTACGCCCAGTTCATGTAGCGCCCAGCGTTTAATATATAACACATGATGATTTTCAGAATCCGTGGCGAAATGCCTCAGATAATAAGGCAATCGATCATAAGCTTTATTTGAAAGGATCAATTGACAATCATTCAAATTAGAAGAATAAAGAGAACTTGATAAATAGGAATCATATTGATTTTTCAAACTAAACGTTGGAAAAACGAGCATTAACGTTATAACTATATAAAAGCTAAGCCCTTTAAACAAAAACGAAATGTCAAAAAAGCGCTCCTGCTTAATATTTGCAAAGAGCAAAAGAACTAACGCAATCATGATGATGTTCCAGGGCCAAACCACCATATTGTAATTTTTTCCCATTGGCCCCAGCATAATCAGAATAATCAGGTGCATTAAAATAACCAGCGGAACAATGATAAAACGTAAGGGCTTTACCAACAATAAGACACCCACGCTCAATTCAAAGTAGGGCACCACATAACCAAACTTAGTTGCCAGTTGTAATTGGCGTTCCGATAAAACCGTATCGAATGAGCTAACCATCCAGAGAAAGGTGTCGGGCACAAAAGAATCATTCATTTTTTGAATGCCACTAAAAATATAGATCAGGGCAACCAGAATCTGGAGTGAAATAAAAACAGTGGTATAATTATTTGGTTCATCTACACGATACCTGTAGAACAATAAAACGAATAGAATCAGAATATAATTAAAAAACCAGGGCTGTAAACGATTTTGATCGTCGAAACACAAATACACGGAAAATAAAATGAGTAATACACAGGGTAATTTTTTTTGAGTAGAGAAGGAAAAAATAATCAGTCCAACCAAAACTACCAAATGAATATAATCAAAGGGTGCCCGAACTCCGGGATAATCAAGTAATGTGGCTTTTGGAAAAAAACGTTCTCCGGCCCATAGATGATGGCTTAATACGATGGATGTCAGCAAGCCGACCAGCACCGTCAGTTTAATTAATTGTAACCGTTGCGTGAGTCGCATATTGTTTAAAATTTTCTTTTTTTAATTCGTAGATAAAAGCTTCATGCTTGTGACACATTTCTTCTTTGCAAAATGTCATTCCTGTTTTTTTCAGGACCTTAATTGAATCCACATTTTCTTTCACGGCCCTGCCAATGATTCTGTCCAGGTTTAAGATATTGAAACCATATTCCAGGCAGGCCATGGACGCTTCGGTAGCATAACCTTTACCCCAGTATTTTTGCATCAGACGGTAACCCAAATCGGTTTCTCCGCTTTCTTCTAGGTATTTTAAACCACACCATCCGATGGGATTGCCTGTTTCCTTCTCGATTACCAACCAGCGGCCATATCCGTATTTTTCGTACTGACCGATTACGTAACGTACAATTTCTTCGGCTTCCTGCAGATCTTTAAAGGCGCCATCACCGGTATACCTGGTTACCAACGGATCAGAATTCAATTCAAAAAAGAAAGGAGCGTCCTTCACCATTTTTTTTCGTAGTAGCAGGCGAGGTGTTTCCAATAGGATGTTGTGTTCCATAGTCTTGCTAAAATAGAAAAAGAGATATTGCTATCTCCTTTAAAATTCTAATGTTATGCACAATTATTTTTTAGTATCAGAATCTATCGCTAAAGTTTATTCACCGGCTTTTCGGTTTGTTTCACTTTTACTTCTTTTTCTTCTTCCGCAAGGAAGTAGTTACCCTTGGCATCAATATTAATAACAGGTAGCCACTTATTGGTTTCAAAATAATCGTAACCGGTTTTTAAGGTTCTCCAAAAAGCCAATTTACTTTTGGGATAATTGGCTTCCAGCATTTTTATATTTTCCGGCGTAAATTTCACAGGAAATATATCAATATAGATAGGATTGTTTCTGTTCCTTGCTTCGAGGCATAATACATATAACTCTTTGATTTTCTCATCAGTCATAGGTAAACACCCAATGGTTACACAATTTCCATGCATCATGATGGCACCTCCCGGACTTAGCCCCTCTTTTAAAATCACATCGCTTGAATTCGGATAGCTGATTCTCATACTTAAATAGTAATCGCTGGTTGGATTAAACAGATCTATTCTATAAAATCCCTCCGGTACCTGGCCGTCACCTTCTTTTCTTTTTGGACCAAGGTCACCGCTATTGGCACAGATGTCGTAGGTTCTGAATAATTGATACCTCACATCCCCCTTATTTTTTAACCAGACTTCCACCTTTTGTTCGTACTTAAAAGCCCGCATATAAATATCAAATTCGTCCGGATTGACATTTATTCCTTTCAGATCCTGTTGTAATTGCGGCCATTTGGTATCGTAAGCATCCTTAACCCTTTTGCTTTTTAACTGGCCTGCCTTATAGGCCAGGGTTTTAACCTGGGCAAACGAAAAACAAACCATAAAAAAGACTAACAAGCCGGTATGTATAACATTTTTTACGCGCATGGGACGGTCTTTAAAAATTGGGTTAACTTTGAATCACTAAAATAATATTTTTTTTGAAATGATTGCTCTAAAAATACTTAAAAATAAATATTTCCTTGTTGTTATTGGCTTGGTTGTCTGGCTTTTGTATTTTGACAAGAATGATGTTTTTACGCAGTTCGACCTGATCTCCAAGTGCAATAAGTTAAATACGGAGAAGGAATATTATATCATGGAGATAGAAAAAAATAAAAAAGAGATTGTGGAGCTTCAGAATAACAAAAAAAGCCTTGAAACCTTCGCCCGTGAGAAGTACCACATGAAACGGGACAATGAAGACGTTTTCGTTTTTGTTCAGAAATAAATCCTTGATTTTTTTGTCAGTTCGAGCGTAGTCGAGAACCTTTAAAACATGATCGTTAAATACTTATATGTATATATCGTTAAATGTAATGATGGAACTTTTTACACAGGAGTAACGAATGATATTGATAAAAGGCTTATTCAGCATAATGAAGGTATAAATGAAGAATCCTATACTTACTCCAGACGACCTGTAAATCTTGTATTTTATGAATTATTTATGGATCATAATCTCGCAATTGAATGGGAAACACGAATTAAAAAATGGAGTTCGAAAAAGAAAGAAGCATTAATAAATTCTGACTGGAAAAGATTGGCTGAAGAGGCTAAATGCAAAAACGTAAGCTCGCATGAAATATATCACTCGAGAAAAGTAAAGAAATAGCTTCTCGACTACGCTCGAAGTGACAGAACTCTGAATCAACTTGTTTTTTTACTAGTAAGCGTAATCACTTAAGTACTCAAAATTCTTGGTCAGTTTACCATCTTTACAGATACTGGCTCTCTCAATCACGCCATCAACATCTTCTTCAAATAAGAAAGGTAAAACACGTTCCATCAGATCTTTACCAAAATCATCACTCGCATCACGCGGTAATTCACATGGCAAATTATCCACAGCCATGACGCAGATGGTGTCCTTATTAAAAGGAACATCTTCTTTGTCTGTTTTTGGATTATAACCATAAAACGGTTGAGCAATGGTACTCGCGCGAACCGTCGTTGGAACAGAACCGTCAATATCACAAGTAATATCGGCAATCACACTCATGTGAAAATCGCTTGCCTTCATGTCTTCTTTCGTAAACATTTTAGGTGAGCGCGGGTCCCAGAAATGGGCCGAAATAAAAATATCAGTTGCCTTTGTGAAAGGAGAAAATTTAGAAACAAAATGTTCAGGATGCTGGAAGAAATCGTTCAGGTCAAAATTATGGTCATTGGGACGCTCTACATAGTCCCTTGGATTCAACTGGCAATAAACTGGTTCCCGGAACGAGGCCATTAAAAATTCTTCAGGTGTAACCTTTCTGATTCTTAGCGCAGATAATGTTTCAATAGCGCCATTTGCCACGCGTCCACCACCGGTTAAGGCAATTTTAATATTCGGTAATTTGACACGTTTCAACTCTTCTTCCATTTCGGCGCGGTCCCTGCATAAGTTTGCCGGTTTGATCTGGAACAGGTCATATTTGCGGCCATATCCTAAAATGCCATTATAAGCGCCAACAATTCCCGCATAACGACCAAAACCGATGATGCGGTTATGGTTTTTGTCCGTTAAAGTTTCATAATCAATCATTTGAATTTTCTTTTCAATGAGAGCCTTCATCAAAAAAACGTTGTGAGGCTGCTTCTTTATGGTATGCGAAAAGAAAAAATACTTTTTACCTTTAATCAGTTTGTCTTTTGGAACTTCTTTTACCCCCATTAATACATCACAATCACTCAGGTCTTCCTGCAAGGTTAAACCAAATGCCAGGTATTCCTCATCACTATAGCAACGGATTTTACTTGGCTGGATAACGATTTCCAGGTTTGGATATGTACGTAATAACTCCGTACAAATTAATGGTGTTAACGGAACTCTTTTATCGGGTGGAGATTTTTCTTCGCGAAACACTCCTATTTTGATTTTTGACATAGTTATGATTTAAAAATTTATCCTGTGATTAGATAATACGCAAATATACAAGATTAATTTATCCGGGAAAGATTCGGATAGGGATTGTTGGCAGAACATCCAAGGCTTATTATTTATATATTTGGCCGGATATATCCATGCAATCATGATAAAACAAACATTCAGAACACTGGCTCTTTTATTTATTATTCAAACCGTAACGGCTCAAAATTTTATAAAAGATAGTTTAGATATTTACATTAAACGGGAGATGGTCCGCTGGAACCTACCTGGTCTGGCTATTGCAGTCGTTAAAGATGGTAAAGTGGTCCATATCAAAGGATACGGCTATTCCGATATCACAAAAAAAACGCCCGTGACGGAGAATACAGAGTTTCAGATTGCTTCCAATTCAAAAGCATTTACCGGAACTTCCCTTGCGTTATTGGAGCATTATGGTAGGTTGAAACTGGATGATAAGGTAAAAAAGTACCTGCCTTATTTTAAAATGCATAACGAGTATTTAACCGAGAACATAACGATCAGGGATGTGTTGTCTCACCGAATCGGTTATGAAACTTTTCAGAGTGATCTATTAAACTGGGCAAGCACCCGAACGCGCAAAGAATTGGTAGAGAACATGGCCAATGTGACTCCGAAGTTTGGATTCCGCGAAAAATACGGTTACTGCAATATGGGATTTGTGACGGCGGGTGAGATTATACCGGCAGTATGTGATACTACCTGGGATGATTTTTTAAAGGCACATTATTTTACACCATTGGGAATGACCCGAACGGAGACGAAATATGAAAATTTCATCCATGCGCCAAATGCTTCTAAAGCCTACACATTATTGGATGGTAAGTTATTTGAGATCCCTCCTTCCAAAGTGGATAATATCGGAGCGGCTGGTTCTATCACGTCTAACGTAAATGACTTGAGTAAATGGGTAATGATGCAACTCGATAATGGAAAATACAACGGTAAGCAAATCGTTCCTGCCAAGGTAATCCATGAAACAAGAGTTTCAAATACGATTGTGAATGGCAGGAGTCGTAAAGGTCAAAATTTTAGTACGTATGGTTTAGGTTGGTTTATGGAAGATGCCTTTGGAAAAAAGATTGTGGAACATGACGGTGGTGCCAACGGTTTTTTAAGTAAAACAGTTCTGATTCCCGAAGAGAACCTTGGTTATGTAATTCTGACCAACAGTGACGGGCAATATTTTTATGATGCTTTATCCAAACAGATTATTGGTGATTTGAATAAACAACCTTACCAGAATTTAAGTGCCTTGTATTATCAGGGCTTTAAAGAGAATTATGAAGAAGAGCAGGCGAGTATTCAAAAATTAAAATCGGAGGCGGATGCTTATAAGGCAACACCTGATGCATATAAAAAAATAGCAGGTATTTATACCAATAAAGTATATGGTAAGATTGCCATCGAGTCAAAAGAAGATTTTGCAGAAGTTAGTTTTGAGTTTCATCCACAGTATAAAGGAAAAATGCGCTTTAAAAGTGCCGATAAAATTGTGGTGGAATATGGTGACGATACATCATTGGGAACCAAAGAATTAAAGTACGATGAGAAGGGGACAACTTCTACGATTGAAATTAAGGTGAATGATTTCATTGACCAGGACACATATATTTTCACAAAAATTAATAGCGTGTTCAAACCATTTGGAGTGAAATAAATAAGTAAAACAGGAAAATTTGACGTATCTTTGTATCATTGAATTAGTTCTTTAACATTATGGGCCCGACCGGTTTTGACAGCGAGCGCGATTGATATGTAAGCAGGTGGTGCGTTGTGGATATGGCACCTAAAACTCAACTCTCTTTGCTTAGCGATGGGAATTTTGCATCATAAATTAGCAAATTGTTTTAGAGATGATGTTATCTAAAGCAATATTAGCATCTAAGTTTAAGTTTGGTATGAACATAAGCCTGACTTAAATCGAAAACCAATTATGTTCTAAACTTTGTAGAAAGCTTATTAATTCCTTGTTTGGACGAGAGTTCGAATCTCTCCGGGTCCACTAATAAATAGCGTTGAAAGCTTTTTGCTTTCATAAGCGGAAGCAAAAAACAAAAAGCCGATGCGTAGCAGCGACTTTTGTATTGTGACTTCGGGTTAGGAGAGATCAGCAAAGCTAATCTTTTAAGGCATAAGAGATAACTCAGTTGATTAACATTGGTTTTACAACTTCACAACCTTATCTTCCACAATGAGATAGTAATCAGCGTTGTCTTCACGTTCTAATATATGTAAGCCGGTTAGGTTCCCGAAAGCAGGTAGAATGAAATGTACTTTCCCGAGATAAAAACAAGGGAGACGTATCGACTGTTTGGCTGTTCCAAATAATTGCAGGCCCGGATGTACATGCCCGCAGATATTGAGCTTATCGCTTTTTGCTAATGGGTGATGAGAAAAAATGAAGTGGTCTTCCTCGAGCACTTTGACTTTAAGCAAATTAGGGAGCGAGTATAGTGTTTGATCAAGGATATCGTGGTTACCTTCTATTAAAATAAATTGCACAGGCTCATACTCCATTAACAGCGATTTGAACCAAAGCCATTCTTTATTATAAGAGCTGTGGAACAGGTCTCCTAAAATTAAAACAGAGTGGGGTTGCCAGGCTGCCAATAGAAAATTGAGTTTGTCAATGTCTTTCAAATGACTCTGTGCAGGAAAGGCAATGCCTTGTTTACGAAAATGTGCAGCTTTGCCTAAGTGAATATCACTTATGATCAATTGTTTTCGGGAAGGACGGTACATCGCACGCTGCGGTAACAGAAAGAAGGATTCACCCCTCAATTTTATTTCTTCGTAAGGCTTCTTCATTTCTGTACAGAATTCAAAATTTTATCGATGCGGGTTTGAAGGCTTTCATTACTGAATTTCTCTCTCAATGTATCAACGAGGATGGGAAAAGAAAAGGGCGTTGGTTTTTCAGGATAGGTAAACACAATTTTTTGTTTCGAAATTCGATCAAAGGCCGCCTGCATCCGTGTGATCTCCAATTGAAAATCAAGAATCTCAGCATAGGATTGGCGAAGTAGTAAATTATTTTTTTCATGATCTTCGAATACTTTAAAAAATAATTGAGATGATGCCTGAAGGTGCCTCGTCTTTTTTTGATGTCCCGGATAACCGGTAAAGATCAAGCCTGCTATTGTTGCGATGTCCCTGAATTTTCGGTTAGCCAGCTCAATAGAGTTCATACTTCTCAGAACGTCATCATGCATGTATTCCGAGGAAAAAAGATTATTATCAGTAATGAGATCCACATCAATTTTTTTATCACTCAGCAACTCAAAGCCATAATCGTTCATGGCAATAGAGAATGTAAATGGTTCTAATAATCCAATACGATATGCCAGCAAAGAACCCATGCCTTCATGAACAAATCTTCCTTCGAAAGGATATACAAATAAATGGTAGCCTTCCCGGGTTTTAATTTGCTCAATCAATAATTCATTTTTATCAGGCAAATGAGATACTTTATTTTGTAGCTCCAGTAAGGGTGCCAGTTGTTTTAATTCCTCATAATGTATATTTCCGGTTTTATAATCATCCAGTTGTTTGCGAATACTACTGGACAGTTGGTACGATAGGGGTAATCGTCCTCCCAGCCAGGCAGGAACCTTTCCTGATTTTTTGTTACTGAGTTTCACGCGCACTTCCATGTCCCGTACTAATTTCAATTCCAGATTTTTTCCACCAAACCAAAAGACATCTCCGGGTTTTAAACGGGCAATAAAATTCTCTTCTACCAGTCCGATTTTTTTGCCTCCCATGAATTTCACATGCATCATGCTATCACTCACGATGGTGCCGATCCCAAGTCGGTGGCGTTGGGCGATTGTTCTGCTGGTCACTTTATATAGTCCATCCATCAACACCACTTTGTGATACTCATCGTAAGCCTTTAACGAGTTACCTCCCGTTGTAATAAAATCAAGACACCAGGTAAATTCTTCCCAGGTGATACTTTTGAAACAATGAGTGTTTTTGACTTCTTCAAATAAGGATTCAGCTCTAAAACCATCCGACACCGCCAGTGTCACCATGTATTGCACCAGCACATCAAAGGAGCGTACATAAGGAATCCGACTCTCCAGTAAATTTTCCTGGATAGCATAGCGAATCGCACTGCCTTCAATAATCTCCAAAGAGTTCGTTGGAACAAAATAGATCTTGCTTACTGCACCCGGATGATGACCACTTCTTCCGGCGCGTTGCATAAAACGTGCAATGCCTTTAGGAGAGCCAATCTGGATCACAGAATCAACACTGTGGAAATCAACACCCAGGTCCAGGCTGGATGTACAGATTACCGCTTTTAACCGCCCGTTATGTAAATTGTCTTCCACCCATTTTCTGGTTGTGTCGGCCAAAGATCCATGATGCAGTGCCACCAATCCGGCCAGATGAGGCGCTTCATCCAGTAAACGCTGGTACCAGATTTCAGCCTGCGACCGTACGTTTACAAATACCAGCGTAGTATTACTGGCTTCAATGATCGGAATGATCTTTGGTAGTAATTGAATTCCTAAATGTCCGACCCATGAATACTTTTGTACTATATCAGGGTATAAAGTTTCAATGATAATTTTCTTTTCAAGGGCAGTTTTAATCGTAACAGAGTTTTCACTTTTATTGCCAAGTAAAATGTGTTTGGCTTCCTCTAAGTTACCTATGGTGGCCGATATGGCCCAGATTTTCAGATCCGGATTCAAGGCTTTTAATCGTGAGATTGCGAGTTCTACCTGCACACCGCGTTTACTTCCCATCAGTTCATGCCATTCATCAACAATGATAAATTCGAGACCTGCAAAAAATTTATCATATTCTTTAGACGCCAATAACACATGAATACTTTCTGGTGTCGTGATCAAGGCATGCGGAGATTTCTTCCGTTGTTTTGCCCGTTCTGCCGAACTGGTATCTCCCGTTCGTAATGCAATTTTATAATTTAGTTCCAGGTCCTTAGAAACCTGTTGCGTGGACAATAATATTTCTTTTGAAAGGGCGCGAAGTGGTGTGATCCACAGACAATGCAAACCACTGTCTTTTGGCTTTTTCTTTTTACCAAATTGTCTGTAATAGCTTTCTAAAACCCCAAACCAAATGGCGAAGGTTTTTCCACTGCCGGTTGGGGAATTGAGCAGACCGCTTTTACCCTCGGTAATGGCTTTCCAGGTTGCTTTTTGAAAAGCAAATGGTTTCCATTTTTTATGTTTGAACCATTCGGTAGCAATGCTCATGTTACTGTGTTACTTTTTTTGTTAGTTCGAGCGAAGGCGAGCACAGCTCGAAATATCAAGAATCCTTCCCGATTTCGCCCGAAGCGACAACTCTATTTAAACCGAATTCAATAATTGCATTAAATCTTCTTTTGTATTGATCTCTTCTTTATTTTTATCCTTTCGCCATCTTAATATTCTAGGGAATCGTAGCGCAATTCCACTTTTATGACGGGGTGACGCATTGATCCCTTCAAAGGCAATTTCAAACACCAGTTCTGCTCTCACACTTCTCACAGGACCAAACTTTTCAATCGTATTCTTTTTGATCCACGTATCTACTTCGATTAATTCTTTGTCCGTTAATCCACTATATGCTTTGGTAAATGGTACTAATTCTTTCTTGTCCCAAATGGCAAAAGTGTAATCTGTATATAAATTAGCGCGCCGGCCATGTCCCGATTGCGCATAAATTAACACGGCATCAACGGTGTAGGGATCCACTTTCCATTTCCACCATTTGCCACGGCGACGACCTGTTTCATACACGCTGTCTTTATGTTTTAGCATCAATCCTTCGCAACCCAGCTGCTTGGACTCTGTTCGTAAAGTATCTACTTTATCCCATGAGTCAGGGCTTAATACGGGCGATAACTTTAACAAATCAGTTTTGGCTTTGGTTATCACTTCTTCCAGTAAAGCCCTTCGTTCATGTAAAGGCTTAGTTCGAATGTCCTCACCGTTATGCTCCAATAAATCATAACACATCATGCATAAGGGGACGTCTGTTAATGTTTTCTTAGATACATTTTTCCGGCCAATTCGTTTTTGCATTTCGTTAAAAGACTGGATTTTGCCATCTTTAAATGGCAATACTTCGCCATCTACAACAGTACCGTGCGGCAGGATTGTTTTTAAAATGTCAAACTCAATGAATTTATCGGTCATCAATTCTTCACCACGGCTCCAGGTATGCACTTGCTGGTTACGCACAATGATTTGTCCCCGGATACCGTCATACTTGCGTTCCAATTGCCACTCCGAAATATTACCAAGATCTGTAAACGGTAAATCCAACTGGTAGGCCAGATAAAAAGGGTAGGGTTTTGAATCATCGAAAGAAGACGACTCGTCGGACAACAACTCTTTTAAATTTGTATTTTGTGGTAACCAGTTTCCCATGAGTTTATGGGTAACCACTTTATCATCAAGATCGTAGGCTTTGGCAATGGCTTTATATACCAACTGTTGTGAAACACCTACCCGGAAACTTCCGGTTATTAATTTGTTGAATACAAATAATTCATCCTGCAAAAACTCACTCCAGTAAGAGAACAACCATTCTTTCTTTTCATTTTCTGATTTTGTTTGAATATCAATAATCTCATTCATCACTTCACTGAATGGCTTATCCTGCTCGGTTTTCCGAAGAGGAATTAACAGACTGATTGTTTCTGCGAGATCACCTACCACATCATAAGAATCTTCAAAAAGCCAATAAGGAATTCTTGCTAATTCTGCTGCCCAAAGTTTTAAGTCGCTGGTACGGATGGGACGTTTTGGACGACGGCCCGTTAACAACGCCACTGCCCAGATTGAATCCTGCGCATTGGTTCGCATAAAATAGTTAGCCATGGCATTGACCTTTTCATTGGTCCTGGTTGTTTGATCCAACTCACTATATAATCGAGAGAAGGCTTTCATGCTTGCTGATTTTCTTCCCTTATTTCTTCTTTGGTTTCCGTGGATTCGTTCTCAATACTTTCTCCTTCAAACAAGGTCTCTACTTCCACCGCATTTAACTGGTATTTCTCCCGAAGCCACTTAGCATACACTGATTTGTAACCATGGGTCACATAAATATTCTGAGCACCGGTTGCGAGGACTGCGTCATTTAAACTATGCCAGTCAGCATGATCACTCATTATAAAGCCTTTGTCGGCATTTCTTCTCCGACGTGCTCCGCGCAATTGCATCCAGCCACTACAAAAGGCCAGTTTGTAAGGATCAAAGCGACGCAACCATGGATTACCAATTACAGAACCGGTTGCTAACACAATTCCCGGGTTGAGCTGTTCTTTTTTAAAATCCTGAGTGAATTTTATGTAACGCGAATTATCAAAACCAAGCGCTTCGTTGGTATTATAGATGGTGGAATGCAACAAAATGGGTTGATCAGTTTCCAGGGCAGATAAAATACGTTGTGCTTTTCCCAGGGCATAACCAATCAGTAAGGAATTCAATCCCTGTGCAGCATTTTCAGCCACCCATTCATTTAACTGAACATTTAAATCGCTTACGTCCGGAAAATTATACACTGGTAAACCAAAGGTGGATTCCGTAATAAAATGTTGGCATTTCACTGGTTCAAATGGCACAGTATAACCATCGGACTTCACTTTGTAGTCTCCTGATACAACCCAGATCTCCCCTTTGTATTCAAGGCGCACCTGTGCTGATCCAATAATATGTCCAGCCGGATGCAGGCTAATGTTGACGCCGTTGATCTGAACAGATTGATTATAGGATAATGTTTCTAAAGAAATGTTACCTAAGCGATAACGTAAAATAAATTCCGAATCCGTATGTGCTAAATAGTGTTTGCTTCCCCAACGCGCATGATCAGAATGGGCATGGGTAATGATGGCCTTATTCACCGGTTTCCAGGGGTCGATGTATACATCGGCTTGTTTGCAATATATTCCGCTATTTGTAAATTGTATAAGCAATCGCGTAAAATCATTAAGCTCTTATTAAATTTAGGTCTGAATAGCCTGGAACTGTGATATTTTCGATAATAGAGTATTTTATTTCGCTGGCTGATTTCAGGAAAAGTTTATAGGTAAGTTTTTTGTATTAGTGAATAATACAAAACAAAAAAACAGGGTTAATTATCTATTTGGATTTAAGTTTTTACCGATGCTAAAAAGAATTTTGGCTATTGTTTCTTGGCTTTTACCAAATTCCACGTTTGTTAGATATAATGTTACATATTTTTATTAAAGTAATTACTTTTTATACAAACATGTCAGCGTTTAACCAGCCACTCGAAGTTGGCACTCCATTAGAAATTATTGATTTTAAAGTTGATTTACTATCCTCTCCGCCTGAAATAATCGGCGAGATCATTGAACATACAAATGAATTTACCGGCGCACCGGCAGATGCGTTCGAGATCAATTACAGGCACGGCACCATGGTTGAAGGCCAGCTTAATATTTATGTGTGCAAGTTTAAAACAGGTAAATGTTGGTTACATATTTTCGGGCGAATGAAAGGAAAAGAATTCAGAACTGAAAGGGAACTGTCCGGATATCATCAGCATCACTTTAGTAAAGAACGGGTGCTGCATGTGCTGCAAAGTAGTCGTCATATCCTTCAAAAATATTATTTGAACTCCAATATAGAGAGTATTGAAAACCATTTAGTGGCTTTTCTTGTTCCAGCCTAAAATCCAAAAACAATGACAGAAATGACATGGAAACTCCAGTTAAAATCGACTATTAAATGTCCGGTTTGCAAGTATGCGAAAGTGGTACCGATGCTCCTTTATACCAGGAGAGTCCGATACGATTGTGCCGAATGTCATGCGATGTTAAAAACGAGCGTCAATGAGTGTTGTGTTTTTTGTGTTTATGGATCAGTGCCATGTCCTACAACCCAGCAGGATAACCACGACCAAAAGGAAACAAATCAGCATTTTCAGGAAAGCGAGACTGCATAAGCCTATTTCAATTATTAGTTGAGTTTACTCTATTTTATTAAAGTCTTTGAGTGGCTAAACAAAATCTGGTTACCGGGTTTTCGTGATTCGTCATTAGCAATTATGGACAAGTTTGTAATGAATAACAGGGCAATGTATTTCGTGCAGGCAAAATTTCCTGGAAGAGTCTTAACAGAAGTTTTATGTTTTTAATATCAGGTCTCTTTGCATGTATGTTGGAATGAAAAATATAAATTCTTTCAGGAAATGTGCAAGTGAATTCTGTACACCCTAAAATACATTTGCATAAATTAAGTAGGTAATTAAACATTTTCATTGCACGATATAGTTGGGCAGTCTTAGAATAAAAGGTGCCAGAAATGAAAATAGTTTTGGCATCAAAAACAAACTGCCTAAGGTTCCAATTATCAAATATTAATAACCGTATTAAACTAACCTATGAAAAGTAAAGCACAAAAACAAGGTGTCACTCGCAGAAAGAAAGCAGTGTCAGGAATTTCACAATTGCTCAGAGATGGATCTGAGCAGCGAAACAGGAGAAACGATTATTCCAGCGAAAGACGCTCGGATACCAACGATGGCCGAAGACGATATACTGATAATCAACCATCTAATCGCAATCAGGATGAACATAACCGGGTAGGATATTCTTCCTGGAATGACAATGAGGGATTCAACGAGGAGGTATCGTACGATCGTTTCAATGATTATGCCTCACACAGAGATCAATTTACTCCACGGCAATTGCGTTATGGAAATGTGGATGGTAATTTTTACAACTATATGCAGCGGAATGGTGGCAGGGGAAATGAAATTTCTGATGACCGTGACCAATTCCGGAACGACGTGCGGGAAAGAAATCATCAAGGCTCTCAGAATGACCGTAGAATGAACAGCGGAAGGGAGTTTGATCATGATTATCAGGGGCGTTTTAATGAACATGGACGCAACTCTTATGGCGAACATCCCGACAGCGGTGGCGCTGAAGAATACCACGGCAGCAATAAAAGACATCCCGGGCTCGTTGGTCATAACGATTCTTACGAAGGACAGTATAGAGAGTTTAACAGGAACAGAAACTATTCTCGCCGTGATGACGTGTATGAAGAAGACGAATATGATAACAGGCGTCAACACGATGCCCGTTTTGATGACGGGGAATATTTGAATCGTGGCCAGTATGAAAAACCATTTCATGGCAGGGATCATTATGATCCGGAACAAAATGAAGGAAATCAACGGTTTCGGGAAGAAAGAGATTATCGTCATTCCTACAGAAATGACGGGTTTCAATCGTCAGGAAATACGGAAGGTTTTGGCATCAGAGGTAGAGAGCGACACGGCCAAGATTGGCTTGATGAAGATCAATACCGCCGCGGTCATGCGCAGAGAAAAAACGGATACGGGAAATTCGGTTCAAGATAATTTCTTTGATCTAACATAGTATATTGAAAGACGCTGTCAGGTAAGCCAACAGCGTTTTTCATTATAAACGGTTTGTGTTAATTAAAAATGAGTTCAAAAATTAATCAGATATGGAACAAAAAGAACCAAAAGGAGAAAGGGTAAGAAAAGTAACTTCAGATAAGTCTAACAGTAAAATCGATCAATTCATTGTTGAGAATATCAACAAATACAGCGTAAGTTCTTCAACGATCTCTAAACGCATTGTTGAACTTGATAAAATGTGGGATATTGAAAGGATCCTGGAAATTAATATGTCTGTTATTTCTTTAACAGGCATTGCGCTATCCATTTTTGTTAATGTTTACTGGTTAATACTACCATGCATTGTTTTGCTCTTTTTTGTACAACATGCCATTCAGGGATGGTGCCCGCCAATACCAATTTTCAGATCATTTAAGGTAAGAACCCGTCCGGAAATAGATCGTGAGAAATATGCTTTGAAGGCGTTACGCGGTGATTTCGCCGGGATTGAAAGCAACGAACCATACCAGGCTTTCAATGCTGTTCGGAAAATTTAAACTTTTTCCCATTTTCCCGGAAAGCAAAAAGCCCTTCAATATTAAAGGGCTTTTCATACAACTTAAACAAACAAATCTTATGCAATCTAAATATATGGTATCAGTAATTAAAAAGTATTATATAAATATCAGAAAGCTGAAATTCTCAAATGACTCAAGAAATACCCATCACTAAATCTATCTGATTAAGCAACTTACTTTTAATACCGGCAAAATTCTCAGGGTCTATATTTTTATGCGTATTCACGTATAAAAACAGCTCGTTCAGGTTCCGGTAGATCATGATACTTTCGAAACTTAAGCTGAGATTTGTCTCTGTGAGAACCTTAGTTATAATGGATGATTGAGTGGATTCTAAATTAATGAGCGTTTCTTTTAAATTTAGAAGCTCTATTTGATCAGTAAGGTTCATAGGACAGGGCATGATTTTGCAAAAATAAAAGAATCATTATTTTTTTGTATTACATTTATCACCTGTATATATTTTATGTTATGAAAAATACAGGACCTAGCAATCTATTACGCAGGCGATATTATAATTTCCTAGGCTATCGCTGCCACTGCTATTATCATTCTTACATTTTGCGTCAGCATTCTTCTCATTATCCCTGATAGTTTTAACAGAAAAATCCCGGGTATTGTTTCCAATGCTGTTATTATATACTTTCGAGCAGGTGCATTGGTAGTCTTTCTTACAAGAGGCCAGGGAAAAGGTTAATAAGAGGATTGAAAGAATGTACTTCATTGGATTATCTGAGGTTAAACTATTATTTAATTTTAAGCTGACATTCAAAATGCAACAGTTCAGGGTGTATGTATGCATTCATCGGGTCCTGAACTGCCATGCCTCTCCAGTAGCATCGTTTTAGTGGTGGTTATTTTATTAATGAATCATCTTATGCTTCCGGTACACTACTGCCGGCCAAATAATCTGAACCGTCTGACTTTCTCTTCATATAAATTGTACGGCGACAGTGCAGGCAAATGGTTTCACCGGTTTCTTTTTCAAGTGTCAGATGCTGATGGACACAATTGACATTTTTACTTATCTCCAGGAAAAACAAGCCCCGAAATTTATGTAAACGCGCCATAATATACATTTTGTACTAAAAAGCAGTGCAAATGTACCATAAATATTAGATATTTTAGTTAAAGTGGATAAAATAGAAGACGAAACCTGAATAATCTATCATTAATTGATATTGTTCAGTTAAATAAAAGACGCTTTAAGCTATTCAAAAGGCCTATTCAACCAATAAAGGAATTGTTCCAGAGCTTTATAACTTACACTTGCTCTATAAATTAGAGCAAATGACCTGTGAACTGAACAGAGATTAATAGCAATATCAACCTTTTAAAATTCTTTTTTTATGGCACTCAATGTTACTTTTTTCAATCACCTATGCCTGTTTGATCAAATGGATATTATTCACAGGCATGGTGAATACATTACAACCATCAAGGAGTGTAAAAATATCATTAACCTGCACCTTGTGGATGATGCATTTGTGGAAGTGTATTATCATGAAAAATACGCTAAAGTGCGTTTTGTAAGAGTGATTCATTTAAACGATAAGCGCTTTGACTTGTATAGTGATCAGGTCAATCTGGAGGACCTATATACTGCGAAAACCTGACCAATCGTATAGTCCATCACAACCAGAACACAACAGGCCCTAACAATCTTTGCTTTGTTCCATCAGGGCAATGATCTTTTTGAGATAAGCATTTTCAGTTTCCAGAACCTGGTGCTGTTTCACCATGGCAGTGAATCTTTCGGGGTCGTTATTTTCACGATACCCTTCAGCATTAAAATGCTTAACATTTTTATGCACAAACTCCTTTTGAGCAGAGTATAATGAGAAAAAATCACAGTTTAGAAGTGTTCCGATTTTGTATAACAAGACCGTATCAATACTTTCCCGTTTGAAAATATCATAAATAACGTTTCTGCTTCTGTTAATTTGTCTTGCGAAATCGCTGACTGAAATGTTTTGTTGGTATAATTCTTCTTTTATAATCGTACCGATGTGTATTGCATTAACCAAAGTTAAAGCCTCCGTATTAGTTTATTTTTTTTGTATTTAAAGCGTTAGATTAATTTGTTACGCTCTTCTTAAAGTGCTTTCACATTTTGAGTCTACAAATTTAAAGAAAAAAAAGAAGCTTGGAATTTCCTTTAACAATCATTAAGACTAAGAAAACGTACTCAATGGTCTTATTTTTCTTTTTTGTACTCCAACAGAGTGATTATCTTTTTGAGATACATAATTTCGGCTTCCAGCATCTTGTTTTTCTGCAGGATATGAGAAAGTTGTTCCGAGTAATAATTGACATTGTGACCATTGGCGTGAAAATGCTTAATGTGATCAGGTGTAAGATCCTTTTGAGTTGAGTATAATGAGAAAAAGTCGCAGTTTAGAGCCTTGCCGATTGTATAAAGTAAACCTGTATCAACACTTTCCCTTTCAAAAATGTCGTAAATGACATTTCTGCTTTTGCCAATCTTTTTTGCGAAATCGCTTACAGAAATGTCCTGCAAATGCAGTTCCTCTTTAATTCTTTTACCGATGTGAATCGCCATAATAAAAAGTTAATTTAAACAAGGATTTTAATTACTCCCGGTTGTTAACTTTTAAAATGTCCCAAACTATATTGAGATTGTAAAGAAAGAGTTACCGGAACAAGGTAAAAAAAAATACGTTCATTGCCTATTTTTTAACATATAGGAAATATGCAACCCTCATATATTTTAAATTTAATATTATTGCCATAAATTGTAGTACAAAAGCAGAATAGCTAAAAAAGAACAACGATGAGACTAAATTATCAAGTTACACCAATCTTTCAGGATAAAACCATTACCATGCCGTTTGCAGAGCCTATCGTTCTTAAAGGGACCAGAGAAGACAAAAATTACGCCTTTATATTTACTCATGGTGGTGAAAACTATTATATTTTCGTGACACTTGAACAAGGTGTTATCAATCACAATCTGCCCAATGAATTAGAGCACGCTTTCAAACAATTATTAATTGAATCAGTAAATAAATATTGCGAAAGTTCCAGGCAAGGACTTCCAGATAATGTTTTTATAACACAACTGAAGAAGAATGCTTCGCGTTGGCGAGCCAACGATATCACAACGAATAGTGGTTTAGAGCAACCAGGAATTTAGAGATGTTGTCCCATTTAAGTTATTCATAAAGCAGGTCAGAGCTAGCCGTTCAAAGACTCGGTTACCAAGTATATTTCGAACGGATAAAGTCAGCATATCGGATTGTTAAGGCTCCCTCCGCAGCGGTAACGTGGAACACCGGAGT
The DNA here is from genome assembly GCA_021155905.1 of Bacteroidota bacterium. Lineage (GTDB taxonomy): Bacteria > Bacteroidota > Bacteroidia > B-17B0 > Aurantibacillaceae > UBA4416. The sequence continues at coordinate 148,221 of JAJNBG010000004.1, forward strand.
AAACCTCCTAGCTTGGATATTTCTTTGAAGTTAACCTCTATCGTCGTAAATCCTCTCGCTTTTAACCAATAATTCAAATCAATAAATTCTCTTTCAATAATAACCGTATGGGGGTTAATGGAAAAAACATTGGCGCACATGGCAACGAACTGCCAGGTATTGGGTTTGAAAATATTGGACTTCTGCATTTGCAGGTGTTCATATAGTTTCGAAACGTTTTTAATACCGCGTTCATATACAATCGCGCAGTTTTTGCCAAGAGGATTGAAAACACAGTCCAGGTGAAGCGAATGTTCCTGATAGTCGTTCTGATCAGCAACAATCTTTATCTGAATCACATTCCTTTTGCCGGCAAATCTTTTTTTTAGATACCTGTACGCTTTTGTGTTGGTTCGTTGGCTCAGCCCGACAAATATTGTGTCATCGGTGAGAATGACGTCTCCTCCCTCAATGTTGATTCCCTTTTCTTTCGAGAGATCTATTGTTTTAACGGGTCCCAAATGATCAAGTAAATAAGAAATCCCCTGAATTTCCTTTTTTCTGCCTTCTACCATAGGACAAAGAAATAATTCGTCGCCGATAACAAAACCAAGGTCCCTGGTGAACAGCTGTGTTTTTTTTTGCAGGTTGATCGGTCTGAAAACCTTAATGCCGTTTTCAATAAGTACTCTTTCAAAATCATTAATATTATTCAGAAGGCTAGCACGACTTGGATAAGTACCATGATCGAGATGAAATTCCGTTTTTGGATTACCAGAGCCGGGATCACCGGGATCAGTGCCAATGCCCAGAATAACGGAATCCAGAGCTGATGTTTCATTATTCACCTGAAGTGTTACGGGCATATCAGTAATTGTTTCTGATGACTTAAAAGTTTGACATTTGGTTTGGTAATTCAATTGACAGTATCATCGCTTCCGCTGTTGATATTTTCATGGAGATACCTGAATAATACGTAATTTTTGACTTATCAAAAATATGCCATGGATTGGCGTTTTTCTTCAAAGTTCGTTCTGTCCGAAAAGTCAATCGCCATTCACTCTTTTTGCTATGCCCAAAAGAATTAAACCAGTATAAAAATGTAAGTTAAACTCCGTCCCTAAAAGTGGTTTTGGTTATCGTCAGGCGGTACTGATTTAAACGACGACAGCAAGGTTTCATACAATCCGAAGAAAAAGAGAGGGTAATTAATTTTGATAAAACTTCCTTTAGAATGCTCTTTATTATTCCTTAGGCTTTACCGTAAAAAACCGATAGGAAATACCGGTTGTGACCTGATGTTGAGAAGCAACCTGGGTGCCATAAACGAACTGATAAAGAGGGAGCTCAGCCAGGGCATATATAGTTAGTAATTTATGACTAAAACTTAGTTGCGGTACAAAAAATAGTTTCCGGCTTCCGGTCGATTTCACATCAATATTATATAAAGCAAGCATATCCACGTTTTTATCATACTTCATTTTACTGATATGCTCACCCTTTACCTGCAAGACAACCCCGAGTTTCCTGAAAAAAGTTTTACCGACAAACAGTCCAATACTCGAATAGTCGCCAAATTTTTGGCCTAACGGGTTCCATCCTTTCTTAATGTATAAAGCATTGGCAAAGATTCTGAATTTACTTTTGGTATATTCCTGAAAAGCAAAACCGTAAAATATAAAGTCCTGAGAACCTGTCGTAGGTTGCACGGTAGGAGGTGAGGTGGTATAGTACTTTTGTCCGGTGGTTGGATTGGTATAGACAACTGTTGAGTCATTGTAAGTACCAATGGGAATTTTATATCCCATCCCCAATGTTATTTCGGTACGCTTTGCCTCGGTCGTTCTGTTTAAAATATCATAACGCGGAAAAATAATCAGATCGCCAAAACCGGATGAGTTGATCGTATCAATTTTTCTCAGTCCGATCTGGGTCTTGTTCAGGAAATAGCCTGTTTCAACAGATATGGTTAAATCCTTCGTTACACCATATGCCAGGCGGCCATAAAGATAGTTGCTGGATAAATTATCAAATAACCTGGCGGTGTCACGTTCGCCAACTAAAAACCGGTTTGAACTTAAATACTGGTAGTTAACTGAAACCTCCGCTTGCCGGTCCTGTAATACACCCTGTGATGCGCCACCGGCAATCGGACTGCCGCTGCCACCCGAACAACAGCCCTGAGAAATCATTTCACCGGAAAGAACAAAAAAGAGAACGGTGCTTATTAAAAATCGCGTCATGAAAGATGTCTTTTCCGGAATTTTTAGAATAACTATTCGGCGATTATCAATTTAATATAGTCAGTTTTGGAATCTGCCTTCAGATGAATAAAGTATTGTCCCGCAGCTAAACCGCTTACATCTATTGTTTGCAGATGTTTTCCAATTGCCTGCTGATCGTTTAAGACGCTCATAGCCAAATCCCCTTTGGTATTAAATATTTCAATCGCTACCGGAGAACTCGTTTTCAATTCGTAAGAAATAGTTGCTTTCATATCCTTTACCGGATTTGGAAAAAGAGATAATTTGAAATTGTCAACAGAGTATTCTTTCACACCAACCGCTGCTACCAATGCACTATTAATGGCCGAGTTGAAGGCGGCCACATCCATGCCATTCTGATTATAAAATATTGTATGATTCGGTCCACCAAAGACGAGGATCTTTGGCATTCCACCCGCTCCATAGGGTGTTTCAACAACGGCCGTATTTGAAAATTTAGTAACGCTGCCCAATCCATTGGTGTTACACCAGGTGGTCAGAGAGGCACAACTTGTGTTTCCGTAATCATCAGCTATATAAAACAGAACCTTTCCAGGGTTTGAAGATGAATAGTTCTGAACCTCATTATAGGCCGATAGAGTAGGGCCAATACAGGAAGCGCAAGGCATCACAAAGGAAATCACAACCACTTTGCCGGCATTAAGTTCGGTAAATAAATCATGATTAGTTCCTGCACAATCATTACAATTAAAATTTGTTGCAGTTTGAGCCACCATAAACCGGGCCGTTAACAACAATATGGCGATAAACAGTTTCGTTTTTTTCATGATTCAAAATTTATGTGAAGATAGATTATTTAGGGTAAATTTATTCCTTATGAACTATAATTTAGCCATAAAATTGGAATTCTAAATTTTAACACAGGTTAAGCATATTATTTATATTATGTTCTTTATTTGCAGGTACAATTGGGCTTCAGGCACTGCACCAGGATTTGTTGCGCCGCTTTAGATGACATTAAAATAGCTTCTTTGGTCTTATTGCCAAGCTTTAAGGTATCATCATAGGAATTAATCTGTTCCACTATCAGCTTATCATTTAAGCTGATATTCAGTTCAGTCAGGTAATTTAAAAATACCTCACTGTGCTCACTGACACCCAGAACTACACACTTGCAACCCTTAATACTTTGAGATAACGGACGCCTGTCTGACTTAGGCAGTTTTCCCTGCTTGTTAGGAATAGGGTCGCCATGAGGATCAAAATCGGGATTACCGATCACGTCATAGATGCGGTCGATCAATTTATCGGAATTGATATGTTCAAGCTGTTCTGCAATTTCATGTACTTCTGTCCAGCTGAATTTTAATTGTTTATATAAATAGGTTTCCCAAATTCTATGTCTCCTTACAATATTAAGTGCGACTTCGTTTCCCTTCGGGGTTAATTTGGCACCGTCAAATTTATTATACGTAACATATTCTTTTTTTACCAGGATGGCGAGTTTTTCAAGTACAGTAGGCGGTTTCACCTCGAGCCAGTTGGCAATATCCGTTGGACTTACGGGCCTGGTTTTATCGTGGTTAGCCAATTGGTAAATCGCTTTCAAATAATTTTCTTCCCGGTATGTTTTCATGTGATAAATATAAGGATATTTTATATTAATTAGGTGACCCTAATTTTATTAAATAGTGTATGCTTATTTTTGACGCATGTTAAGAAAAATACCAATTATCTTTTTAATTTTTTTAGTGAGTGAAGTTTGTTCCCAGGTTCCTGGAACGCTGAAAGGCACCATACAGGCGAATGGCGTCGGAATTCCGTTTGCATCGGTAGGGCTTAATAAAACAACTTTTGGTGCCAGCACCAATCAGAAAGGGAATTTTGAAATAACAAATATTCCTGCTGGTACCTACGAAGTTTTGGTTTCAGCAATCGGATATGAAAAACAGATGAAAACGATCACCATTTCAGAATCAAAACCTCTGCAGACAATATCATTTGATTTAAAAGAAAATCTGACCAATTTAAATGAAGTGGTTGTATCGGGAACCATGAAGGAAGTTTCAAAAACAGAAAGCCCTGTACCTGTTGAAGTGTATACGCCTGCCATGTTTAAGAAAAACCCTACACCCAGTATTTTCGACGCGCTTCAGAGTGTGAATGGTGTTCGTCCTCAATTAAACTGTAACGTCTGTAACACAGGTGATATTCATATTAATGGCCTGGAAGGGCCCTATACAATGATCATGATTGATGGAATGCCCATTGTGAGTGGATTGTCATCTGTATACGGTTTATCCGGAATTCCAAACAGTCTGGTGGAACGCATTGAAATTGTAAAAGGTCCGGCCTCATCTTTATACGGCAGTGAAGCGGTTGGTGGCCTGATTAATATTATTACAAAAAAAACAGCCAATGCCGATAAAGTTTCTTTGGACGTGATGGCGACCACCTACCAGGAATATAATGTGGATGCAGGAATAAAGTATCACCTGGGAAAGAAAGTGAATGCTTTGATGGGAATTAATTATTACAATTATCAGAACCCGGTGGATAACAACCAGGATGGATTCACGGATGTCACCCTTCAGCACAGGATCTCTGTATTTAATAAACTCAATTTTGAACGAAAAGAAAACCGTGAGGCTTCTGTAGCACTTCGTTATTATTATGAAGACCGCTGGGGTGGAGATATGAAATGGAACCCTCGTTGGAGAGGAACGGACAGTATTTATGGAGAAAGTATTTACACGAGCAGGTACGAGCTGATCGGTAAATACCAGCTGCCATTGAAAGAACGTTTTTTTTATAACGTTTCATTTAATAATCATGATCAGAACTCCTATTACGGCTTAATAAAATTTAATGCGCAACAGAGGATATTTTTTAACCAGTTGTATTGGGAAAAGGAATTTGAGAAACATTCTGTTTTAATTGGTGCGGCTTACCGCTATACCTGGTATGACGACAATACGGTGATCACTCAAACCAATGATACCATCAATCCGAAAAATTTGCCAAACAATGTCGCTTTACCGGGTGTTTTTATCCAGGATGAAATTAAGTTCAATTGCAATCATAAACTCTTACTGGGATTCAGGTATGATTATAACAATGTGCATGGTAACATATATACCCCGCGCATGTCGTATAAGTGGACAGTGAACGCAAATAACATTTTAAGATTAAATGCCGGAACCGGATTCAGAGTGGCAAATGTTTTTAGTGAAGATCACGCTGCGTTAACCGGCTCAAGGGATGTGGTAATTCTGGATCATATTAAGCCGGAGCAAAGTGTAAATGCAAATCTGAACTATATTACCAAATTCAACCGGGAAAAATTTAATCTTGGAATTGATATGTCTGCTTTTTTTACGCGCTTCAGTAACCGCATCATTGCAGATTATGACACGGATCCTAATAAAATCTATTTTAGCAACCTGGATGGATATGCCATATCGCAGGGCGTATCAGCTAATATTGATTTGGTGTTTAATAAAATTCCTTTGAAATTTCTGATTGGTGGAACCTATATGGATAATTTTAAAGTTGAGAATGGAACACAGGAAAGACAAGTGTTAACGGAAAATTTTACAGCTACATGGGCAGTTAGTTATGATTGGAAGAAGTATGGTTTAAGTTTCGATTACACCGGCAATATATACAGTCCGATGCGTTTACCCTTGTTGGGGCCACTTGATCCACGTGATGAGTATTCACCATGGTGGAGTATTCAGAATATCCAGGCTACAAAAAAAATAAAGCGCTTTGAAATTTACGGAGGAGTTAAGAATTTGTTGAATTTCACTCCGCCGTCAAATAGTATCGCAAGGCCTTTTGATGCTTTTGATAAAGGCGTGCAGTACAACAGCTCCGGACAAATCATTCCAACGTCTTCAAATCCTTATGCCATGAGTTTTGACCCGACCTATATGTTTGCACCTAATCAGGGTATCAGAGGATTTCTGGGCGTGAGGTTTAAAATTTAAGTAGCGCAAAACTTTCAATTGGATTACCAGGTTTATATATTTTGTTTTAACTTGTGCCATGCATATTTATAAAATAATTGAATTTATATGAGAACCAGTCGGGTAGAGGCATTCAGTGATGGAGTATTGGCGATTATCATCACCATTATGATTTTAGAGATAAAAGTACCCCATGGCGATACGTTTCAGGACCTAATGCCTATTGTCCCAAAATTTATCACTTACCTGCTGAGCTTTATTTATATTGGCATTTATTGGAATAATCATCATCATTTATGGCAGGCCGTTGGTCATGTGAATGGTAAAATTTTATGGGCGAATCTGCATTTGCTTTTTTGGCTGTCTCTTTTACCTTTTACAACCGGTTGGATGGGAGAGAACCATTTTTCTGCTTACCCTGTAGCGCTGTATGGTTTTGTATTACTCATGGCGAGTATTGCATGGGTTATTCTTGCACAGCTTATCGTTAAAGAAGAAGGAGATACATCTAAAATAGCCAGAGCATTGAAGAACACGACCAAAGTTAAAGTCTCAATTCTGCTTTATTGTATCGGGGTTATCTTATCATTTTTTCAGCCGGTTATCAGTATTGCCGGCTTTGTTATCGTGGCTGTTTTATGGTTTATCCCCGATAAGCGCATTGAGGAATCGTTAAAGAAGTAAGAAACTATTTCAGAAATCAGGAAATTCCCATGGATTCTTTCGTCGAGAAAAAAATAAAAAAGATTAAACGGTTTGATAAATTAAAATTTTCTCAGTTTTCTGACGTTATTTCGTAATAAAGATTTTCTTTTTACTAACCACTTTATTTGAATCATATATAGTGAGCAAATAGACACCACTGGTTAAATTACTTAAATCCATCGTACAGGAATTACTATTAGGAAATTCATTTTTTACAAGTTGCCCTGTTAAATTCATTATTTCCACTTTTGTCAAAGGAGCCTTTCCGATAATATTTAAATTACTGGTTGCGTGATTTTGGTATATAAAAATCTCAGGACTGTCATAATTACCTACACCGACGCTCGCACCAACTGCCATCAAAGTCCCGGTTCCGACCGTTAAAGGAGTAATAATTCCAAAGGTATCGGATTTATTGGCCTGGATCAAACTCAAATTCAAAACTTCATCAGTTGCTAAAGTTGATTTTATCATGTAATGTAAAGTGGCAATTTTACCAAAGCCGGAAACATTTGCATTCACAGTATGCGTGCTCGCAGTATACAATTTTCCATTTGCAAAATCTGTTTTTCTGAAGTGAAGGTTAGAATTGGATGCATTTAAAAAAGAACTTGTGTATTCCAGGTAAATACTATTTGGTTCTATTAGAGTGTTGTCATAATTTATTGTAAAAGCGACGCCATTAATATTAGTAATTGGTGTTAAAGCGTCTCCCAAGTATACGGAAGCTGTGCCCCATGATCCTTTAATTACCACACCCTGATCCGGCACGATGGCGAGTTGGGGATCTGTAACTGATAGATCGTTTTGTTTAAATGTATGGCTAGCTCCGTAATTATTATAAACAGCCATTGTATCATCAGTATTGATGACTCCGTCACCATTACAATCACTATGGTTTAAATTTTTTCCATTGCTAATTGTGTCTTGCCAGTTGTTAGCAAAATAGGATTGCCAGTTATTACTAATAGTTGTCCGAGCGATTCCTGTTTGACTAAAGTGTAAGCCTAATTCAAGAATGTCAATATTATTTGCATTTCCGTCACTATTAGCGTCGCCCGGCCAAACATTCTGGCAGGTAGTATTAACATTTACGTTGATTGTGCGCTGACCAACACAACCGTTTGCATCCGTGGCTGTTACCGTATAAAGAGTGGTTGTTAAGGGGCAGACATTGACGCTGTTTGTCATCGCAGTATTGGGAGCCCAACTGTATAGATATGGTCCGACGCCACCAAAAGTGTTTACACTTATCGTTTTACAACTCCCTTCGCAAACACTATATCCTGTAGCTCCTGAAATAAACAAAGCAGTGGGGGAGGTGATATAAAACATATCTCCAGTAGTGTTTCCTAAAGCATCTGTCACGAAATAGTTGTAGGCTGAAGCGCTGCCACAGAGTCCTGTTACTGTATAAGTACCGGGTGTAGTAGTAAAAGTCGTTCCATCACTAATATTAACGGTATAATTTGGAAGGCCTCCGGTTATATTAATTGCAATGCGCCCGTCACATGCTCCGGAACAACTAGGATTCGTGGTTGTAAATGTTGATGTCTGAGCGGATGATACACTGAAACAAAATATAAGAACACAAAAGACAAATAGGTATTTTTTCATAATCAGTTATTAAAAATTTGCATTAACAGAATATTTGATGAGCCGTAAATTTACATCTAATTATAGATAAAGAGTATTTCCTGTCGAAGGGATATGATAACTTGGCTCAAATATCCTGAACAGAAACATCTGAGCTTTCTTACAGCCGGATCTTTTGGGTTCAGGAGTCTCCTTCGTTATTTTTTTAAAGAATAAGGTCCGGCTTAATGTCGGACCTTGTTATTTATTAATTAACTGTTTTTATTTATGATCGTCCTAATGTTTTCAAAAATCTCACATGGGATCCAAGGGCCGTGAAGAAAGTGCGATTTGTATGATAGTTTAGGCCAAATTCCAGGGCAGTTCTTTCCACAATCGGTGAAATAGCAGGGTAGTGAATATGACATATATTTGGAAACAAATGATGCTCAATCTGGTAATTCAATCCGCCAATCATCCAGCTAAAGATGCGACTCTTCCTCGAAAAGTTAACCGTAGTTTCCAGTTCATGAATGGTCCATTCATTTTCAATATTACCATGGGTGTCAGGTGTAGGTTGCTCTGCAGTTTCTACCATATGTGCCATTTGAAACACCGTACTCATAAACAGGCCGGCTATAGCATGCATGACTAAGAAACCCGTTAATATCAACCACCAGCTGAATCCCGAGAAAACGAGAGGCAAGCCAATAATGATCGCAAGGTAAGCTACTTTAAAAAAAATCAATCGTGCCATTTCTTTTCGGGGGGAAGTTCCCTGCTGTTTAGTGACACCTGCTTTGTTGTACTTAGCTAATTGGAAAAATTCTCCAACGTTCCTGAATAGGGTCATAAAACAATACAGGAAGAAGGCATATATGTATTGGTAACGGTGCACTTTTTTTAAAGGGCTTTGCTTTGATAATCGTAAAGAACCTTTCGGTTCAATGTCTTCATCAAATCCTTCAATATTGGTGTAAGTATGGTGCATCACATTATGCTGGACCTTCCAGTTAAATGTATTACCTCCGATAAAGTACATCGTGTGCCCAAATAATTTATTAAGCCAGGATTGTTTGGAAAAAGAACCGTGAACAGCATCATGCATCACATTCATGCCGATACCGGCCATACCAATACCCATAATGATGGACAAAGGAAAGATCAGCCAGCCACTTAAAGGCAGTGTAAGCATTACGACGAACGGTGCAAGATATCCGGTTAACATCACAATGGATTTAATAATTATTTTGGAGTTTCCCTTCGTGGAGATGCCTTTTTCCTTAAAATAGTCGTTCACATTTTTCCTGAGAGTGGCTGTGAACTGCCCTTTGTTTTTTGGTATGAATTTAAGAGTTTTCATGTTAAATCTGCTTGCATGCCAATTGCAAGTCTTTTTAAAGCCGATAAATTTTGATTTGAGAAACTCAGATATGATGAGGCAAAGAGTAATTTAATTCTGAATGAACCGGGGTGGTTATGTATAATACAAAGATAAGCTATTAATCCTTGCGATACCCGATATACAGCCTGAGATTACCGTTCTTTAACAGGCCACCATTAATTGTTAAAAATAAAATTTTATTGAATTTAGCTTCCAACAAGCAGATTAAAACTAGTGTTTAACGGGCTTTAAATCTTCGCGTCCAAGCTCCTTATATAGTTTCCGAAGAGCTGCCAAATCTTTTAGAGGATAAAAGAAGCCCATATTCCGGTAGAAAATACCGTCCGGGCGAATCACGATATCGACCGCATCTTTGGACATTACTTTTAATTCATTTGTCTGAGAAGGGACCGGGCTCTCCAAAAAACCAAACTCCTTTAATACATCTTCACTTAGTAGCTTCATTCTATAAAAATTGTTGATTGCAAGGTAAGTACAAATGGTTTTGCAACTGGCTACAAAACATAGCAAATAGAAAATATACCCAATAATGGGTATTAGCTCTCTTATCTGATCGTTCCGCCAATGAACGTGTTTTTTGAAAGAAATCTGCAATCAAACCTGTGATTTTAATAACTGAGCTTCCATTTGAAGATTTACATTTGATCACTATTACCAGTGCAAATACCACACTAAAAATCCGTAAATTATGAATACACTTTATTTAATCATCGCCTTATTTGCTCTTGGAGCCATTATTGGAATGTATCTTCTGGCCATGGTACTACAGAAGAAAGAAACACCAAAGTTTGTGGCATTTATTCATGGTGCTTTTGTAGCTGTCGCTTTGATTTTACTGGTCATTTATAATTTCAATCATCCCGGATTTACAGAGGCTATCGTGCTTTTTGTAGTAGCAGCGGTTGGTGGCTTAACTTTAATTGTCAGGGATCTGACCGGTAAAACATTACCGCGATGGCTGGCAATCGGACACGGTCTCATTGCTGTAGGTGGTTTTGTTTTTCTCCTGGCATGTGCTTTTTCAGGGTAGCCATTAGTCCGTTTAAATAGTTTCACCAAAAATGAGTCGTTAAATAATAAAGGAGTCAATAAAAATTAATATGTCAAAATCAGGTCCATTCATAATCATTGATGATAATAAAAAAGATCAGTTGTTATACCAAATCGTTCTTCAAAATCTGAAGGTGCATAATCCAGTTCTTTTTTTTGACGATGGCAAGGAAGCATTGGAGTATCTTGAAACAACCAAAGACAATCCTTTCCTGATTATTTGCGATATTAATATGCCACAGATGGATGGCCTTGACCTGAGACACCGTATTGCCGCCAATCCTTATTTAAAGAAAAAAGCGACACCCTTTGTTTTTATGAGTAGCGCGGCTTCGGGCGCCAATGTGAAAGAAGCCTATGCACTAGCAGTGCAGGGTTTTTTTAAAAAAGCGGATAGTGCAGCTGGCCTCGAGCGCATCCTGGCATTACTGATCGAATACTGGTCGGAGTGTATAGAACCGAATACCTACAATTAACGCCAATTGTGAAGAGCGTCTCATTATTAAAAGTCAAATTGGCTATAGGCCTATATCCTGGAAAACGATTAAAAATGAAATAAAACATGAGTATTTACATATAGATGCAAAAAATTGTTTGGAATAAATAATAGCTATATATTAGCCACGCTGTTATTTTTTAGAACCCAGGACTCTCGACCCACAAAATGAAAGAACCGATAAAGTGCCTAATTATTGACGATGATCCGGATGACCAGGAGATCTTCTTAATGTGTATCAGAAAAATCAGCAGTAACATTGACTGCCTGACTGCGAATAGTGGTGTCGATGCAGTTGGCATGTTGAAGTCTGATAAGGATTATGTTCCTGACTATATTTTCCTGGACGTGAATATGCCAAGGATGAATGGAGTCGATTGCCTTAAAAAACTAAAGTCTATTGAAAAGCTGAATCGTACTAAAATACTAATGTATTCTACCACGTCAGAAAGTGATATCATAAGAGAAACTTTAAGCCTGGGCGCTGTTGAATTCATACAGAAGCCTTCCAGAACCGGCGAACTGAAAGAAAAATTATCTATTATTTTCAACATCGTCTCCAAAATAGGCCAGCATTAATAAAACCATTCTTTAATTTCATTTTACATGGAAACCGACCCAAAATCGTCCAGTCTTCTTGAAAGGAGAGATCTTTATCAAAAAATGATCGAGGAGATTGAAGATTATGCGATTATACTTTTAGATAAAAACGGGATCATCCAAAACTGGAACCGGGGTGCCGAGAAAATCAAAGGTTATTCAGAGTCGGAAATTATTGGCAAGCATTTCAGTACATTTTATTTGGAAGAAGATCTGGCGGTTGATCTGCCAAATAAATTAATGAAGTTAGCCGAACAAACAGGCCGTGCTGTTCAGGAAGGCTGGCGTAAACGAAAAGACGGTACAAAATTCTGGGGAAGCATAACCATTACGGCCTTACATGACGAACACCACAACGTAATAGCTTACTGTAAAGTTACACGGGACCTGACGGATAAAAAAACGGCAGAAGATCAATTAAGAAAAAGCGAAGAGCGCTATCACCAGATGATTGCGGAAGTGCAGGATTATGCCATTATCTTATTAAGCCCGGAAGGTGTTATTGAAAACTGGAACATCGGAGCAGAGAAAATCAAGGGCTATAAAGCCAGTGAGGTGATTGGTAAAAAGTTTGAATTATTTTATACTCCGGAAGACCGGGCCGATAATCTTCCCGACAGATTATTAACGAAAGCGAGAACAGAAGGTAAAGCGTTACAGGAAGGCTGGAGGGTGAGAAAAGATGGTTCCCGTTTCTGGGGCACTATTGTGATTACGGCATTGCACGGAAGAGATGGCAAGGTCATTGGATTTTCGAAAGTAACAAGGGATCTGACACAGCAAAAACTGGCAGAGGAAAAACTGTTCGCTTATAATGCAGAGCTTGAACGACAGAATTCTGAGTTGGAGCAGTTTGCCTATGTGGCCTCACATGATCTCCAGGAACCCCTTCGTAAAATACAGACTTTTGCAGAATTGATCCAGGAAAATTATTCAGATAAAGCATTTGTTACCCGTTATTTTGAGAAACTGGAGTCCTCTGCTCAACGCATGTCGGAGCTAGTGAAATCCTTGTTGAATTATAGCCGCCTTACCAAAGACATTGACAAAAAAACAGATCTGAACGTTGACCTTAACACTATAGTAAATGATGTGCGACAGGATTTTGAATTATTAATCAGTGAAAAACATGCGACCCTGATTTCAGACTCTTTACCCGAGGTACACGGTAATCGGATGCAACTCGGACAATTGTTTTCAAACCTGGTCAGTAATTCCTTAAAATTTTCAGTGGAAAATCCAATCATTAAGATTAGTTCAACCATTGTCAATAAATCCCAGATCCCCGATGCACCGGACACGCTGACGAATAAACAATATTACCGGATTTTATTTGAGGATAACGGGATTGGATTTGAACAACAATATGATAAAATTATATTTTCTTTATTCCAGAGATTAAACGAAAAACAGGATTATGCGGGTACCGGTATTGGACTGGCTCTTTGTAAAAAAATTGTGGAAAACCACCATGGTTTTATTACTGCTGTAAGCGAACCTGATAAAGGCGCGAAGTTTTATGTGTACTTACCTAAGATTTAATAAGTATATCTTTCTACAAAACCGGTAAATTTCCGCAAATCGACATCGCTGAAAATCCGGATGGATTTATGAAAGATGAATTTTAGTATTCTCATGTATCTTTACATAAGAAATTATTTTAATGACAGAAATCATCATCATTCTTGTACTATTCATTTTAAATGGATTATTTGCCATGTGTGAAATTGCGTTGGTGTCATCAAGACGTTCAAGACTGGAACAGAGATCTAAGGAAGGTAGCAAGGGTGCACACATCGCTTTGAAATTACTGAAGGAACCGGAGAAATTCCTCTCCACGGTGCAGATCGGAATCACGTTAGTTGGTATCATTGCCGGTGCTTATGGGGGAGAAGCATTTACAAAAGATTTGCAGCCCTATTTTGAAAGGATCACTTGGTTAAAGGACTACGCGGAAGAAGTTGCTTTTATTTCCATTATTGTGGTCATTACTTATTTTTCTTTAATCATTGGAGAATTGGTTCCAAAGTCAATAGCGTTAAATAACCCGGAACGTATTACGATTGCACTTGCGCCCTTTATGCGCATGCTGGCCATTGTCACATATCCGTTTGTTGTTTTTTTAAGTGTTTCTACTAAGGCATTCTTAAAAATATTTATGATTAAAGAAAACAAGGAACCGCCTGTAACGGAAGATGAGTTAAAATACATGATAGAAACCGGATCCCAGTATGGAGTCATTGAAAAGCAGGAAGGTGAAATCATGCATAGCGTATTTAAATTCGGAGATCGCACTGCTGATAATGTAATGACCGGCAAACGCGATATCGTCTGGATTAATGTTAGTCAGACAAAAGAAGAGATACTCGCGCTGGTGTTTCAATCTTCGTTTACCAAGTTCCCGGTTGGTGATGAAAGTATTGACAGAATCATCGGTACCGTTTCTCTCAAAGACATCATGTTGTCGGCAACCGGCAATGCGCCCTTTGATTTAAGACAGCATCTTATGGACCCCATTTTTTTTCCGCAGAGTACGTCTGCACTTCGAATTCTTGATACGTTCCGGAAAAAACAAATACATATCGGCTTTGTGGTAAATGAATACGGAGGAACGGAAGGCCTGATTACATTGCATGATCTTGTGGAAAATATCATCGGTGATTTTCCTGAAATCGGAGACCAGGATGAGTTAAAAATTATTGAGAGGGAAGATGGCTCGTTCCTGGTGGATGCTGAGATTGAAATCGACACCATCAAAGAAACTTTTAAGATTAGCAGTCTGCCGAATGAAAAAAATTATAAGACGCTCGCCGGGTTTATGATTAACCAAATGCATTCCATTCCTAAAACAGGAGATTGTTTTGCGCTGAACCGGTATAAATTTGAAATTGTTGATATGGATAGAAACCGGATTGATAAAGTTCTCATCACACCCGTCAAAGAAAATAAGAATTAAAAAAAGGTAAGATTAAAGTACTAGAATGAAATTGTCAGCTATTTCGCTTTCAGGAGTTCCTCTAAAAGGCCTTCAACCCCTTTTTTTGTGGAGGCGTGCCTGCTGTCTAATAATTGTCCTCTATAGTATATGGTAATAACCGGCTGTTTTTTATCCAGGATTCTTTCTTTAGCCTTTGGATTAAAATCGGCATCTATGAGAAGAAAAACAACGTCTCTATACATAGGGTTGTCAGACAACTCTGTATAGATAGGTATGAAATCGATGCATGCAGCGCCGCAATCATCACTATGGTATTTTAAAATAACGCGATCGTTTTCAGCTACCTGTAAAAATAAAAATGAATCTGATGTTTCTGTTACCGGCATGTTTTTATAATTTAAATTTAAAATTAAATAATCGATTTATCATAGCTCTTAAACCCGCCTCATCGGAGATGTTCTCGCATTCAACTAAAAAACCTTTTTTAAAGGCCGCGATGAAAGGTACCTGTCTCTTTTTAATAAACTGTTCTGCAATGGCATTTTGACGGGAATCTACCCAAAGAAATTTGACATCTTCGAAATCTTCGTGTTCTGAAAGGGTTTCAAATAGTTTGGTCATTTCTTCGCACCCCGGACATTCCGTTTGGGCCTGGTAGTTTACGATGATATAATCATTATCCATAAAAAGCTTGGCCCAGTCTACTTTATCGCTATTGATTAATTCCATTTCGTGTTTTATGTTCATTAAATAACCTGTAAGGAGTAACAATGTTCAAAGGTATTTCTATTACCGGTCTTCCAGGTTATTTTCGGTAGAAGGTATTAAATGATCGTTCAGCGACTTAACGAATAATCACTAAAACTTTATTTTATTGCCTGTGATAATATCGTAAATAGGATTTGTATTAAATCCGTTTATTAATATAAGTCGGTTTTTATAAGCGATCATATCAGGCTATGACAAACAGACTTTTAACGATAATCTCATTAATTACTTATTCCGAAAATTATCTTCGGTAAAGAAAATGAATTCCGTTTGCATCAACATCATTATAAAATTTGAGCAGGTATGATAAATGAGTTAAGAATAATGACAGGGCCAAATATATGGTCAACAAAGATCCATCAGCTGATCGTGGTTAAGCTTCAAATACCCGGTCAGGATTATAATCACAATGAACTTCGGAATAAACTGGCAGAACTCTGGCCCGGTTTCGAAAACGATGATGCCTTATCCGATCCTAAATTAGATCTTGCTCAAACGTTTGCAAATCTTGCTTTATACCTTCAAAACAATAATGGCGCTCATGTTACTTACGCCAAAGGAGAACTGCTGGGTGAAGCATCCTATTATTCCATATTTGAATATGAACTGAAAGAGCATGGTGAAGAAACTGCCGAGGTCGTGGCAAATATTTTTACCAACCTGATCGAGGAGAAAGAAAATAACCGGCTGGAAAAGGATCTGGAAGTTCTTCAGCGGATTTTTAACCGGCATAAACCCGGTCCTAGTTCTTACGAGATTATGAACGAGGCAAAAAAACGAAACATTCCTGTATCCTCCACAGGGGACGGACGCTTCACGTTATTTGGTTATGGAAAATATGCAACACGGTTTTCTGCCTCTGTAGGGGATGGTACGGGACAGATTGCTGTAAACATTGCCGGTGATAAAGATCTTACCAAACAGTTACTGGAGGATGCAATGATTCCCGTACCACGGGGTGTTGTGGTAAGACGGGAAGGACAGCTGCATAATGTATTAGAAAAGCTTGGCTTTCCATTGGTGACCAAACCCCTCAATGGACATCATGGCAAGTGCATTACAACAGATATTACACAGTTTGGAACACTGGAAGAAGGGTTCAGACTTGCTCAAAGCTATTCACCTTACGTGATTATAGAAAAATTTATAAAAGGAAGTGATTACCGCTTTCTGGTAATCAATAATAAATTTGTTGCTGCAGCAAAGCGTTTACCAGCGTTCGTTACAGGTGACGGAAAGTCAACGATTAAGCAGCTGATCGACAAAACAAACGAAGATCCCGCAAGAGGTGAGGGCCATAGCAGCGTGTTAACCAGGATTGAGGTGGATGAGATAACCATGAAGCTACTTGAGCTTAAAAACCTGACTTTAGATTCAGTGTTACCTGAAAATGAGCGATTGGTTTTAAAAGATACAGCAAATTTAAGTACCGGAGGAACAGCAGTGGATGTAACCGATGACGTTCATCCGGATAATATCCGTACTGCAGAAAGGGTTGCCCGGATTATTGGACTGGATATTTGCGGTATAGATATCATGGCGGAGGATATCAGTCTGCCACTAAATAAACAGGATGGAGCAATCATTGAAGTGAATGCTGCTCCCGGACTTCGAATGCATGTAGCACCTTCGGAAGGAATGCCGCGCAGAGTAGGAAAGGCTATTATGGATATGACATTTCCTGAAGGGAAAAACGGGCGTATTCCGATTGTTTCTATCACTGGCACCAACGGAAAAACAACGACCAGCCGTTTAATGGCGCATGTGGCCCAGGCCCAGGGTATGTGTACAGGACTGACAACTACGGAAGGAATATATATCGGTGGTCACCAAATCATAAAGGGCGATTGCAGCGGACCCAAAAGCAGTACGGTGATTTTGCAGGATAAGTCTGTTGAGTTTGCAGTTTTGGAATGTGCAAGAGGTGGGATTCTTCGTTCGGGACTTGCATTCGATCAATGCGATATCGGGATTGTTACCAATATCGCCGCCGATCATCTTGGACTAAAAGATATTTATACCGTAGAGGACATGGCCCGCGTAAAAAAAGTGGTCCCGCAGTCTGTAAAAAAAGACGGGTATGCCATATTGAATGCTTCCTCAGAACTGGTACTTAAAATGAAGGACACATTGGAATGCAATATTGCTTTATTCAGTCTTGATGAAAACGAAGCGATTGCAGAACATTGTAAAAAGGGTGGACTGGCTGCTTACAGAGATAATAAAGGAAATCTGATTATTCAGGAGGGAGATAAAAAAACGATGATGGAACATGTTGAAAATATTCCTATAACCATGAAAGGGAAAGCAGGGTTTCAAATCGAAAATGTTTTGCCGGTTATTCTGTCTTCCTATATACTAAAATTCTCCATACATCAGACGCGTGAAGCCCTACGTTCCTTCTATCCAAGCGCTGAACAAACACCCGGCCGATTAAATGTGATTGATGTGGGCGATGTTCATGTGATGGTTGACTACGCACACAATCCACACAGCATCAAAGCGTTTTCTGAGCTTATGAATAATATGGATGAATATAAAATTGGAATTATAACCGGCGTTGGAGACAGAAGAGATGAGGATATAGAGGAAGTAGGACGGCTGGCAGCAAAAATATATGATGAAATTATTATACGCATCGATAAGGACACACGAGGCCGGGATGCGAATGAAATCATTGCGCTTATTAAAAAAGGTATTTATAACACCAATGTTAGCCTGGTGGTGACGGTTATTCCGGACTTGGAGGAGGCCTTAAATTTTGCCTTAGACAAATCACAAGCCGGCAATTACGTCGTATTAAATGCCGATACTGTGGATGAAACGCTGGAGATTGTGCAGAAAGCTCAGCGCCAAAGAGAATTACACCAAAACTATTGAAAATGAGAAAAGCAGACATTCAAAAATCCTTGGAAGTTCTTATAGAAGATCCGAAGATTAATTACGGAGAAGAATATGGATTTCTTTGCGGCTTACTTGCCCTGCAAAAAGAAGCCATTCTCGGTTTCAGGCTAATCAATAAAAAAATAACGTTCTCTGCATTAAATGTTTTTTTGCTGCAGGGACTCTCCCAGAGTAAAGCATTTTGGGAGGAAATAAATCAGTTGATTCTAATTCATCTGGGTGAGGCAAATATTTTAAATACGGTGAAAGAAAAGATACCGGAAGCCTATAAGAAGCTGAAAAAAGACGTGGTCAAAGATGATATGCATGGTTTAATTGAAAATATAAAAGTCTTTGAAGAATATGTGATAAGCTACTACCAACGGGTAATGAATGAACCCTTGCATGAAAATACCAGGACTGTCCTGGAAAATCAATTGGAGGCATTGCACAGCCGATATCATCACCTCGTTGTTCTGGAGAAAAAAATTAAATCAGATAAATAACAAATCATTCATAAATAAATTTTAATAGAACCAAACTCATGGAAAAGCAGCATACCATTTTACTGGAAATACTGGCTGAATGTGCCGCAGAATGTAATAAATGTGCAACGGCCTGTTTAGGAGAACCGCATGTGAAGATGATGACCGACTGTATAAAACTTGACATAGATTGCGCACAGTTTTGTTCGGTGACGGCAGCATTTGTGGCAAGGAATTCAGATCATGCTATTCATTTATTAAATGAATGTAGTGAAATTTGCACCAAATGTGCTGAAGAATGTGGAAAACATCAGCAGGATCATTGCCAACGCTGTGCAGCCATGTGCCGGAAATGTGCCGCGGCGTGCCGTCAGTAATAAAATACGAAAACAGCGCAAAAAAGCAGTCCAATTTTTCAGAAAAAATCATCAAAAAATTTGGAATGAGTTAGATAAAAATAATATTTTTGGCCAACAACAACAACACTTTGAGTAATGAACTTCGAAGCATTATCCGAAAAGATTGTACATGAAAATAAGTATTCCCTGATCAAAACCTACCAGGACACG
The DNA here is from genome assembly GCA_021155905.1 of Bacteroidota bacterium. Lineage (GTDB taxonomy): Bacteria > Bacteroidota > Bacteroidia > B-17B0 > Aurantibacillaceae > UBA4416. The sequence goes on from JAJNBG010000004.1 coordinate 167,870, forward strand.
ATTAAGGGAAATGACTCTGTTTTGCTTGTCAAACTGAGCGATGCCAGGTTAGCAGGTAAAAATCAATACATCGACTGCATTCCGGTATCTCCGACTCACAATGATCATGAGTATCATTCACTGCCTGAAAACATCCGGCACGCCATTATTCATCAACCGAATAAAATGTGCGTGGTTTTTGCCGGTGATAATAGTTACAGTATGCACATTCTTGGTGATAAGCCAAAGACTCGATACTAATTACTAAACCCGGTTAAGTTTTCGATAAAATTTAAATGCTGAGATCACACACGTCATTATTGATTCCAGACTTCGATAAAGCAGATAAAAATTCGTTTTGTTTCTCAACCGATTCGAAATGAATAGTAAGACGGTTAAATTCATTACTGAACGCCGATGTTTCTATATGCAGGTCGGGATTCAGATCCCTGGCTACTTTCTCAATGACATCAATAACTTTGTTATCTTTTTGCACTAGTGTATTATAAGACCACATAATTTTGATTTTTAAAATTGATTACTACTATATGAAGTTAGGCAATAAATTATCGAATACCTTAAATAACGTAGAATTTACAAGATGTAAAGTATGAAACACATTATCATTTGATAATTAATATGATCTTTTTTGTTTGTGCGAAAACAATAAAATAAAATGTTTTTATAAATTTGCAACTCAAAGAAACCATGCAATTCATCGAGCTCCCTTACGTTACTATTAGTTATCAGGAACCAATTGTCTATTTCAGGTTTATGGACGGCACTGAATTAGGTTTTCCTGAAATAAGGGAACTCATTTCACAAGCTGAAAAATTAAGCGACTTCAAACCATATCTCACCTTTTCGGATGTTAGGAATGATGTGAATGTTACAAATGAAGGAAAACGCATGCTTGAAAATTTTAATAATATGCCATTATTCAGGGGAAGTGCCATACTTGTTAAAAATAATCTCTATCGTTTTGCCGTTGATTTTATGAACTATTACAATAAGCCAAAATTTCCTTTCAAAGCTTTTACTTCGGAGGAAAAGGCCATTAACTGGCTTCTGTCTCTTCCTCTTAATTCTTAAATATAAATTTTAGAAGGGTCATATCATGTACAGAAAGTGCTTCTGATCTTTTGGTTGTAGATTTTCTATATGAAAGGACGCTTTCGTTTGCTTTTGTTACTTTTGAAAGTGATTTAACCCAGATCCTTATGAATCCAATTCTTCAAATTAAACCTTTAGGCTTCCAGTGGGAAACCCTCGATCCTTTTTTGTTCTGTGTCCATCATGAAGATGCGTTTCCGAAAGGGAATGAAGAGATGGGACCGGATAAAGAATATTTGAAGGGTCGGCACATTGGGGACGATTTTATTACAAAAGACGGTTTTCGAATGTACCATGGGAAAACAGTGCCCGGATTTCCCGGTCATCCGCATAAGGGATTTGAAACGATTACGGTCGTAAGGAAGGGCATAGTAGATCATGCGGATTCATTAGGGGCAGCCGGGCGCTATGGTGACGGGGACGTACAATGGATGACTGCGGGAAAAGGAGTTCAGCATTCAGAAATGTTTCCGCTAATTCATTCGGACAGAGAAAATACGATGGAACTGTTCCAGATCTGGTTAAACCTGCCAAGAAAAAGCAAACAGGTAGAACCACATTTTAAAATGTTATGGAAGGATTCGATTCCTAATTATTTGCATACAGACGGAGCAGGAAAGAAAACAGCAGTTGAAGTAATTGCCGGAAAATTTTGGGACACACCATCACCTGCACCACCACCGGATTCATGGGCAGCGGATCCTAAAAATGAAGTGGCAGTATGGAACATCAAAATGGAAGCCGGAGCCTATTTTATTATTCCACAGGCATCAGCAGGTATCAATCGTGTTCTCTATTTTTATGGAGGAGATGAAATAATCGTAGGTGAAACCGAAATTAAAAAATACCATGCGGTCGAGGTAAAATCGGACGAAGATTTATTAATAAAAGCAGTTGGCAAAGATGCCGGTATTTTAGTTCTGCAGGGAAAACCTATTGGTGAGCCGGTAGTCCAGTATGGGCCTTTTGTGATGAACAGTAAAGAAGAGATTAACGAGGCCTTTGAAGAATATCATGCCAATCAGTTTGGTGGCTGGCCCTGGCCAAGATACGATCAGGTGCATCCTAAAGAGAAAAAGCGTTTTGCAAAATACTCTGATGGAACAGTGGAAGAAAAAGAGATTTAACTTCCGGCTATTAATTTTCCTTTTTCAGCGATAAAATTAATTTACTGACAGAAGGTGGTGTATTTTTAATAAGCCTAAGCTTTAAAAAATATGATCTACACAAACCTATATCATGAATGGTATCAATCCATGAACCAAATTGGGTTTAAACAGATGGAGTACCTTTCGGTTTTTTACAGCAAGGCATTTGAATACCAGACACATTTTTATAAAGCAAAGTTGAAAGCCGGTGAAAGAGTAGGGGAGCTATGCAAAGAAGCATTAACAAACGGACATGCTACGTTAACAATGCAGGATTTGTACATGGCATTTCATGCGTTCCATCAAAAAGAACTCCTGGCACTGTATCAGACCCATCGATACAAAGCAACTTCACAAGAGCTTAGCGCATTGTTACCGGTAGTTACAAAAATAAACCGGGATCATTTGGAAAATCTGATGTTTCCCTTACCAATGAAAATGATTCTTCATTTGCGATATCCATATTATAGACCTTTGAAGAAGGAAAATGCATTAGTACCGGATATTTTTCCTGAATTGAATTCGGTTAATAATGAAAGTGCGATGATGTCTTTGCCGCCTGAAAAGAAAAAGCGTAAAGAGTAATTATTGCAGACAGATCTTTTTACGATCTTTTCATTTCCAGAATTGATCCAGTCAATCTCAAAAAAATCTAATTGGTCAGGGATCATCAAATCAGTCCTGTCACCATTAAAATGGGGCGTTTGACCTCATTTTTTACTTCGGATCTCTATTAACTTATATTCCTCTTCTATTTTATTTATATTTATATAATGAAATTTTTCTCACTTCTGTTTTTTATTATTGGAATTCAATTTGCGTCCATGGCTCAAACCCCGGAATCTCCTGCGATTGTATTTGGGCCGGTATTTGGCGATTCAAAATTGCAGGAACTAACCTATTATAAAATTAATGACATCGATAGCGTACAATTTACGGCTTTAAAATTTTACATTTCTGGTGTCGAATTAATCCATCAGTATAAAACCGTTTGGAAAGAAGCCAACAGTTACCATTTAGTGGATGCGTTTCAGGAACAGTCTCTCAGTCTACCGTTAAATGTTCCGACTAAATTAAAATATGACCGGATCAAATTTAACATTGGTATTGATAGTACCACCAGTGTATCGGGGGCAATGGGCGGAGATCTTGATCCAACGAAAGGAATGTACTGGGCCTGGCAAAGCGGCTATATTAATTTTAAAGTGGAAGGCAAGAGCAATCTTTGTAAAACACGGAATACCGAATTTCAATACCATTTGGGTGGTTACCGGTTTCCCTATAACAACCTGCAATCTATTTTTATGGATATGCCGGCATCGCAGCTTCATGTCGTACTTGATTTGAAGAAATTGATTACTGAAATGCCATTGACCCAAAAGCATCATATTATGTCCCCCGGGAATGAAGCCATGCTGATGATGGAAAGAGTAATTAACTGTTTGTCGATCAAAAAATGAAATACAGGATTATCATCGTTATTTTGGTATGTATCCTGTTAAGTGCATTTCACATGGCGACTGAACAACTTTTTGTAGCGCCTGAAAACTGGCCCGAAACCACTTACGATTTTTCTAAGAATCCTCTGACACTGCAAAAAGTAGAGCTTGGAAGGAAATTATTTTACGATCCGATTTTATCTAAGAATAACAGCATTTCATGTGCCAGCTGCCATTCACAATATTCAGCTTTCACTCACGTGGATCACGATTTGAGCCATGGTATCGAAGACAGGATTGGGACACGCAATTCACCAACACTGATGAACCTGGCCTGGCATAAATCTTTTATGTGGGATGGTGCCATTAATCATTTAGACGTTCAGGCACTCGGTCCGATCAGTCACCCGGATGAAATGGGAGAGAAAATTGAAAATGTAGTTTTGAAATTACAACAATCCAAAAAATATCCTGCCTTATTTTATAAAGCGTTTAAAGACAGTTTAATTACCGGAGAGCATCTGTTGAAATCTATTTCCCAATTCATGTTGACTTTGGTTTGTTCCAATACAAAGTATGACAGCGTCATGCGAAAGCAAACACAGTTTACCACACAGGAAAGAAATGGTTACATGCTCTTTCAAAAAAACTGCGGTAGTTGTCACACAGAGCCTTTGTTTACCAATCTTGAGTTTGAGAATAACGGACTGGCGGTTGATCCTACTTTAAATGATTCAGGCAGGATGAAGGTCACCGGCAACAAAAAGGATTCCTTGAAATTTAAAGTTCCCACGTTAAGGAATATAGAATTTTCTTACCCCTACATGCACGATGGCAGATTTAAACGCTTGTCGGATGTACTTAAGCACTACACATCTTCTGTTCTACAGTCGCCAACCCTGTCTGCTCATCTTCAAACTCCTGTTGTGTTATCATCCAATGAAAAGGTAGACCTTACTGCTTTTTTATTAACCCTAAGCGACAAGTCATTTTTATTTAATCCTAAATATTCATTTTCTAAATAAATTACATTCACTAATTTATAATTGCACTGTTTGGCGATAGAAAATTATCCTTTAACTAAAATATTTATTTCTCCTCCAGTCTGTTCGTACCTTTATACTATATAATTTATTTAGGGGAGATATCAAAAGAGCAATCTAAGATTTAGACCCTTACTACTTGATCCGGGCGATACCGGTAAAAGAAAAATAAGTGTAACCCTCTCATAGCAATATGAGGGGGTATTTTTTTATTTTAAGTTTTTTAGAAAACTATTCTCAATAACTACAGTTAATTTGAAATTTTGGCTATTCATTACAAGGCTTCAACTAATAATTAAAGAATCCGTTGATTACTGAATTACCTTTACAGTATATTATTTATTTAGGGGAGGTTTTGAAAGAGAAATCTGAGAAAATAAACCCTTATAACTTGATCCGGGCAATACCGGCGAAAGAAAAGTAAATATAACCCACTCATAGCAATATGGGTGGGTATTTTTTTTGTCGTTATATTACATAGAGACCCCATGGATTATTATCTACATTTAAAATGAGTTTCGGGCTATTCTTTACTTGACTTCAACTAATAATTAAAAAATCCGCTGCCAACTGAATTACCTTTATAGTATATTATTTATTTAGGGGAGGTTTTGACGAGAAATCTGAGAAATAAACCCTTATAACTTGATCCGGGTAATACCGGCGAAAGAAAAGTAAATATAACCCTCTCATAGCAATATGAGGGGGTATTTTTTTTGTTTGTGTCTTAGCTAAAAACAAAAGCTGGAATCATTTTATCTCATAATTTAAGTCGTTCACCTCGATTATCTTTTTTGTTCATAAGGAAAATGTACTTTTAAAATCATAATCCAATAATGAATAAAATGAAAAAAATTATTTTTACTTGCCTATTAGTCTCTTATGGTGTCTTGAATGCTCAAACAAGTCCTGCGATTTCGTCGTGGCTAAGAAATACAACAGGAATCACGGGAAGACACTATGTATCAGGGAATTCAACACCAATAGTTGACGCTTCTTTATCAGCCAATGTTCAGTCGGTTAAGTATTCATCTAATTTTGTGTATGTGAGTACACAGGGAATTCCCGCTTATATTTCCGGGCCTTTTTTAGATGGCAATCCATCCCAGGCAACCAATCAGAATGCCATTTTCAAATTCCCATTAAGTCCGGTTACTAACACAGGAACACCTACGGCTACCAACGGTGGAAATATCGGAGTATTCATTAACGGTGTCGCATTGTTTGATTACCGCGACGGGGTTTCGTGGAAAAATTCTTCCAGCTCATTAGCGGGTGGACCATTGGGAGGATCAGGAGATGGCGTTTGGAACCGTGATGCTATTGTGGCTGAAAAGGCGGGATTCGATTGTTCGAAAGGACATCCTGCTATGGGAAATTACCATCATCATCAGAATCCAAGTGCCTTTAATTTAGACCTGGTTGTTATTTCAAATGTGTGCAATTTATATATGGCTGACGGATTATATAGTATCGATAGTACCCAGCACTCTCCATTGATCGGTTATGCTTATGATGGTTTCCCGATCTATGGAGCTTATGGATATAAAAATGTGAATGGTACAGGAGGAATTGTCCGCATGAAATCAAGCTGGAGTTTAAGGAACATTACGGTGCGTAATACGTATTATACCGGTGCTTCTGTTAGTGCCGGCCCGAATGTAAGCTCAACGTATCCTTTAGGATTGTTTCGGGAAGACTACCAATATAACGCGACCACTACTTTGACGCCGGAATATCTCGATGAGCACAATGGGAGATTTTGTGTCACCCCGGAATATCCGAACGGGACTTATTGTTATTTTGCAACAGTTGACGCAAACTGGAACTCGGCTTATCCTTATGTTGTCGGTCCAACTTTTTATGGAGTAAAAAGCGCAGCCAAAGTTACGTCCATTACAGAAACCGTAACGACTTATACCGGCTCTTCTACTGGTATTTCCGAAGTGAACAAAAATTCATTTAATGTTATTGTTTATCCAAATCCCGCCAGCGACCTGGTAGCCGTTCAGTTGAATAACCTTACTACTGAAGACATGAAAGTGGAACTCTATGATATGAAAGGAGCATTGGTTCAAAAAACTATGGTTTACCAGGGAAGTACAATTGCCTATTTTGATACGAGAACATTATACAGCGGCGAATACATTATTCAAATCTACAAAGGGAAAGAGGTGTTGAGTAAGAAGATCCTCGTAGAAAAATAGCGACATTAACTTTTGTTAAACAACGAACCCGCTGTTTTAAGCGGGTTTTTTGTTTACTTCCATTCACCGAAAATCCATAGCCTTTTTCTTGCCTCCTGCAACTTCAGGTTGAAGGCATCTATGGAAAACTTTCTTAAATGCGTTACGGCATCTTCTACAGAATCAGTAAATAGTATCAACTGGAGATCATCGGCATTAATGGTTTGTTCAAGAATCATTCTCTGGATATGTTCGAGAAGATCTTTATGATAATCTACGCCCATGACCACAACAGGAAATTTTTCAGTTTTCTTTGTTTGAATTAAAGTGAGCGCTTCGAAGAATTCATCCATGGTCCCAAATCCACCGGGCATAACTATAAAGGCAAAAGAATATTTTCGTAGTAACACCTTCCTGACAAAAAAATAATCCAGGGTCACATATTTATCCAGGTAAATGTTGGTGTTTTGCTCTTCAGGAAGTACAATATTACAGCCGATAGATAAACCACCAACTTCCTGTGCGCCCCTGTTTGCTGCTTCCATGATACCAGGTCCACCGCCTGTCATGACCGCAAAACCAAGTTTGGCAATTTCCCCTGAAAGCGTGCGGGTTAATTTGTAGTAAGGATGGTCCTCTTTAAAGCGTGCCGAACCAAAAACTGTCACACAGGGCCCTATAAAATGCAATTTCCTTAAGCCAATAATCATCTGGTAAAAAATAGCAAAGGCGTATTTTAGTTCGGTCCATCTTGATCTGGGTCCATCCAGGAATTTTCGTTCCGCTCTATTTAACCGTTGCAGCATTTATTATTAAAGTAACCTTCTTTTTCAAATTTATCTATTTCCGCCAATTTTAACGTTATAAACAAAAATTATACTGCTTTGATTTATAATTTGACTTAATTAAAGGAATGGTTTATATTTGAATAAGACCTTTTAAATTTTTAATTCAGAGCATATTACAATTCTTAACCGACTCCATACTCGCTTTTCTGACGTCCTGAAAAAAGGCTCCATCGCCTTTTTTCCAGGTATGTTTTTATTCCTCGCATTTTTTTTATTCAGCATCAATCTTTCACATGCGCAACAATCTTCAAAAATTGAGGAGTATGAAAAAAAATTGCAAATCACCGGTGATGCCAAAACAAAAATTGAGATCCTGAACCGGCTTGGTGAATTATATCTGCGAACACAACCCGCCAAAGCAAGGAAATATTGTATGACTGCACTTGATCTTTCTGAAAGAACCAATAATAGTCAGGGCAAAGTACATAGCAGCAATACCATTGCCAACAGTTTTTACCTCGAAGGCGACTATAATTCCTCACTGGAATATTATTTAAAGGCATTGAAGGTGGTGGAAGAGCTCGGGGATAAAAAAGGCATAGCGAATGGATTGATGGGAATCGGAAATATCTATTCAGCTCAGGGTAATAATAAATTGGCGCTTGAATACCAACTCAAATCCATGAAGATACGTGAAGAGTTGAATGATAAGGACGGCATTGCCAGTTGCTATAATAATATCGGGATCATTTATATGGACCAGAGAGAATTCGATAAAGCGTTGGAGTATCAGCTTAAATCATTGAATCTGAAACAGGAGATAGGGGACAAGAAAGGAACTTCGTCCAGTCTCGGTAACATTGGTTCCATATATTATGAGCTGGGAAATTATCCTCTGGCCATGGAGTACCAGCAAAAGGCTTTTGAAATCCGGAAAGAATTAAATAATAAAAAAGGAATGGCGATGAGCTTCATCGACATGGGTAATATTTATGAAAAGCAGGGCAGGTTAGCAGATGCTGTACAATCTGAATTGAAAGCGATTGCCATGGCCAAGGAAGTGGGGTATAAATCGGCTTTAAAAGGAGCGTACCTCAGCTTATCCGTTATTTATGAAAAAATGGATAGTACGAAAAATGCCCTGGAGTACTACAAACAATTTACTGCCATTAAAGACAGCATTTTTAACAAAGAGAATTCTTCCAAGCTCATCGAGATGCAAACAAGGTTTGACACCGACCGTAAGGAAAAGGAAATTGCCCTTCTGACTAAAGGGAAGGAAATTCAGGCATTACAGGCTAAACAGCAGGAATTCGAAATCGAAAAACATAAAATGGAATCGTTGCAGAATAAAATGGTATCGATGCAGCGAAAAAGAGAGGTAGAATTAAAAGGGCGGGAACTGCAAGGAGAAAAATTAAAGAACGAAGCAAAGAATAAAGAGATTAAGATACAGGAGGTTGAGTTGAAGAATCAACGTATCGTAAAAAATATGATCACGGGCGGTTTACTAATAGCTTGTTTATTTGCAATTGGATTATTTGTGGGGATCCGGCAAAAACAAAAAGCCAATAAGAACCTTGAACAAAAAAATAACGAGATTGCTGACGCCTATAAAATCATTGAATTAAGCAGGGATCAGATCGCAGAAAAAAATAAGAATATCACCGACAGTATCAATTACGCCAAACGCATCCAGCAAGCGATTCTTCCTTCTAAAGAAGAAATGGATAAATACTTGAATGAGTATTTTATCTTCTATAAACCAAAGGATATAGTGAGTGGTGACTTCTACTTTTATGCCGAGCAAAATGGTAAAATTGTTGTTGCCGTAGCGGATTGTACGGGGCATGGAGTTCCGGGCGCCTTTATGAGCATGATCGGGAATGATATGTTGAACCAGATTATTATGGAGAAAGGAATTACCAAACCTGCAGAAATTTTAAACTATCTGAACAGAAGTATGAAGAAGGCTCTCAAACAGGAATCAGAAAAGTCGGAAACAACAGATGGAATGGATATTGCCATTTGTGCAATGGATATCAAAAGCAGGAAAGTGGAATATGCCGGAGCGATGAGACCATTATATTTTGTATCCAATGAATTTGCGAAAATAGATGGAGACAGCACATCGATTGGCGGATATACTTCGGAGGATTTTCAATTTACGAATCATGAATTGAATTTAAACAGCGGCGATACCTTTTATATTTTCACGGATGGTTATGTTGATCAGTTCGGCGGTGACAAAGGCAAAAAGTTTATGACCAAGAATTTTCAGAGCTTACTGTCAACCATTCATGAAAGGCCGTTGGTTGAGCAACAGGAAGTATTGGATCAAACATTAAGCAACTGGAAGCAGGAAAAAGAGCAGGTGGATGATGTGCTCGTCATCGGAATTAAAGTATAACTAATAGCCTTTTAAATTGATCGCGTTACCATCGATCATGGTTACCCTTTTTCCCATTTTTTTCTGGATCACTTTAAAGTGATGTTCTTCATCCGGAGAAATTAAAGAAATCGCTTCTCCTGAGGATTCCGCTCTTCCTGTTCTTCCAATACGATGAATGTAATCTTTCGGGGAACGTGGTAATTCATAATTGATCACGTAAGGTAAAAACTTAATATCAATACCACGGGCCATTAAGTCAGTGGCAACCAACACTTTTACTTTACCTTCTTTGAAAAATTTTAATGCTTCTTCCCGTCCTAACTGACTTTTTTTACTGTGAATGGCAAAAGCATCAATGCCGTTTTGGTTTAGTTTCAGGGCCACAGCATCCGCTCTATGAACGGAAGACGTAAAGATTAACACTTGTTTTATCTTTTGTTGCTTCAGGATATAACGTAATAACGGTCCCTTCTTTTCTTCAGCTATTGAATAGCCAAACTGTTTGATCAGGTCGAGGTTTTTTTCTTCCTCTTCCACTTTAATCACCACCGGGTTACGCAAGAGATTGCGGTTGATGTTATTCAGGTCCTCACTTAAAGTTGCAGAGAACAATAGATTCTGACGATTCTTTGGAAGAAAGGAAATGACTTTTTTCATTTCTTCCTGGAAACCAAGGTTCAGCATTTTATCAGCTTCATCCAGCACCAGCGTTTTAATGGCTGATAAGGAAACAGCATTTGTAGAAATCAATTCCAATAATCGTCCGGGAGTGGCTACTAAAATTTCGACACCCTGCATGCCAATCATTTGTGGATTAATGGAGACACCACCGTATACCGCCATGGTTTTAATAGGCTGAGGCAAATTAGTTCCCAGCGCAGTAAAAACATCATTCACCTGGATCGCTAATTCACGGGTAGGCACCAACACTAATACACGAACGTGCCTGTTCTTTGTTGAGCCACCATCCTGTAGTTGTTGTAGAATCGGTAAAACAAAACTGGCTGTTTTTCCGGAGCCGGTCTGGGCAATTCCTAAAATATCTTTTCCATCCAGGATGGCCGGAATGGCCTGCTGCTGAATAGGGTAGGGCTGTGTGTATTTTTGCTCTACCAGTGCTTTTAATAAAGGGATTGATAAACCAAGGTTTGAAAAGGGCATGTGTAACTATTTTATTTTTCAAATATACTTAGGCTTTATTTAAAAACACTACTATTTCTTAAAGAAAAATGCTCTCCTAATCACGAAGAATAAAAAGATGCAATACAGACCTACTATTTACAAAATACCCATTCCTTATTTATATAGTATATTTGTAGCTCATAAATCAAATACCTCACATTATGTATTATTCATCAATCCTTACACAATTCAATATAACAGAATTGAATGAAATGCAGAAAGCGACAATGGAAGCAATTCCAAAGCCAAATGATGTGGTTTTGATTTCACCTACCGGATCAGGAAAAACACTGGGTTTCCTCATACCCATTCTTGAGCTGTTAGAAACGGAAAAGGAAAGTGTTCAGGTTTTGATCCTTGTACCTTCGCGGGAATTAGCTATTCAGATAGAACAGGTATTCAAGCAAATGAACACTAATTTCAAAATCAATTGCTGTTACGGAGGACATTCCGTGCGTATTGAAGAAAATAATTTTCAGCACCCACCAGCAGTATTAGTTGGTACGCCCGGAAGAATTGCCCATCATCTTCGCCGCAAAAATCTAAACCTGGATGATACAAAAACTTTAATTTTAGATGAGTTTGACAAGTCCCTTGAATTTGGTTTTAAGGATGAAATGGAATATATCATTGCGCAGTGTAGGCATTTAAAGAAGAGAATCCTGACTTCCGCAACTCATTTAAAGGAGATTCCTCCCTTTGTAGGATTAAAGCAGAGTGTTGAATTAAATTTTACTACTGAACATAAAGATTTGAAGTCATCTCTTTCGGTTAAAACCGTAAGGGTGGAAGGAGATGATAAATTAGAAGCCTTAATGTTATTGCTTGGAAAAATAAATTCTAAATCCACTATTGTGTTTTGTAATCACCGTGATGCGGTGAACAGGATTTCAGAACAGTTAGAACTGTATAAAGTGGATCATGGATTTTATCATGGTGGCCTGGAGCAAATTGATCGTGAAAAAACGTTGATTAAATTGCGGAATGGCAGTATCAATTTATTGATCACTACTGATTTGGCAGCCCGTGGCCTTGATATTCCGGAAATTGAAGCCGTGATTCACTACCAGCTTCCAATGACGGAAGATGTAATGATTCACCGTAACGGAAGAACGGCACGGATGCATGCCAACGGAACGGCTTATTTTTTACTGGACATTGATGACTATTTACCGAAATTTCTAAATGTCATTCCTGAAGAAGAGAGCCTGCCAAAGAAATTACAATTACCTGCGCCCTGTGAATGGAAGACCCTCTATATAGGAGCGGGAAAGAAAGACAAGATCAATAAAATGGATATTGTGGGAATGTTACTTCAAAAAGGACAGTTACAAAAGGAAGAATTAGGTAAGATAGAAGTGCTGGATCATTCCGCTTATGCTGCCGTGAAAGCTAACAAGATTATAAAAACACTACAGTTGATTAAAGAAGAAAAGATCAAGAACCGGAAAATAAAAATGGAGGTTTCTTCTTAAGAATTTTATTCACCACATAGATCTTATATTTTTATTTCAGTTGTTCATAGTAAACAAAGAGGAGGCGTCTCTGCCTATCTATGCTTTCTTGATCGATATATTTCTGATATTTTTTTGACTATGTGCCTATGTGGTTAAATTCTCTACCAGTCACTACTACTGCCGCCACCTCCGGAATCTCCACCGCCCCCACCGCTGAAACCAGAATCACTGGACAATGAACTGTAATCAGAATCGGAACTACCGCTCCAGGAAGATGAATCGCCCGAAGAAGTCCAGCCGCCAGATCCTGATCCCCTAACCAGGTCTTTGCGCATCGAAAGCGTCACGAAAACCATAATAAGCATAAAAAAGGCGCCCATAAAAGGAATTAAAAAGAAAATGATGGACAGAATCATGACCACCTTTTTAGCGGTCGGTCTGTCTTTTAGTCCTTTATTTAGCAACAGTGTGATCAGTAGAAACACAGCACTAAAGACATAGAAGAAAACAAATAATCCCACGGGAGATTCTTCGATGTCGGAAGGATTGAATTCATGCTTGCTGTAATATATCAATTGATCCACACCTTTATCAATTCCCTCATAATATCTGTTTTCTTTAAATAAAGGCCGCATGTCATTATCCTGGATGTGTTTGGTTAATAAATCCGGAAGTATACCTTCCAAACCGTAACCGGTATGAATCCTGAATTTATGATCCTCCGAAAAAATGGTAATCAGGATGCCATTATTCTTTCCATCCCGGCCAATATGCCATTCGTGAAAAATATCCTGGCTGATGCTTTCTATTGCCTTACCATTTAAACCTGGAGCTGTATATATAAATAACTGGTTACTGCTACTGTCTTCGAATGCTTTTAATTTAGAATTAAGAGCGCTTTCTTCCACATCATTTAACAGATCCGCTTCGTCGGTGATATAATTTAGCGGTTTGGCGGGGTAGTCCTGAGCCCGGACAACGCCGGCTAGCAGGAATATAAAAAGGAAAAGAAACCTCATTTGTTACAAAAGAATAAAGAATTACTAAAAATACGTATTAATGTTAATTCGTTATTTTAAGGAAAGTTTTTAATAAATTAGGTTATTGTTAATAATATGTTTATATTTGTATACTTCTTATGAAGACTGTAGTTCAATCCGCTTGTAAATGCCAATTGCAAATC
>JAJNBG010000037.1 GCA_021155905.1 Bacteroidota bacterium
TAGCCGCGCCAGACTTAGGATCTGGTCCGCAAGGGTGGGGGTTCGAGTCCCTTCATGTGTACAACTCCAAATAGAGGCAACTTTATTTGGAGTTTTTTTTATGCTTTTAACCTCAAAATGGAGGTTAAAAATTTTATCCTTCCAAAAACAGTTAATAGCTATTGTTATCTTCTTTTAAACTAAATTTTAACTGATGCCATTTTTGGAACTATATTTTTATTTTTTTAGAAATCTAAATTCATGGCGATCAGACAATCAGATAAAAAATATTTAGCGGGCAGCGAAGAAGCCTTACCGCTCGAAATCAAAAATTCAAAGGGATCGTATATATATGATATAAATGATAAAATGTATATTGATTTTTTGTCGGGATGGTGCGTAGGCAATGTGGGATGGGGAAACAATGTGCTTAAGAAAGCTATTCAGGAATACGAAGGGCCGGCCTATGTGTACCCGGGACTTTCTTATAAACCTTGGGAAGATCTGGCCCAACTGCTTGCTGAGATCAGCCCTGGAAAGCTTAGCAAAAGCTTTCGCACGACAGGCGGATCCGAGTCTGTTGATACCGCATTGCAGATCGCGATGGCCTATACCGGACGAAAGCGATTTCTTTCGCTGGAGAATAGCTATCATGGCAATATAATAAGTTCTTTGAGCATAGGCAGTTCAGAAACCGTTGATAAAGTAAATAATCATCTTCAGGGTTGCGATCGGGTAGGGCTGCCACTCGATGAAAAAACACTGAAGAAGATAGAAACAAGCCTGAAGAAAAAAACTGTGGCGGCTTTTATCATGGAGCCTGTAATCTGCAACATGGGTGTGGTCATTCCAGAAAATAAATTTATGCAGGATCTTGAAAGGCTTTGCAGGAAATATGGCACACTGATGATTATTGATGAAGTGGCAACAGGTTTCGGGAGAACAGGCAAACTGTTCGCCTCCGAACATTTTGGCATCGAGCCGGATATAATGTGCATCTCCAAAGCCATAACCGGTGGCTACGCCGGACTTGGGGCTACTGTTACGACGGAGAAAATTGAAAAGGCAGTACGTGATAAAGTGAATATTTATTCCACGTATGGCTGGCATCCCTTAAGCGTACATGTGGCACTTACCAATATCCGCCATCTGAAAAAAAACAATATCCTGGAGAACGTCAACTACTTGTCAAACATTTTCAGCGAGGCTCTTTCTTCAATGAAGTTTAAAAGTAAAGAAGAGATAAGAATTATCGGCTTAGCCATTGCAGTCGATCTGGGCGATTCTAGGTATGCCGAAAAAATTCGAAAAAAATGCCTGAAGGAAGGGTTACTGTTAGGAATTCAAGAGAAAAGCATCGTATTGTTTCCGGCGCTGAATATGGAAGAAAAGACCGCGCGTGAAGGCCTCGGAATACTAGAAAAATGTCTATAGTCAATTTCGTTTCAGATAAGTTATGGGCTTGTAAACCGTTTAATATGCGGACAGGAAGCCAGTTAAATCAATCAAAATTTGGGATTCGTAACCCGCAGGCAGCACAGAAGCAGACAGCTATCTACTCGTTTAGACTGCAAATATTATATCGCAAAAATGTTTATGAAGTTTTTGATATCAATAAATTCTTGTTCTTCTGTGAAGTCAAAATTTAAGAAATAAAATTGAATTCTCGTAAATACCTTAGGCGAATTTACAATAAATGAAAACAATTATAAATGCAAATGGATAGCGGTTTATTATTAAATATGCTATTATTAAAGCCTTTCATTATCCCAGTAATAAAATTTTAATATATAGAACTCGTAGTTTGTTTTCATTTATTTCGAAAATTCAAAACTAAATTTTGATATTTGGTTTCGTTTGCGCGCGCCACTCGCATAGTTAATACGATTTAGTAATAAAACTGTTTTGTACAAAAACAAAATTAATGTTAAATGTCCTAATTGTGCTAGTTTTGAAGTACTGCGTCCTATTTTTTTCGCCCAATGGAATTTAATTTTGTGTAAAAATTTTAAGCCGTATAAAATGACATCAGTTTTGCACAATTTATCATTTATCATACTACACAATTATAAGATATTTGAGCGCACTGTACATGGACCAAAATGGGAAGAAACGTTACTGAGATTGAAATTGTTCGAAGTTCGGCGCAAGGCAAATATAAGTTTTTAATTGAAGACCCGATTTCCGCAGCCATCTTGGTAACCATTGACGATTTTATGAAGGATTATCATAGGGCTGGTACAAATAAGACGCTTCTACTTTCCGATTACGTCAAAATTTTACTGATAAAGATTGATAGGGCGGTGATTCTCCATTCTTCAGATAACAATGATAATGCGAATCAGCGTGTTTTTCAAAAATTTATTTTCCAAATAGAACAAGATTTTCTTAAAACACGCAAGGTAGCAGACTATTGCCAGAGATTAGGCGTTTCACCACGAAAATTATCGCAGGTATGCATTGAGTTTAGAAGCCAGAGTGCAAAAAACATTTTGGATGAGCGACTGATTTCTGAATCAAAATATTTTTTAATGCATACTAATTATCCTATAAAATATATTGCATTGCTGATGGCCTTTTCGGATCAATACCAGTTTAGTAAGTACTTTAAAAAACACATGCGCATCTCTCCAACACAATTTAGAGAAGAGCACACTGATGGTAAACATAAAAAATCAAAATGATGGACTTAAAGAAAATAAAAACGCAAAATGTCCATGATTTGGGAAACTTGTTTGAGAGTGCTGTTCAGGGTTATGCTTTAATAGATAAGTCTTTTAATCTAATTGCTTTTAATAACAAAATGCAGAAGTTTCTCCAGAGTATATCAGGCGTTAAAATTGAAAAAGAGCAAAGTATCCTAAAGAGCATCCCAGCGCTTTTTAAAAAGGATTTTAACTCTTCGGCAAGAAAGGCGTTTAAGGGAAAGCCTTCTATAGAAGAAAAACAGTTTACTATAAATGAGGACTGGTTTAAAATAAGTTATACCCCCTATTTCAAAAATGAACAAGAAGTTGAAGCCGTATTGATCAGTATAACAGATTCCAATGAATGGCAAATACAAAAAATGGCCGAAGGAAATGCAGAGTTTATGGATTCGATTTTCGATACCGCCTCCGGCATAGCACTTGTCAATAAGAATGGCGTGATCACAAAAGTTAACAACTCTTTTTGTCGGATACTGGGATATACACAGGATGAACTGCTGAAAATTAATTATTTCGATCTGGTCTTTAGTGCTGACAAAAAAAATTCGAGAGAAAGACACAAAAGATTGTTTTCTGATCACAGATCGTTTTCGGGAGAGGTTAGACTTATCCATAAAAATGGTAAGATCATTATGATTTTAAAGCAGACTACTTATCTCAAAAATGACGTAAGCGAACCACTTATAATCATTTCAATTGCTGATATTACAGAAAGGAAGCATGTCGAACAGGAATTAAAAGCCAGGGAGATGTTTTATAAAGCTTTACTTGAACGAAGTGCAGATATGAAAATTCTCACAACGGCAGAAGGTCATATTATTTTTGGCAGTTCATCTATCACTAAATTTCTGGGATACTCCTTTGAAGAACTTGAGGGACATCATGTAGCAGAGTTTGTACCAATGGAAGATATACCACAGATAAGACTGCGCATCCAGGAAGTTATACAACGCCCTGGCACATCGGTGCAATTACAGCAAAGGATTATTCATAAAAACGGCGAGTGGAGATACTGTGAGGGTACTGTGACGAATTTACTCAATGATCCAAATGTAGGCACTTTGGTATCAAATTTTAGAGATATTACTGAGAAGAGGTGTGCGACGGAGCTACTTAAGAAATCGGAGGCAACCCTGCGCGCGATATTTAATAATGTTGATATTGCTTTTGTACTACTGAATCCAAAAATGGATGTAATACTTTTTAATTCCGTGGCAGAGGATTGGTCGATGGCTACCTTTGGCAGAAAACTTGAAAAGGAGAGTAATTTCATAGGCTATTTGTCACAAAACACCGCAGGTATATTTGAAAATAATTTTCATAAGGTTTTAGAGAATAATATATTCAATTCTGAAGTTAATTACAAGACAGAGACTGGTAAAATTCTATGGTACGAGGTGAGGATTTCACCTGTTTTGAATGAAAATGAAGAAGTTATTGGAGTCTGCATCACTTCCTCTGATATTACAGTCAAAAAATACATTGAGATAGAAAAGGAAAAGATAACGCATGACTTGATTAAAAAAAACAAGGATCTGCAGCAATTTGCATATATAGTATCACATAATCTGAGGGGCCCAACTGCTAATATAATGGCATTGTCAGATATGCTTAAAAATTTCAAAAATTTAGGTAAAATCGAAAAGGATAAAATTCTTGATGGATTAAGTACCTCCTCTCATCAATTAGATATGGTTATCAGAGATCTGAACCAGATTCTTCAGATTGAGAATACTGTCGGGGAAAAAAAAGAATGGATTGACTTTACAGAGCTTCTACAAGAGCTTCGATTGACAATTGACCACCTCGTTAGTAAGGAGGGGGCAAAAATAATAACAGATTTTAATGATGCTACAACGGTTAAAACAATTCGACTATATCTTTATAGTATATTTTATAACCTTATTACAAACAGCCTTAAGTATAGTGATCCTCTTGTTTCACCTGTTATCACAATTAAGAGTAAAAAAGTGGATGGGGGCGTAGAACTATCTTTCAGCGACAATGGAATAGGTATTGATTTGACTAAATACGGAGATAAAATGTTCCGTCTTTATAATCGCTTTCATCTTCACAAGGAAGGAAAGGGAATGGGGCTTTTTATGGTGAAAACCCAGATAGAAGCTATGGGAGGAAAAATTGATGTATATAGTGAACCAGGTAAAGGAACAGAATTTAGAATTAAATTAAAAAATGAAATCTCGCCCTTTTTATAATTATTAATGGTGATCTATCTAGTACCTTCTAATCCCACACGTTAGGGTGGATTCCTAAATTCCATAATCATCTTAAAGCCGTAAAAAAAGTTCGATAAATCGAGGTGTTCGTGTACAACTCCAAATAGAGGCAACTTTATTTGGAGTTTTTTTATGCCTGTTGTTATTTAAGCAATGGTTTCATTTACCTTAATCAGTGAAGAATATAAGTTATTGGTCATGCTTTGTAAAGAAAGCCATGTTTATTAAAGCACCTTTGGACCGCTGAAACGAAAGTCGCAGACTAAGCGTTAAATGAGAATCCTAGGCAACAGTAAAACTGAAGAGCGGGCAACAGGGCATCTGAAGATTGAATTTAGAAATTTAGAAAAATGAAATACGTTAAGAAAACATATCTATTGGTTATGATGCTGTGCTCGTACCTTGGAACAATAAACGCGCAAGACAACACAAACGATAATAGCAGCGAAAAGTGTTTTAACGAAAATACTCATGTCATGAATTTTGGAGTTGGGTTCGGAAACAACAATTATTACACAGCTTATAGAGGTAACGGTTACCATTATAAATCCAGCCCGGCATTTAGCTTTTCATATGAACAGGCTTTTCGTAAAAAACTAGGACCCGGCTTTTTAGGTTTGGGAGCTTATTTAGGATATCAAGGAGCAAGTTCTACTTACAACTATCATTGGGATAAGAACGGATATGATAATAATTATTATTATAAAAACAGCTGGAACAATTTTATGGTGGCTGCCAGGGGAGCTTATCATTTTGACTTTCTCAATTCAAAAAGGGCAGAAGTGTATTTTGGTGCATTAGCAGGTTTAAGGATACAATCATACCAATACGAGACAAATAATCCAGACCCTTATGCAGTTAATTACAGTGTAAATTCCGGACGTGTTTTCCCTACTTTTTCTGTATTCGCGGGAGCTCGTTGGTATTTCGTTAAAAACGTAGCATTGTTTGCTGAGGCAGGTTATGGGATATCTTACTTAACAGGAGGATTGAGTATTAAATTTTAATATTGCTTAAGTGAATACATGCTGGTTTAATCAGGCCAAATGTCGCAATGCTATAGAGTCGCCTAAAAGTTGCTTGCTAATATCTTAAACTGATCACAAAGTTTGAATTTAAGCTGTTTACGTACAACTCCAAATAGAGGTAACTTTATTTGGAGTTTTCAATTTAGGAAATTGTGTTTAAAGTACTGGACAGAGAAAGAAGTTGAAATGAATAACTGTCATTGATCTATTTATCAATTGCAATCCCGGCCAAACTAAATTGGCCCACTTTTATTCTATATTAATTTGAATTTTAAATAATTGTATATTTGCTTAACTGCTTTTTAGTCCATGGAACCTGTATCTCGACATCAATGCCTGATTTATGAAGGATCCCCTTCCCAAAAACTCGGGATTTTAGCTGCAATTTTACAGCGCAAGTTAAATGAAGGCTACCGCTGCCTGTATCTCAACAGTGCCCCTATGGTCGCTGGCATGGCTTCTACTCTTGCGGCACTTGGTGTTGACATGGCTTCGGAAACCGAAAAAGGAAGTATAATCTTATCTTCTGAGCCGGTAACATCAGATGGGGATTTCAATAGCGAATTAATGCTGAGCCAGCTCGAAAATTCATTGGACCAAGCGATAAAAGATGGTTACAAGGGACTATGGGCCTCCGGAGATATGACGTGGGAATTCGGAGCGAAGAAAGATTTTTCAAAATTGATGGAATACGAACTGGGTCTTGAAAATGTTTTTCGCAGGAGAAAGGAGCTATGTGGTATCTGTCAGTATCATCATGATACATTACCGAAAGATGCATTGCAACAGGGTCTACTATTACATCCCGGCATCCTTATAAGCGAAACGTTGACACAGGTAAACCCGCACTATTTGAAATCAAACTGGCCTGTAGACCAGAATACAAGTAATGAACTTGATGAAACGATAGCCCAATTATGCAGGAAACGTGATAATTAACCTCTAATTACATCTTGTTGAGTTAAAGATTACCTGTGTTTCGTTTTGATGATTGGTAAATTACATCGCGCAATATCTGCCCGGAGCCATAATGTTATTAGGATCAAGTACTGATTTCAAATTCTTCACTGTTGTCCAAAAATCATCATCCTTCCGGTTTACATAATGATCCATCAGGCCAACATTTGCGCGGTAAGGATAAATCCCAATCGCTTCCAGTGCCACATGTACTTCCCTGTTCCAGGTGTGAGCTAAGTTGATGGCGTTTTTATCATTGCGGTTAAAATATACTCTATAAAATCCTTCAAAAGTTTCGTTATCAATTGAACCAAAATTGTAGAACGGATTCACCCCTAAATTCACGGAAATATTTTTAATTAATTCTACGGCCTGTAGTACTGTTTCTCCTTTAAAGGGCACTGCAGGTAATGCAACAGAAAACCCGATCATGTCTTTGTTTTCGTCGATGCTATAGTCGCCGTTCAATGTTACGCCGGTCATTTGCGCCATTGCATCAAGACTATAATTGGAAGGAATCCCATTATACACATCAGTTAAAATTTTAAAATAAGGGTGATTGTATTTTTCGTCATCTGTAGCTGTATTGATAAAATCAATATTCTCGCAAAATGGCGCCAGACTTTTTCGGGCCTCACTTTTTAAAAGTTCGGTTATTTCAGGTGTTGCCCCTTCAATGGCGGAAAGTGCCAGCCAGTCTCCTGTGTATTCATACTGACCATTTGTTGCAGTACGCGGATCATTTTTGTTGGTCACCATGCTCCACCCATTCGTAACGCCATTTTGGTTTAGATTATATAAGGCGTCCACAACTATTGCCAGGTCTTTTTCTTTTGCATCTGCGCACAAAATGAAACCTTCCCTTTTAGGTAAAAGTTTAATCACCATCTTAGTTACAATACCCATATTTGATTGAGTGAATAAGCCGTTCAAATCAGGCCCTAATCCTTTCGAATATCCTAAGAACTGATTCCCGGCATTTCCTGCTTTGTAAAAATGCCACATTCCGGTTCTCACAGTCTTTTCATTGCCAAGGATGACTTCCAGCCCAAGGAGTAAACTGTTTCTGATATTGAACCCGGTCGCACCACGTTCAAGCATATTGCCCACAACACTTGTTTGTGCAGATGATCCCGTAACAGGCACTTTAAATTTTGTCTGTTTGAGGGCTTCGCTCAACTGTTCCTGCGTTACACCTGCTTCTATAATGGCATAGCCGTACTTCTCATTAATTTCAAGCACTCTGTTCAAATGTGACAGATCGACTAGAAGGCTTTCATCTACCAATGGTAATTTTGATCCCTGTCCCCAGTTCATTCCCGAACTGAACGGGTAGAGTTTTAGTTTTTCTACGTTAGCTCTTTTTATGAGCTCTAGTACTTGATCAAATGTTGTTGGTTTTGCAATTCCCGTTATTGTTCTTGAAGAATATTCTGTAACATTGGATTGATAGCGTTTTACATCTTTTTCAGAAATATTGAATAAGTCCATTGGTATAAAATTTTGCTGTAGTGGTTTAAATTTTTAATGTGTCAAATATAGTATTTAACGAATGTTTAAATCCTTTATTACTCAGCTTTTGACAGTAGTTTTTAGTCATCATCTGTTGGAAACATAAAAGGACGAATGATCTGCTTCATTAGCCGGACCGACATCACATATATTTTGTGCCAATTTTTAAAAGTACTATCTTTAAATATGAGTTAGCATAAGAATCCAAACTTGCGTAGTGGAATCACTGCATTTCCGAATCACTGTAAACACATAAAGAGTAAATGATAGATAATTACAAAGTATAAACATGAGAAGCATCTTTAATACCTTCATATTCTTGCTTTTTAGCACGGCAGTCCAGGCGCAGAATACAGAACCCTGCTATTTTGATAAATATCAACGAAACAATAAAAAGTCAGTCGATGCGGCTGAGTCCGTGATCGGACAGAACTTAACCCGGGCGCAGCAGAAACTTCTTTCCACTAATTCAACCCTTAAAATAATTCCCGTTGTTATACATGTTATCCATGACGGAGGAACCAATAATATCTCTGATGCACAAATACAAAGCCAGATAGATGTGCTGAACGAAGACTTTAGAAAAAAAGCAGGCACGAATGGATTTGGTAACGGAGTGGATACAGACATAGAGTTTTGTCTGGCTAAAAAAGATCCATTGGGTAAATGCACAAATGGCATTGTAAGAGTTAAAAGTGGACTGACTAATCATCAAACATATCAACGCGGCCAGTTATCTTTATTAAGCTATTGGGATAATACCCGATACCTGAATATATATGTTGTGAAAAATATTAATAATGGCAGCGGAACGGTAGGCTATGCTTCCTTTCCGGGAGGCCCGTCTAATGAAGACGGCATCGTAGTAAGGCACGACTATTTTGGAAAAACGGGAACGGCTGCAGCTTCTTTAGGGAGAACGACATCGCATGAGATAGGGCATTGGTTTGGATTATACCACACCTTCAATGGTGGCTGTGGAGTTGATACCTGTGCTGACGGTGATATTGTATGCGACACGCCGCCGGCCGCTAACCCGAATTATGGTTGTCCGGTTATTAATAGTTGTTTTAACGAAGTGCCTGATGTAAACGACCAGATCCAGAATTACATGGATTATTCAAATGACAATTGCAAAAACATGTTCACAAACGGGCAAAAACAACGGATGCAGGCCACGTTGTTAAGTCTCCGGAGTGATATATGGCAGCCATGGAATATAGACTCAACGGGTTGTGACAGTGGCTTTGTCAATAGCAATTGTAATGTCATAGCAGATTTCGTCAGTTTGAATCCTGATATATGCGTTGGAAGTTCCATTATCTTTTATAACCGGTCACAAAACAACCCAACAAGTTACCAGTGGTTTTTTCAGGGAGGAACTCCCGCGATGTCATCCATAGCAAACCCTACGGTGTCCTATTTGTCAATTGGAAGTTACCAAGTAAAGCTGATCACTACAAACAGTTATGGAACTGATAGTTTAATTTTAAGCAATTACATAAACGTTACTACACCGCCCGTTGGCCAGAGCCTGCCTTATGCTGAAAATTTTGAATCAGTAACTTTTCCTCCTAATGGAATTACCATTGATAATCCTGATGGAGGAATTACCTGGGAACGTGACACCATCGCTACCGCATATCAGGGAGTTGCAAGCGCTAAGATTAATAACCTGATAAATACTAACTACGGTCAATCAGATGCCATGGTCTTACCCGGATTAGATTTTACTTCGTTTGCCGGAACTCCTTATCTGATTTTTAAATGGGCCTATGCGAAATCTGATCCCAATTATTCTGATGAAATGATCGTGTTGGTTTCTAAAGATTGTGGTGTAACATGGACACAGGTGTTTTATCGCACCGGTACAGCTCTTACCACAGGATCAACTCAAGCAACGCCTTATATTCCAAACCCGGGTACTGTATGGAAAATTGCGAACATTGGATTATTAGCTTATGCAACTTATTCCAACGTACTTATTAAAATTGTTAATGTTACAGATGGAGGCAATAACCTGTATATTGACAATATCAACATTGGCGCTCTCATGACCGGCATTACTGAAAGTAATCAACCTTCAAATGATTTTGTTATTTATCCGAATCCGGCGAAAAGCCTGTTTTCAGTTGAATACATTTTGGAGAAAAAGACTGATGTTTCCATGCAAATTACGGATGTATTAGGAAGAGAAATTTTTACCCTGTATCCAGAAGCGCAGGAAGCCGGATTACACCATGAGGAAGTCAATGCATCTTTATTTCAGACGGGAATTTACACGATTAGCTTAAAGACCGGAGAACAGATTTCAAATAAAAAGCTGATCATTAGTAAATAATTTTGATTTAGTATCTAACTGCTCAAACAATGGATAAAGCTTTTTCAACTGCGTTATCCTGTTTTACGAATTTTTCCAGGTCGTTGTTATGCTATGGGTCTAAAGATTGTAAGATCGAAACACTGCAACTGCAAATTATTTCAACTCATTCATCAACTTTACAACATCAGGGTTTGTGGTGCTTTTAAAATCCAATGGTTTTAAAATGTATCCTGCCACATCGAAATGTTGGGCAGTGATTTTATCATATTCTTCTGAGGAAGTGGTGATGATGAATATCTTTATATTCTTAAGGCCAGAGTAGCTTTTAGCAATCTGTAAAAACTCCAGTCCGCTCATTTTCGGTAAATTAATGTCCAGCAAAATAACATCCGGCACAACTTTATCTTCGTTCCTTGTGAGAATATTTAACGCGTCAGCGCCGTTATGTGACACATGAAGAATGTGTGGAATATCCGCTTTTTTCAGAGCGCGTTTCACACTTTCAACATCCAGATAATCATCTTCAATTAGCAATATTGTTTTCATTTTTCAAATTTAGTTTGTGGGCAGGCGTTTAGGCCAGGTAAAAATAAAGGAGCTTCCCTTTCCTAGTTCTGACTCTACCCGAATGGAGCCTTTATAATCATCGATAATTTTTTTTACAATGGCCAGACCCACGCCGGTGCTTTCAAAAGCATCTTTCTCCTGTAAGGTGTGAAATATGTCAAATATTTTTTCAAAGTATTCTTTTTGAATTCCTATTCCATTATCTGTGACGGTGAATTCGTAATGCTCTTTTAAGTCCCTTGCTTTTATAATAATTTTAGGTTTTTCACTTTGATTATATTTTACCGCGTTGGTTATGAGATTTGAAAATACCTGCTCGATATGCAATTTTTCCGTCTTAATAAAAGGCATGACCCCATCAATTTGCACGCTATAATTTTTCGGCACAACCAAATCTATGATTTCACGCAATAACTTCAAAATATCAACTGTTTCAGTTCCCTTTTGAACCTTACCAACCTTGGCATATTCAAGTAAACCGTTAATCATATTTTCCAGCCTTCCCGTCCTGCTTTTTATCAATTCCAGGTTTCGCTTTATGTCCGGTGAAAGCTCGTGCGGGTGATCTTCCTCAACCCAGGAAACAATATTACTTATTCCCCGCAAAGGTGTTTTGAGGTCGTGTGAAACCACATAGGCGAATTGGTCCAGTTCATTGTTTTTTTTAGTGAGTTCGCTAAAGGTTTTTTTAAGCGTCATTGACATGCTGTTCAACGCAATCGACAACCTGTTCAACTCATCGTTTTTCTGGTCCTTTATTATTTTAAAATCCCCCCTTGAAATTTCTTCGGCTAGCTTCACCATATTGGAAATTCTTTTTGTAATCATATTAATAAAGTAAATGCCGGATACTAACGCCAGCAAAATGGAGAAAATGGTTAATGATAAGGTTATTTTATTGGTGGTATCTACAGATTTTCGGAGTGCAAGCCTTCTTTCCTGCCTTAACTGATATTCAGAGTTGTCAAAGGATATAAAGATCTTCCGCACCTTATCATTTAGTTTTTTACCGACCTCCGTCCGAAGCTTTGTTTCAAACAGCTCGATGTATTTTGCATTTGCCCCCGGCAATGTATCCAGTTTAGTTGAAATAAGGGAATTGGCATATTTTACCCATTGTAAATGAATGTCCACAATAGAATCCAGTCGTTGTTTTTGGAAAGCGGTGGATAGTATTGCCTGCTGCTGTGCAATTAATACAGGAACTGTATTCCTGCCTTCATAAAACGGTTCCAGGAAAACTTCCTGACCTGTTAAAAGAAACCCCCTGAAAGCACTTTGCATTTGGATCATCTCTTTATGAAGCATATTCGAATTACGGATCACTGCTTCTGAATTATTCAGGTAGGTCGTATTTGTTTCAATAACACCTGACAGTCGTTTATTGACGATAAAATCAACAAGAAAGACCATCGTTAAAATAGAAAAGCCAACTAATAATTGTGCGCGGACAGACATTGATTTATCTTGAAAATAGAAAGATCATCAATAACTTAATATTAAATGTTACATTAATCCAAAGAAATGATAATTGCAAGATGATGCAACTTTTAACCATTTTCTTTATTTAAATTGGCAAACATATTTAAAAGTATTTTTGGCGTAATTAATTATTATTGGCAAAGAATCGATATCGTTATATAGTCGTGCAACAAATGGACCTAAAAAAATACAATTATATTGAAAGAGCTGTTAACTGGATTCATGAAAAAACGACGGAACGGCAGTTTCTCATTTTTTCCAGTGTTCTTGTTGGCATTAGCGCAGGTATTGCTGCGGTCGTTTTAAAATTCTTTGTTTTCAGTATCAGGCACTACCTGGTAGAAAATTATTTGCTTCGGTATGATTATAAATACTTATACCTGGTTTTGCCTTTAATAGGTATTGGTTTAACTGCCCTGATCATCCATACTTTTTTTAGAGAGCGGTTTCACCGGGGCACCAGTTTTATACTTTTTTCTATCGCCAAGAAAAGCAGTTTTCTGCCTTTTCATCAAATGTATTCCCACGTCATAACCAGTGGTTTAACAGTTGGTTTTGGTGGCTCAGCAGGTCTTGAATCGCCCATTGTCAGTACAGGTTCTGCTATAGGTTCAAATTTCGCACGAACGTATAAATTGAGTTATAAGGAGCGAACATTATTGCTGGCCGCCGGAGCAGCCGGCGGTGTTGCAGGCGCCTTTAACGCACCCATTGCAGGGGTGCTGTTTGCTTTAGAAGTAATATTAATTGATATAAGCATTGGTGCATTTATTCCCTTGCTGATAGCTGCCGCCTCGGGTGCACTTTTGTCGAAGATCATTTTGCATGAGAGTAGTTTGTTGTTTTTTAAATTAAAGGAACCATTCAATTATTACAACGTTCCGTTCTATATTATACTTGGATTGTTAGCCGGTATAACTTCTCTCTATTATGTCAACTTCTTTGAAAAAGTGGAATTATACTTCGCCGGGATCAAATCAAATTTTACAAAATGGATTATTGGTGGTTTATCATTGGCTCTTTTGTTTGCATTATTTCCTTCCTTATTTGGAGAAGGTTATGAAAGCATCAAGGCGCTTTCAGAATTCAGAGCCGATGACCTGCTAAAAAACAGTTTATTCGCGAATCTGATTTTTAATAAATGGATTCTTCTGCTTTTAATTACTTTAACCTTGCTACTCAAAGCTGCCGCCGCCGGTATCACTTTAGGAAGCGGGGGTAATGGAGGGAATTTCGCTCCCTCATTGTTTGTTGGCGCCTATCTTGGATTTGTATTCGCCTTTTTTTTAAAATTACTTGGATTTGCTAATATCCCGGTGAGCAATTTCACCATTGTAGCTATGGCTGGAATTTTGAGTGGCATTTTTCATGCGCCACTGACGGGCATATTTCTGATCGCGGAAATAACAGGGGGCTATGAATTAATTATTCCTTTAATGATCGTTTCCTCTATCAGTTACATTATCGTTAAATTTTTTCATCCGGAGTCGTTAGATGTTAGAAGGCTAAAAGCAAGGGGAGCTGTTGTTTCTGAAAACAAAGACGTTAGTATTTTAGGCAGAATAGATACCAGGGAAATGATTGAAACAGATTTCGCCACCATACATTTCAAATCGACCTTACGCGGTATTGTCGAAACGATCAAACACTCGAAAAGAAATACGTTTCCGGTTATCAAGAAAGATCATAAGCTGATAGGGATCATCTACCTGGATAATATTAAGGAGGAAATGTTTAATCCTGAATTGTACGATATTGTTACAGCGAAAGAAGTGATGCGCAAGCCACGAACTGTCATAGATGTCAAAGAAGATATTTTTTCCATCATGAAAAAATTTGAAGAATCCGGACAATGGAATCTTCCCGTTGTTGATCAGGGAATTTATATTGGATTTTTATCTAAATCAAGTATACTGGATAAATACAGACATGAACTTTTAACTGCCTTGTAATTTGATCTTGTCTTAAAAATAAAGACGGCAGGATCTGTTCATTGCAGAAGGTATAAAAAAAAACCGCTGATAAAATCAGCGGTTTTTTAATTTTAAGAATCTAAAGTGGCTAACTATTTTTTCATGATAATAAATTCTGTACGTCTGTTCTTCTGAAACTCTTCATCTGAACAATCTGAAACAACTGTACCTTCGCATGAACATCCGTTTACAGGATTCTCTTCACCATACCCTTTACCGGTGATGCGTTCAGGTTTTGTTATTCTTGATTTGATGTACCATGCTGAAGTTTTTGCTCTCTTGTCTGATAATGCCTGGTTGTATTCTTTAGTTGCCCTACAATCAGAGTATGATCTCAATTCAACTACCATGTTTGGATGATCGTTCATTACTTTAACGATGTT
The DNA here is from genome assembly GCA_021155905.1 of Bacteroidota bacterium. Lineage (GTDB taxonomy): Bacteria > Bacteroidota > Bacteroidia > B-17B0 > Aurantibacillaceae > UBA4416. The sequence continues at coordinate 15,150 of JAJNBG010000037.1, forward strand.
CTTTAGTTCTTCAACAGCATCCGGACGAAGATTATATTTATCAAGGTCAAAATACAAAGTTTCAGTTTTAAAGTCGCCGGAATAGGTTGGTTTTGGATCTAAAATTTTCCCAAGATCAGCACCAACTTCTATTTGCTTCTCAATTGCTTCTTCTTTGCTCAATAAGGTAACGTCGGCAGTTACTGTATTTTCTTTATCAAAGGCAACTTTGGTTTGGCCTTCTGTGTATTTTTCTTTCTTGCCTGTTAATTCATATTTTTTATCTGCCCCTACTACAAAAGAAAAAGCACCTTCAGAATTTGTTGTTACTGTATCCAATACCGTTCCTTTTTCATTTAATAAAGTAATAAAGGTGTTTGGAATTGCTTTTCCTTCCTTATTCTTAGCAATACCCTGGATCTTTTTTTCTACAGCAAAACCTTTTAATAAATCAAAAGAGTAAATGTCATCATGTCCTTCGCCACCGACTCTATCAGATGAAAAATAACCTTTATTGGTTTTGGTATTCACTATAGCTGCATAATCATCATATTGTGTATTTAAAGGAGAACCTGCGTTGTAAGGAGCGCCTAATTTAGATCCATTGGCCTGGCAAATAAAAATATCCATTCCTCCAAGTCCAAAACGTCCGTTAGAAGCGAAGAGAAGCGCTTTACTGTTTTCTTCATAAAAAGGAAAAGTTTCGTCTCCTTCGGTATTTATTTCCGATCCAAGGTTTTCTGCTTTGCTCCACGCACCATTACCTTCTTTAGTTACTTTATAGAGATCGCTGCCCCCAAATCCTCCGGGCATATCACTTACAAAATACATCGTGTTTCCATTTGCACTCAAACAAGGATGTCCAACCGAATAATCTTTGTTGTTAAGATAAAATGATTCTTCTTTTGTCCATTTGCCGTCAGTGTTTTTTGTGAAAAATATTTGAAGGCTCACGACTTTATCTTTTTTTGAAAGGTCATAATTGTTTTTTGTGAAAGCTGCGAAGTTACCATCAGCGCTAAAGCTTGCAGGTCCGTCATGCATTTTCCCGTCTAACTTCTTCGAAAGAACTTTTGGTTTTTTTAATTGATCTCCATCTACTTCGGAAATATACATATCAAGGTAAGGTTCTCCGTTCCAGTTTGATTTACGGGCAATCATTTTGGCATTTGATCTGCTTGAAGCAAAAACAATGCTGTTTTTGTAATAAGATGTTCCAAAATCCTGTGCCTCTGTATTTAAATCGGGATGGCCCACTTTGTATTTACCATCATCAGTTTTCATACTATTGAGGTTAGCTTTATTGGCAACATAGTCTTTTGAACGCAAATCATTTGGTTTAAGGTCTTTGTATTTATCCATCCAAGTGTTAGACTCATCGTATTTACCATTGCTTTTTAAAATCATGGCATAATTGAAAAAGTCTTCCGACTGATTTCCGTCAGCCATTGTAACCAGTTTGGAGTAGGCAATTTCTGATTCTTTGAATTTACCAATGTTTGAATAGCTTTTAGCCAGTCGGCGTTGCCCTTCCACGGTTAAGTCTTTGGAACGTTTGTAGAGATCAATGGCTTTATCAAATGCATATGTAAAATAATATTTGTCGCCTTTTAATTCTCTGTTTGATTTGTCGGCGGCTAAAGCACTAAGGCCGGCAGCAAGACATAAAGTAATGGTTATAATGAGTGATTTCATGGTTTATTTTTTATAAATGGTATGTTTTCTTAAAAATGTCGTGGCGTATGGATTTGTTTTTTGCTGTTAAAAATAAAATCATAACGCAGCATGATCTCATGACTTCCACTGTTATAACGTCCGGTTTTTAAACCATAAGACCAATCATAAGAGTACCCAACATGTAACTGATTAGTTAAATCAACACCAATTAAACCACCAAAAGCATCGCCGGTACGGTACATTGCGCCCAGCGTAAGTTTTTTCATAATAACAAATGATGCTGTTAAATCTGCCTGCACAGGGGCTCCAGGAGTAACTTTCACTAAAGTGGTTGGTTTAAACGCAAGGTTATCTCCAAGGTTTATCACGCCACCTGCTATGAAAAAGTAATGCCTTTGTTCTTCTCCAAGTAAAGTTGTTCCAGACACCTGGCTCTCTTTTGAATAATTATTCTGGATGAGACCCGGTACTGAAATACCTGCATAAAAACGTTCTCTTGAATAATATGCGCCAAATCCAAAATTAGGAACAACCCTGTTAGATAAATTGTTCTGGAATGATGGATCATTTTGTTGGTTCACCTCTACTGAACTTAAGTTTGCCTGGAAAATATTTGCACCTCCGCTTATGCCTAAAGCAAGTTTAGATTTTTTTGTAAGGTTCATCCTGTATGCAAAATCTGCAAAAACAGAGGTGCGGTTGGTTGGCCCGATTTTATCATTTAAAACAGATAAGCCTACACCAATATGCTCATTCATCAAAGGTGAATGCATGGTTAATGATTGAACAACCGGCGCACCTTTAAAGTTCACCCATTGTGAACGGTGAAGTGCCGTTACTGTTAATGCATCTCTGCTACCTGCGTAACCAGGATTCACCATCAGTGTATTATACATATAATGTGTATACATTGGGTCCTGTTGTGCCTGAGTGGTTAATGCCCCTAAGGTTGTAACCAGTACCAGCGTTATTTTTTTAAGTGTTTTCATTTTCTATATTGTTTGTTGAATGTAATCTGTTTGTTATCTGTTTAAATAAATAGTTCCTTTATAAACCGGCGTGCCATCATTCAGGTCAAGTACATAAAAATAAGTTCCGACTGGTAATTCGTCTCCACCAATTCTTACGCCTGTTGTTGCATTTCCATTCCATGTATTCTGATAGTTATTTGTATCATACACTTTATTTCCCCAACGGTTAAAAATGGTAAAAGTGTTGCTGGTATATCTCTGGATACCTCTGATAAAGAATACGTCGTTAATTCCATCACCATTTGGCGAAAAACCTTCAGGAATAAAGAAATCGAGTGTATCACAATTGATAACTATCACATCTGTTGTTGTAGTAGCGGTTCCACAACTATTCGTAACATTTAAAGAATAGGTTCCTGCATCAAACATTGTTGGGTCAGCAATAACCGGATTTTGTGAAGTAGATGAAAAACCATTTGGTCCTGTCCAGCTATAATTAGCAACTAAAACTGTTTGGGCTGTCAGGTTAATGAAAGTTCCTTCACACGCCTGTGAATTACTTCCTGCAATTGCAACGGGTGACGGATTGATTGTTACTGCTACCATGATGGATGTATCATTCGGAGCACAGGCTCCTGAAACAACCACATAATAATTAGTTCCGGCATCTGAGGCACTCACAGGGTTTATAGTAAGAGATGCAGTAGTTGCTCCTGATACGTTTCCGCCGTTAATTAAATTTGCATTTCCTTTTCTCCACTGATAGTTTAAACTACCACCTGTTGCAGCAGTTGTAAAGGTTACCACACCACCTAGACAAGCGTTTTTGCTTGAAGGTTCTGAAGTGATAACCGGATTGTTAAGCATTAATGAGACATTAATTGAAGTATCATTTGGTGCACATGATCCGGATACAATTACATTGTAATTGGAAGCCACATCACTTATATTTACCGGATTAATAGTCAAAGTAGCTGTATTAGTACCTGAAATATTTCCACCGTTAATTAAATTAGTATTTCCTTTTCTCCATTGGTAAGTTATAGATGAACCAACAGCAGTTATAGAAAAACTAACTGAGTTTCCTAAACAGCTTACTTTATTTGTAGGCTCTGTTGTAATGATAGCGCCACCAATAATTAACGCGACATTGATAGAAGTAGCGCTTGGCGCACATGCTCCTGATATAACAACATTATAATTTGTTGCAGCATCACCTGCACCTGTAGGATTAATTGTCAGTGTTGCAGTAGTTGCACCTGAAATGTTTCCGCCATTAATTAAATTTACAGTTCCTTTTCTCCATTGGTAAGTAAGTCCTGTTCCGGTAGCGGAAACTGAGAAACTCGCTGAACCGCCTGAACATGTTGCCTGTGGAGTTGGCTGTGTAATAATAATTGGATTATTCAGTCTTAAAAAAGCATTTACTGAAGTATCATTTGGAGGACAAGTTCCTGTTATTACCACATGATAATTTGAAGCGGTATCAGCAGTATTAACCGGATTAATAGTAAGAGTTGCAGTATTTGCACCTGAAATATTTCCTCCGTTAATTAAATTAAGGAATCCTTTTTTCCATTGATAAAGAAGTACAGTTCCTGAAGTTGCTACCGTAAAACTTGCTGAAGCTCCGGGACAAACTGTTTGATTAGTTGGTTCTGAAGTAATAGCAGATCCTCCAACATTTAAAGAAACTAAAATGGATGTATCATTTGGAGCGCATCCATTGGATACAACCACATAATAATTGGAAGCTGTATCTAATAGTGTTACAGGATTAACAGTAAGTGAAGCTGTAGTTGCACCAGAAATAGTTGCACCGTTAATTAAATTAATCAATCCTCTTTTCCATTGATATGTAATCCCTGATCCAGTTGCTGCTACGGTAAAGGTTGCAGAGTTTCCAAGACATACTAATTTATCAGATGGCTCTGAAGTAATAACCGGAGCCGTGTTTACAAATAAAGAAACATTGATAGAAGTATCGCTCGGTGGAAAAGTGCCACTGACAATTACATTATAGTTAGATGCTGCATCAATTAAAGCAGCAGGGTTAATAGTAAGTGTTGGAGTTGTAGCTCCTGAAATATTTGCTCCGTTAACTAAACTTACATTTCCTTTTCTCCATTGATAAGTAAGGGCTGTTCCTGTTGCTGAAACAACAAAACTTGCCGAATTACCAACACATACGGTTTGATCGGTCGGTTCAGTTATCACTATTGGTGAATTAAATCCACAGGTTCCTAAAGGAATATTAACAGTAATAGCATTTGTATTTACTGCGCCATTGATCGTCAGTACTTTTCCATTAATAAATGCATTCGTTTGTAAGTTAACAGCACCTGCTGAAATAATCGTTCCGTTGAAAATTGTATTACTATTGATGTCTGTTGCACCGTCTATTTTCCAGTATACATTTTTTGCCTGCGCACCATTTCTTAATATTACTCTTGCATTTACACTTGTAGAAAATGCACCGTTTATCTTAATCACAAATACTGCATTTGGACTGCCTTGTGCATCCAGATAAAGAGTATCTGTTAAGGCCGTTGCTGCCCCTAAAAGATACGTATGAGGTGTTAGTACCAGGTTATGGCCGAATAAGGCCGGAGCCATTAAAATAATATCAGATGGTAAGGCATTTAAATAATTGTATGCATTATTTAAATCAGTTGCACAAGAAGCTGTTGCTGCATCAGGAATCGGATGAATCATACCGGTAACAAATAAAGGATTGAACCCGGTTGTTCCACCGCTGTTTGTACCAAGATCACCTCTAACTAAAGTAGGATCAATGTTGTTGGTAACAGGTCCGATAGAAGAGAATAAAGCGAAACAATTTGCCGATGCAAGATTTGGTGCAAGTGGCCCTGCAAGAACAGGACTTCCACAACCAATAGGCGTATAAGCAAAAATACCTGACACAGTAATTGCGCCATCTGTTGAAAGAGCTCTTCCTTCAAGTGTATCTCCTGTGCTTATATTAATGGCTGCATTGTTTGCAATAATAGTTCCTCTCATGGTAGTCCCTGTACCCATATCAACTAAACCTTCCACTTTCCAGAACACATTACAAGCTTTTGCTCCATTTACCAATTTCACTTTTGAATTGGCATTGGTGGATAAAGGACCTTGAATTTTAAATATAAAAACGGCATTGGGGTTTCCAAGTCCGTCTAAGGTAAGCTCAAGGTTTAAAGTTGTTGCTGCAGGACAAGAATGCACTCCCGGAGTCAATGTTTGACCGTTTCCTAATAAGACACCCGGAAATAAGGTTGCAACTGTTGCATTTAGCTGATTATAAGCAATAATTAAGTCAGCTGAGGCAGCCGCACTTTGAGGGCCACCCGGGTATAAATTACCATCTACGTTTCCGAAATTGGTTATAGGCCCACTGTTAGCACCTACGTGGCCGGTCAATAGTGTAAGGTATTGTGTGCCAACATTTGTTACAGCTCCAACAGAAGAAAACAAAACAAAATCAGCCGTTGTTCCTAAGGCAGGCGCCTGAGCAAAAACCATGTTTGGCAGCACAAAAAGAAGGCCTGCTGTTAAGATATTAAATACTTTGGTTTTCATTGTTATTAAATTTATGTATGAATTAATTTTCATTGTGCAAAAGTGGTGAGATAAAAGATGTAAGTTTTATACAACAGGATCTATTAATTACATAATTCACTGAATGGATTGCTAAACTATAAGCGGATCAGCTATGGCTACCAGAAAGATTCAAACTTCGCATTTTACATTTCCTGTTGTGAGCCTACTCGCGTATGAACAACAAAAAGTAAATGATTTAGCATGAGTGCAGATATTACAGGCTGGCTGGCCATTGCACGATGAATCAGTGATATGTGTAAGTCTCAGTTCTAGTTATACAACTTAAAGGTTACATAAAAACTCACCTTTATGATCTAACAATATAATCTCTAAAAAAACTACATATGAGCACCTCTACCTTAAATCTTTTCATTGTTGACGACAATAAGCTAACCGCAACCGACCTTAAATATTATTTACAAAACAGGTTTGGAGATGGAATAAATATTACCACTTTTAACGATGGCGATAGTTGTCTGAAAAAAGTAGATAAAGAAACTAATGTAGTCATCCTGGATTATCAAATGGATGGTAAAAACGGACTTGAAACTTTAAAATTAATTAAAGATATAAACCCCAAGACCGAAGTGATTATGTTATCCGGTAATGAAGACATTGGTATTGCCATAGAGTCTTTCCGTATGGGAGCAACAGACTATGTAACAAAAGGACAAGGCGCATTAACTAAACTCAATAGTCTTGTTTATCATATTATTACGGCACCGATCAGAATAATTGCAAGGGAGTTTGGCATATCTAAATTTATGGCCGTTTTCCTTGCAACATTTGTAGCGGTAGGCGTTGCAACTATTATTGGCTACAATCTGATGAAGTAGCCAATTATACCTAAAATCAGGTTAAAATAAAAAAGATTCTGCCGTTATCAGTTAATTTAGAGTTACCTTGTCATTATTCCACATCGACTAAGGAAATTACACTCATCTCAAAGGTTGTATACATCATTCTCTGCCTCGTGAAATAAGATTTAAAAAAGCTCACCGGATTCTCCTGTCACTTTATGCAATAAAAAGACAAGTGCACCCGAGTGACAAATTGGAAATTAATTTTAATCTGAGACCATGAAAACTACAAATCAGGATACCCAGTATGCGAGAAGTTTAATTGAAGCCGGTCGCGACCCTTTAATCGTCATAAATGCAAATGGCAAAATAACAGATGTGAACCAGGCTGCTGTGAATATCATGGGTAGTTTTCGCGAAACACTTACGGGAACGTCTTTCATAAGTTATTTTACTGACAGTTATAGGGCCCGGACTGCGTACGAGTCGACGTTTGAGAAAGGGTTTTTAACAGACTATTCTCTTACTTTAACATGTGATAAAAACACACCGTTACTATGCAATGGAAGTGTTTACAAAGATGAACAGGGAATGATAGCGGGTGTGGTAATTACCGGCAGGCACGTTGCGCTGCAAAAAACGGATGAGCTGATGCAGGCCAACAGAGAACTTGCGTTCCAAAACGAGGAGAAAGAAAAAAGAGCGGATGAATTATACATTGCCAATAAAGAACTTGCTTTTCAAAACGGGGAAAAGGAAAAACGAGCAGATGAGTTGTTTATTGCTAACAAAGAATTAGCCTTCCAAAACGAAGAAAAAGAAAAACGCGCGGATGAGCTATTTATCGCCAATACAGAACTTGCTTTCCAAAACATAGAAAAAGAGAAGCGAGCAGATGAACTCATTATCGCCAATAAAGAACTGGCTTTTCAAAACGCAGAAAAGGAGAAGCGAGCCGATGAACTCATCATCGCGAATAAAGAACTTGCCTTTCAAAACAAAGAAAAAGAAAACAGGGCTGATGAGTTGATCATTGCCAATAAAGAGTTGGCTTTTCAAAATGAAGAAAAGGAAAAACGTGCGGATGAATTATCTATAGCAAATAAGGAACTTGCTTTCCAGAACAAAGAAAAAGAGAAGCGTGCCGATGAGCTCATTATTGCTAATGAAGAGTTGGCTTTTCAAAATGAAGAAAAGGAAAAACGCGCGGATGAATTATCAATAGCCAATAGGGAGCTTGCTTTCCAGAACAAAGAAAAAGGGAAGCGTGCCGATGAACTCATTATTGCTAATGAAGAACTGGCTTTTCAAAACCAGGAGAAAGAAAACAGGGCGGATGAACTAATTATTGCTAACAAAGAACTTGTATTCCAAAATATAGAGAAAGAAAAACGCGCCGCGGAATTAGTAATAGCTGATATCGAACTTGATTTTCAAAGTAAAGAAAAAGAAAAACGTGCGGCAGAATTAGTGATTGCTGAAGTCGAACTTGTTTTTCAAAATAAGGAAAAAGAAAAACGCGAAATAGCTAACAAGGAATTAGAGGCTTTAAGTTACTCTGCTAAATTAGCCTCCCAGTATTCGCTTAGCCTCATTGAAGCCAGTCGTGACCCCTTGGTTACTATTAGCCCGAAAGGAAAAATTACGGACATGAACCAGGCGACCGCCAAAATCACAGGGATGACCCGTGATGAACTTACGGGTACAGACTTCTTTGATTATTTTACTGAGCAACAAAAAGCCCGTGAAGTTTACCAGGAGGTTTTCGCGAAAGGTTCGGTGGCGGATTCACCGCTTACACTCAGACATAAAAACGGCAAACTAACGGACGTATTATTCAATGGATCGGTATATAAAGATGACAGTGGGAAGGTATTAGGAGTTGTTATTGTAGCAAGGGATGTTACTGAACAAAAGAGAATAGCAACCGAATTGACCGAAGCCAAAGTATCTGCTGAATTAGCGACGAGTATCGCTGAGGAAGCAAAAAGTAAAGCTGAAAGCGCCACGCATATTGCGGAGAGCGCCGTTAAGGCAAAGCAACAATTTTTGTCAAACATGAGTCATGAAATCCGAACTCCCATGAACGCTATTATCGGCTTCACAAAGGTGGTATTGAAGACTGAGTTAACTCCAAAACAGAAAGAATATCTGAGTGCCATAAAAGTCAGCGGCGACGCTTTAATTGTATTAATAAACGATATCCTTGACCTCGCTAAGGTTGACGCGGGGAAAATGGTATTTGAGCATACGCCTTTTAAAATGGCATCCTCTGTGGCAGCTATGCTTCATATGTTTGAAACAAAGATCCAGGAAAAAAATCTGCAGCTTGTTAAAGAGTATGATAAAAATATTCCGGAAGTTCTGGTAGGAGATCCTGTCAGGCTGCATCAGATTATTTTGAACCTCGTCAGTAACGCCGTAAAATTTACAGCCAAAGGGAAAATTCTAGTGAGTGTAAAGCTCATCAACCAAGATGAAGAAAAAGTAACTATTGAATTTGCTGTTACCGATACCGGGATAGGAATATCTGAGAGTAAGATGGAGAATATCTTTGAAAACTTTCAACAGGCAACCAGCGGAACCTCCAGATTATATGGAGGAACAGGATTGGGATTAGCCATAGTAAAGCAACTTATAGAGCCGCAGGGCGGAACGATAAAAGTTACCAGTAAAATTGACGAAGGGTCGACGTTTAGCTTTACATTAAGTTTTTTTAAAACGAAAGCTGAGGCAGAATCAGATGCTGAATTGGTTGAACTTGACGAGGAAATAAAAAGCCTGAAAGTATTAGTGGTTGAAGACATCCCCCTTAATCAGCTACTAATGAAGACGGTATTGGATGATTTTGGCTTTCAGCCTGAGATGGCTTCTAATGGGAAAATTGCCATAGACAAATTACAGAACAACGTATATGATATTATTTTAATGGATTTGCAAATGCCTGAAATGAATGGGTTTGAGGCGACTGAACACATACGCAAAATAATGAAGTCTGAAGTTCCGATCATTGCCTTAACGGCTGATGTTACTACGGTTGATTTGGCGAAATGTAAAGCAGTAGGAATGAATGACTACATAGCCAAACCTATTGATGAAAGAGTACTGTATACGAAAATGATAGGGCTCGTAAAAAGACCCATACAATCCGGCATACCGGAAGAAAAACCCAAAATAAATATTGACCTGGTTATGAAATATATAAATATGGATTATCTGAAACGACGTACCAAATCGAATCCGGTGTTAATGATGGAAATGATAGGCATGTACCTTGAGCAGACTCCACCTTTGATCAGTTCAATGAAAAAGAGTTTTAGCGAACAAGACTGGGACAAGTTACACGCATCCGTTCATAAAATGATACCGTCTTTTTCTATTATGGGGATTGGCGTAGAGTATGAAAATATGGCAAAGAAGGTGCAGGATTATGCCGGTTTGCAAAGAGACTCGGAAAGTGTAAGCGATATGGTATTGCAACTTGAAAGTGTATGCAACCTGGCATGTAAAGAATTAGAAATTGAATATAACACAATTAGAACAAACATTTAGTGGAGAGCCCCGGCAAATAGTCTGTTCCTGATAGATGATGATGGGGTATTTTTAAAATGACCTGAAAATGAAATTCCTGAGCTTGCTGATTTTTCTTTAAAACGTAGCTGTTAATTTTCTGGTGGCCGGTAAAGTAAAAAGATGTTCCTTGTCCTTCTTTATTCTCCAAGCAAACCTTACCATTATTTTTTCCAGAAAAACCTTAACTAATAATAAACCTATTCCTGTTTTGAAAATCTGATTGATATAAACCTGTAACAATAAACAATTTATAAATAATAGGAGTTAAAGTTTGTGACGTATTTTTGAAAAACCACAAAAAACAAAACCATGAACAAGACAATCTTTACCTTAATAACAGTCACTTTTTTTTCTCTCCATATATTTGCAAATGGCCCGGGTAAGCATCCCGAAAAATACTGTGCAAAAATGCAGGACGGGCTAAAAGTAGTAATGCACGAGGGCAAGCCCATTACAAGCGAAGTGACTTTGAAAAATGGAACTACAATTAAGCCTGATGGTACAATAACCAAACCCGATGGAAGTAAAATGGAACTTCAGGCTGACGAATGTATCAGCCTGGATGGCAACGTTGCGATGGAAAAAGAAAAAAAGAAATATAAATAAATTCGCCAATATATTTTCGCCAACGCCGTCAGGTAACTCACTGCTTTTAAACTAAAAATTGAGCCTACAGATAATCAGTACATATGCCGGAAATAGTCATTGATGCCCGCTCAGCTTTTATCGGGCCGAACATGTCGGTTAACCGCATTCTTCCGTTTCGTAAAAGAAGAATGGTCGGGCCGTTTATTTTTATGGATCATGCGGGTCCGGTAAAGATGCAGGGAATGGAACATCATGAAATGGATGTATTACCTCACCCGCACATTGGATTGTCTACCGTAAGTTATCTGTTCAATGGAGAAGTTACTCATCGCGATAGCCTTGGAGCGGAGCAAATTATAAAACCGGGAGAAGTGAACTGGATGACAGCCGGTAAAGGCATTGCCCATTCAGAACGGTTTGAGAACCCTTCCATTCTGGCCGGTGGGCAATTAGAGATGCTTCAAACGTGGGTTGCACTGCCGGAAAAGGATGAAGAGTCAAACCCAACTTTTAAAAACTATAGCAGAGAAGAACTTCCTATTGTTACAGATGAAGGCTTATGGATGCGGCTTATTGCCGGCGAAGCGTTTGGTGTCAAGAGTCATGTTGCTACTCATTCACCTCTCTTTTATATTCATGTGACGTTAAAGCCTTTTTCAAAAGTTACATTGCCTGTAAATTATTCGGAACGTGCCATTTATATTGTGAAGGGCTCTGTTGATGTTGATCATAAGGTTTATCATGCCAAACAAATGGTTGTTTTTTCCAGCCACGAGAATCCGGTTATTATATCCAGAGAAGATACTGTGTTGATGATGTTGGGTGGTGAACCCCTGGGTGACCGACATATCTGGTGGAATTTTGTGTCTTCAAGAAAGGATCGTATTGAGCAAGCCAAGGCCGACTGGAAAGAAGGCCGAATAGATTTGCCGCCGTTGGATGATAAAGAATTTATTCCCTTACCGGAAGAAAAAACGGGCAAACCACCCGAAGCTTTGTCTTAACCAAGGCGCAGAAAAAGCCTCAGAATAATCTGAGGCTTTTTATTCTAATTATCCGGATCGGGACAGAATTCCCCGAGCGTAGATGCCGGACTGTATGATCGATGCTATTCCGGATTATTCTTAAGTTCAGGCTCAAGTTTTTCAATATTCTTAATGCTATCACCGGCATCCTGATTCTGGTTAATAACATCGTTCAGTTTATCCACCCTATTGACGGTGTCTGTAGGAATGCTATCCTGAGTTTGATTTTCTCCTTCTTCAGAAATAACATTGTTGCATCCGGTTAATATAACAACCAACAGTAAGAATAAATTTTTCATATAGGTTTGAATTTTTAGGTAAATGTATAGTATCGCTTCAATCGTTTCCTTACATAAAACCCATTTAAGCTTGTTTAATTATTTCGGGTTTTCAATAAAAATACCATTTGTTGCAAAACCTTTTTTCAGCTATGACAAAGACAATGCAGGAACACAGGTCTGGTTCTTTGACGATTTTACAAAAGAACCCTTTTTTACGAACGTACCTTTGTGGTATAAAAACGTACTATCATGAAAACATTAAGAAACAAGTTTTGGGCACTGCTTTTGATCACATCAGTCGCTTTTTTAAGCTGTAAAAAACAAGATCAACTGGTGCCGGTGAAACCGGCTAATACGAACACCTCCCCGGCAGATAATCCCAATTTTACGCGGGGTGAGTGGAAGGTTGAGATGTTAAAGAAAAATGGCGTTGATGAAACAGTTAATTTGCGGGGTTATTTATTTAAGTTTAACGAGGACCGAACCGTTTCCGTTAGAAAAGATAACAATACAGTAACCGGTACCTGGTCGATGATAAGAAGCAATAGCCAAAAGACATTCATGCTTACTTTCTCTTCAGACCCCTTGAATGAACTTAACGGAGATTGGGAGGTCATGTATGAAACGGATGTAAATCTGGGATTAGAACGTAAGATGAGCGATGACAGCGTAGACAACCTGACATTCGGCCGGTATTTTGCGCAAGGTACAACCGGTACTTATAATTAAGCAGACCCTGCTGATTTATTAATTGTGAATTTGTGTTTAACTCCGGAAAGTGTTGCATTTTCCGGAGTTTTTCAATTAAATCTTATCAGAAGTATCTGATTTTATAGCAAATGCAAAAACCCCGGATTGGAAAATATTTTTTATATTCGCCACGGTTTTTAATAAACTGATTGCCCGGATGGTGGAATTGGTATACACGTACGTCTCAGAAGCGTATGCCTTACAGCTTGCGAGTTCGAGTCTCGCTTCGGGCACAAAACATGAAACCCTTAATAGCTTTGCTATCAAGGGTTTCATGTTTTTTTCGTTTTTCCTCCTTTTGTGGAGTAAGGAGCGGGAGTAAGGAAAAGCACTAATGTTTACCAACTTATTTATTAAGTTGTAGAATCATTGTCTTTGATTTTATCAGATTTTGGAGTGGTTAAGTTACCTAAAACTGAGAAATTCTTTCTAGCATCTTTAAGAATTGAATCCTCATCAATATAGTGTTTTTTCATAACATCCATTCCTTCGTGACCAGTTATTAAATGAGCTTGGTCTCCGTACATTTTAGCTGCGGCTGTTGAATATGTTTTACGTAGATGCTTTAATGTTTTGCCTGTTTGATTTCCAGAGATTTTTAAGAAATGAGTAAATGCTTGAGAAATTAAGACTTTTATTCCCTCACGACTTAAAGTTTCATGTGGCGCAATAATGAATTCATCTTTGCCTTTATTTTCATTGTAGCCCATTGAAAATAGAAGGTCAGAAAATTCTTTTGTTATTACAATTTTTTTCATTTTGTAATCTTCATCACTTCTTATGCGACTTTTAATGCGGCTTGTTTTAAAGTCAGGAATTTCAATATATGCCATTTCATCTTCTTCATCTAAGACAATCCCATTCCATTTAAGTTTAGTAATCTCTTCGTTTCTGCCTCCAGCAAATAATGCGATGAGAAATGCATTTTTCATCCATGGGCGATATAAGTTTTTTCGATTTCCATCATCAAGAGTCCTAATAGAGTTTTCAGGAGTTACAAATGGCAATAGTCGAAGAAATTCATTTATATTTATTGATATAACATTTGTCTTAGTGCGCAGTTTTACGCCATAAAATGGACTTTTACAATTTGGGTAGAAGTTTCTTGAAATATATAAGTAAAAGGTATTCAAACTTGTCATCACATTATTATATGTTTTATTCCTGTATCCCAAAACATCTTTAAGATAGCTGTCCAAAAAGCCAACGATGCTGCTATTTAAGGATTCAAATTTCATATTGGACACACTAATATTATTTCTTTCAATTGCAGTATTCAATCTAGCAAAGAATCGTACCATGTCAGATTTTCTCTTGGAAGAAATGTCTTTTATTTCATGTGATGGTACATCAACATCATTTATAAATGCCATATATGCATCCATGCAATCAACAAGGCGAACAGGTTTTGCTTGAACTACTTTGACAACTTTCTCTTTCTTAATGAAGTTGGCAGCTATTAGTTGTTCTTCAAAAGCAATCCTTTGCTTTATAGCATCATTATAATTGGTAGCATCTAAAATTTTTGTTCTACAGTCTCTTTTAGTACCAGGCACATGGATTTTAGCCTTGTAAACGTATTCTTTACAATTGCATTTAATTTTTGTTTCATTTGAATAAGCGGTTTTACATCCATTGCAATAGATGTATAATCCTTTCATTCGATTTTTAGGCAGCTTTATTTTTTGCATCTTCAATAAGTTTTGTAATGAATGATTTGTTTTTAGGGATGTAAGCCTTACTTTCATCTTTGATAATATCATTTAGAGTATTTAGCGCAGGGATATTTCCATTAGAAATAATGTCATAGTCTCTTTTCCAATCAGCCCCTTGTTTCTTTTTTAGTTTGTCTATCAAAGGTTTTTCAAAAGCCGTTCTGAATTCAACTTCATACGCATACCAGCATTGACCTTGTTTAAAAATAAGAACATCCCTTTCGATGCACCATTTCTTTGTTGAACGCATTTCGGCGTCAGCATAATTTAAATATTCAGCTATTTCACTTAGACTAATAATTTTCATTTTTACCTCCTTTTGTTTTTTTGTTTTTCATTGCCTCCTTTTCTCTTATACGGTGCGGTTTCCGATAAAAAGAATTTAACATTTACACCTTCTTTGTTGTCCTTTGTTTTGTTTTTTTTCTGTCTTCCATATTCGTATTCGGTACTGATTTAGATAAAAAGAAAACTCAAGACCTGTTCTTAACTAACTCCCTGATATTCAATGCAATTAATTTTGGATTACTTGGGTCATTGATAATTTCTCCCCCATAATGGATGATATTTTGATGACCCTCAGTATCGAATAGGTGAGAAAACTCTCTTGCAGTTAAGAAAAAGTACCTCATGCAACTCACTCCGAAACCTAGATTTTCAAAATTTTTCAATTCAGGTTCTTGCCATTCTTCTCCAAATTGCCAATCATCAAACCATGTGGGCATTTCTTTGAAAATGCCCGCATTATATTTGACTGAATACCATGTATTGAAATTATTTTCTGGCCATTCTATCCAAACATCCATTATGTGCTCATCTATAGGATACTTAATTCTTTCCAAATGAGCGGCCAGTTTTATCAGCCGTTTGTTAGCTAGCTTTTCCATAACCTGCAATTCTACTGTTAGCTAATTCCATTATATTGAAAGCAATATCTTCGGTTTTTGATTCAAAATTTAGAACCCTACCGCCAAACCTGCCAGGTTGTTGGTAACCCTCTAAGTCGAATATTGACGTTTCATCTAAAGAGAAATTGAAGAAGTCGCATATATCACTAAATGTTCCTTCACTAGTAAGTTTATCTGCCAGAACTGGCTCGCCAGTAACCTCGTCAAATTCCCATTCTTCAAATATTTCAACTAACTGATCGAAAATCCAACTTGGATATTTCATGTCATAAGGAATGGCAACATTGCCAACGATGGCTATAATAGTGATATTTTCAAATAATCCTTCTTCAGGATGGTTCTTTAATGTTAACAGGTGCTCTGCAAACTTTATTAATCTGTTGTTGTATATTTTTGTCTCCATGATAATATGTTTTTAATTATGATTATGT
>JAJNBG010000005.1 GCA_021155905.1 Bacteroidota bacterium
AAATAAATAATAACAACAAAAAACAAAAAAAATGAAAAACGGAGTAGTAAAATTTTACAACGAGGCAAAAGGTTTCGGATTTATTAAAGAAGAAAACGGTCCAGAGATCTTTGTTCATGCAACAGGTTTACAAGAAGAAATTCGCGAAAACGACGAAGTTGTATTTGACGTGCAAGAAGGTAAAAAAGGATTAAACGCAGTTAACGTTAAGTTAGCTTAATCCACATCAATTAAAATAAAAATAAACAATAAAAAATACATAAAATGAAAAACGGAGTAGTAAAATTTTACAATGAAGCAAAAGGTTTCGGATTTATTAAAGAAGAAAACGGTCCAGAAATTTTTGTTCACGCAACAGGTTTAGAAGAAGAAATTCGCGAAAACGATAACGTTGTATTTGACGTGCAAGAAGGTAAAAAAGGATTAAATGCAGTTAACGTAAAGTTAGCTTAATTCATATAATCAATAACAAAAAGCCTCACTAATTAGTGAGGCTTTTTTGTTGATTTAAAGTTAATAACCATTCTACCGCATGTGCTTCTGTATCGAACGCCTTGCTTGGTTTTGGTGGTTTGTTGAATTTCAAATAAAATTGCATTAAGATTCTCTGTCCAAGATTTGATACCACTAACGCGTCTCCCATCGTGTACTTTTGTCCTTCTTCACTGGCAGAAAAATCGCGGGATTCAGGCAGAAAGTGTGTATGATATCCGGGAACCATTAAAACCGGTACTTCTGTTCCTCCGCTAAGTTGTCCGATTGCATTGTTAATTCCTCTGCATTCATTTAATCCGATAATAACATCATCAAACATCTCTACTTTTACTATTTTATTAGCCAATAATTGAATGCATGCGTATTCCAATTCTATTACTGTAAGAGCCTCAACCATAAAAATTCTCTATCTAAATAAATTCACGAACGAGTCTTTCCAGCTTTTTTTAGGTCTTGTGGAGGGACAAACAAATTCGGTTGTTTTGGCATCTGTTTTCTGGATGGCACCATAACCACCTGCAACATCCACCAGTTTTTCGTAACCATTTCTCTTCAGCAACGAAGCTGCAATCATGCTTCTGTAACCACCGGCACAATGAATGTGGTATTCTTTTTCTTTAGAAATAGAGTTTTGCCAATCTGTAATGAAATCCAATGGATTAGAAGTTACTTCGGCTAAATGGCTCGCTTCATATTCACCCGGTTTTCTGACATCTAAAATATTTAAAGGGCCTTTTTTAAGTTTTTCTGAAAATTCCGTCGCCGGTATGGAAGTGATGGAGGTTGTTTGTTTTCCTTCCTGTTTCCAGGCCGTTACACCGCCGTTTACGTAACCAATACAATTATCATAACCAACACGGCTTAATCTCATGACGGTCTCTTCTTCGCGCCCTGAAGGGGTGACTAAAATAATTGGTTGCTTCAAATCGGTAATCAACGCGCCAACCCATGGAGCAAATTGTCCGTCAATTCCAATAAAAACTGCCCCGGGAATATGTTCCTGTGCAAATTCCTGTGGTTTCCTCACATCAAGAATGATTGCTTTCGTTGTGTCCAGTAAATGATTTACCTCGGCTATATTTAAAGCTTTAGTCCCTTTTTGAGCAACGCTGTCATAATTATCATAACCTGCTTTATTAAGATGAGCATTTTTCGCAAAGTACTGTGGTGCAGGAAGAATACCTGTTGTCAGCTCTTTAATGAATTCCTTTTTGGATAGTTTCCCCAAAGCGTAATTAGTTTTCTTCTGATTACCCAATAAATCAAAAGTTTCTTTGCTCATATTTTTTCCACAGGCTGAACCTGCTCCATGTGCCGGATAAACAATCACATCATCAGGTAATTTCATGATTTTGTTATGCAAAGAATCGTAAAGCATTCCTGCAAGGTCCTCCTGGGTCAAATCAGACTTTATCGCAAGGTCCGGCCTACCCACATCACCAATAAATAAAGTATCACCTGAAAAGATACAATGTGGTTTTTGGTGTTCATCCAATAATAAATAGGTAGTAGACTCTAAAGTGTGTCCTGGAGTATGAATTACGCGGATCGTCAACTTGCCAATCTTAAACTCCTGGTTGTCATGAGCGATGGTACTTTTAAAATCCGTGTGGGCATTAGGACCAAAAACAATTTCTGCACCGGTCTTTTTTGCCAGATCAACATGCCCCGAAACAAAATCAGCATGAAAATGCGTTTCAAATATGTATTTAATTGTAGCGTTATTTTTTGACGCTAATTCCAAATAAGGCCTGTATTCTCTCAACGGATCAATCACTGCAGCCTCTCCTTCAGATTGAATAAAATAAGCTCCCTGTGCGAGGCAGCTGGTATATAATTGCTCTATTAACATGTTCTTTTTTTGTTTTGTAAAGTTACAAAAAAAGTGCATTATTTTTTTCAAATAATGCACTTATTATCATAATCATGACGAGAATCACTTCATATCGTTAATCACATTACTGGCTTCAAAAATGTAATTATCTTTTTGAATATTACCAGCCCACTTAATTTCCCTGTTTAATTTAACAGTATCAATTTTTAACACTTCCTGATCGTAGTTTGGCAATTCAGCCGAAAAGTTTTTGATATTAACCTTTAACTCATCATATTTTTTATAAGATTCACGAAGCTGTTTTTGTTCAGCCCTGAACTTTTCTAAATTCAGGTTGTATTTGGTGTCGTCTTTTTTTGCTTTCAGTTCTTTTGATTCTGTCTCAATTAATTTGAAAGCAGGACTGGATTTTATCCTTTCAGAACTTCCTTTTTTCACTTTAGAATAATTGATAGAGGTATATTCTTCATAAGGTGCTTTCATAATTTCATCCCATGCCATTGGATAATCCAGTTCTTTTTCCCCAACTTCAATGAAGGCATACGGATCCGGCAATACCACGTCCGGCATGACTCCTTTTAACTGAGTGGCACCACCATTGATCCTGTAAAACTTTTGATTGGTAATCTTCACTTCACCCAATGGCCTGATGGTATCGAACTGAGGCAATAGATATTGGTCCAAATTATAGAAGGATTGTACGGTACCCTTTCCAAAACTTTGTGTACCGATAATAACACCTCTTTTATAATCCTGGATAGCAGCTGCCAAAATTTCTGAGGCAGACGCACTTCCATGGTTCACCATAATAGCCAAAGGACCATCCCAGGTAACATCGGTATTTTTATCCTCCATGACATGAACTCTACCGGCTTTGTCTTTTACCTGAACAATTGGCCCTTTTGGAATAAACAGGCCAGCCATGTCCACAACTTCCTGAAGTGAGCCACCGCCATTGTCTCTTAAATCCACAATAATTCCTTCAACACCCTGAGCTTTTAACTTCTCAATTTCTTTTTTCATATCAGCCGAACATCGGTGCGCGCCATTTCTGGTAAAATCAGCATAGAACATTGGTAAATAAATATAACCGATTTTCTTTTTGTTATTTAAAACTGCAGATTTAGCATACGTTTCGTCTATTTCAATAACGTCCCTGATAATGGGAATTACTTTAAAAGAACCGTCTGGTTTTTTAACGGTCAATCTTACTTCTGTTCCTTTTTTTCCTTTAATTAAATCAATGGCATCATCCATATCCATGTCTGTAATGTCTACTGGTTCATTAGCTCCCTGAGCAACTTTATGGATTTCATCGCCGGTTTTCAATTCACCCTGTTTAAAGGAAGGTGATCCAACAATAACGTCAGACACTTTTAAAATTCCATCTTTAGACTGTAACCTGGCACCAATTCCTTCAAATTGCCCGCTCATACTCTGATCAAACTTCTTTTTTTCCTTAGGAGCAAAATATTCGGTGTGTGGGTCATATAATCCGGTAATAGTATTGATATACATCGAGAAACGATCACGGGTAGTCAGTTTATTCAAACGTTTAAACCAATCCACGTTTGCTTTTAAAGTTTTTCTTCTGGCATCCACTTCTAAACTGTCAAACGTTTTTTCAACGAATACGGTATCTTTTTTTACTTTAGCTTTCTCCTGGCCCGTCAGCATTTCATCCAGTCGCGCTATGGTCTGGTATTTCAGCATTTTTTTCCATTCAGCCTTCAACTCTTCTTCAGTAGAAGCAAATTTTATTTTTTCCCCATCCGTTTCATATTCTTCTTCAGCAGTATAGTTAAATGGAGTTGCTAAAATTTCTTTACTCCAGTTTTCTTTTTCTTTAATTCTTTTTGCAATCAAATCAGCAGAAAGTTTATAAAATTCAAAAGAACCGCCATTGATCTCGTCGTCAATGTTCTTTTTATATTTACTTAAAGCATCTACATCGGCCTGAAGTAGAAATTTTTTACTGATATCGAGTCTCTTGACGTATAAATTAAATGCTTTTTCGCTGAAACTATCATCTACTTTTAAAGGGTTATAATGAGCCTGGTTTAAAACAGACATCAACATATCCTGTAGGACCTGATTTTTTTCAAACTGAAAAAATGTGAAGGAACAAAGACTTATTACTAAAAATAGAAGGGCTGGTTTTATGATTTTACGTTGCATGGTAAACAAATTTAAGAGTAAATTCCGAGAGTAATGATAAGGATTATACCTGATTTTACCCGTTAGTAACATTATTTTTTTGTTTAAACTTTGTTAATTCATAGCATTTCTAAACTATTACATTTACGATTCATTTTATTAAAACAGATTTTGTGCCATGATAGATTTTACGCGTTCCGAATTAACACACTTTGTTATACATTTCGTAGGAAATAAAGGTTTAGGGGAAGAGTTAACCTTAAGTGAAAAAGAAATACAAATTAGCGATGATTTTCTAAAGGATACGGTCATGCGTTATTTGACCTCTCCTTTCAAAACAGATATCTATTATCAGTTCAAGTCAAAGAATGAGATGCACTATCATGATGTGAAAAGTTACGTGAATGATGTTTTCGGTTCTCAAAAATATTTTATCGAGAGCAGTAAACATATTGCCGAACATTTGTATAATCAATCCATGCACCCAAAAATTAAAGGTGGAGAATTTTACACCTGTTATTTTAAGGACTGCAATGTGGATGGCGTCATCTGCGATGCTATCGGATTATTTAAAACCGAAAATAAAGACACTTATCTGAAGGTATTCCAGCACATGGATAATTTCGATGTGGAATGCGATAATGGGATCAATATCAATAAATTGGATAAAGGATGCATCATCTTTAACACTGAATCTGAAAAGGGATATAAAGTAAGCATCGTGGATACCAATAATAAAATCGCAGATTGTGCTTTTTATTGGGTAGAAGATTTTTTAAATACCAAAATGAAGGAAAACGCTTATTTTCATACGTCCAATTTCATTGACACCTGTAAAGGATTTTGTGAAGAGGTATTGACCGAGAACAATAATGTAACCAAGCAGGATCAAATGATGATGCTGAATAAAAGTACAAGCTTTTTTAAAGAGAAAGATAAGTTTGATCTCAAAGAATTTGAAAAAGAAATCCTTCCACAGGCTGAATTGAAAGAAGCTTTCAGAGAATACCGACAAACCTATAATGATAAGATGGATCTGACGGCAATTGATGATTTTGAAATTTCACCGACGGCTGTTAAGAAGAATCAAAAGTTTATGAAAAGTGTGGTTAAACTTGACAAAAACTTTCACATCTACGTTCATGGCAGACACGATTATGTGGAAAAAGGCTATGACGAAGATAAGGGCCTCAAGTTTTATAAGCTATATTATACAAATGAAGACTTTGGTTAATTAACAATCGACTCTTCATTCTTTTTAATGGTATCTAATTGATTTATAGTTTAATTCAGTATATTAGCCATTAAATCGTGTAAATTTTGACCAAAAAACATCACATCTTTTTATTATTATTTACATTAGCATGTAGTGATTATATAATCGGACAAGGTTATATAAGACCCAATGCCTGGAAAAAATTTCGAAGAGAGGTTGTTCTTCAGATTGGCGCCGCCGGTTTTTTAGGAGATTTAGGTGGCCGCGACAGGACAGGAACGGATTACAGTCCGGTTGATCTTGAATTTGCACTCACCAGGCCAGCCATAAGTGGCGGTTACAGGATGAAATTTAATAAAAACATTAACTGGTACTCCAGCCTTAATTATCTGGTATTGGCTGGTGACGATAAATTAACGAATGAGCCGTACCGTAATAACCGGAATCTGAATTTTAAAACAAATGTCTTTGAATTGTCAACCCGGATTGAATTTGGAATATCTTCATTCAGGCGAACCGGCGTTTACAGTCTTAAAAAATCACTTGGGCGGACAAGCAAGCGCCAGGCTTTGGAGTTAATAGGTTTTATCGGCGTTGGTGCTTTTTATTTTAATCCTAAGGGCAAAAATCCTGAAACCGGTAAATATGAAAAATTATATCAACTTCATACTGAAGGACAAGGTTTACCCGGGGGACCAAAACAATATAAAAGGATTGCTTTAAGTCTTCCTGTTGGTATTTGTGTGCACTATATTGTGGATAAATTATGGTCGGTAGGAGTAGAATTTAGTTATCGGAAAACGTTTACCGATTACATTGATGATGTAAGCACTACTTATTATGATAAAGTAGCTTTAACCGAGGCATATGGTGAAAGGTCCGGCTTAATGTCTGATCCCGGAAAAGGCGAAATTAATGGTGCCAGTTCTCCAAATGCGGATGGGTCGAGGGCACAGCGTGGAGATAAACAAAAGGACTCTTATGCAACAGTGCAAATTACAATCGGACGATTTTTTCCACCAAAGCATGGAAGAACCAAGTTAAGATCTAAATTCTAGTTTAGTTTAACCGATGAAAATCACTAATTAATTTTACATTTAATCCGATAAATTTAACAATTGGTTAAATTGTTTTTGCTATATTTATCGTTTTTAAAATCAGACCTAAAAAAGAATTATTTTGTAAGTTTTATATTATTATCAATGGATAAGAGGCAAATATTATATTTTTTTATTTTTTCTACATTTTTTATACAGAATTTCTATTCTCAGAATTTCACCAGGCCCAACGATTGGAAAAAATACCGTAAAGAATTAACTTTCCAGGGCGGAGCCTCGGCATTCCTAGGTGACTTAGGTGGATTGAATAAAATAGGTACGGATTTTAGTCCGGTGGATGTTGAATTTGCTTTAACCCGCCCTGCTTTTAGTTTAGGATACAGATACAAGCTGGCTAAAAATTTCAACTGGCACACAAGCTTTAATTATTTACTGGTTGCGGGTGACGACAAATTAACGACTGAGCCATATCGTAATAACAGAAATCTGAATTTTAAATCGAATATTTTTGAATTTGCAACACGCCTTGAAGTTTCGTTTTTTAATAGTAAAGTGGGACACCGTTATGGAATTAAAAAGACCCTTTCCCGCCGTCATAAAGGTAAATCCCATGAATTTATCGGATTTATAGGTATTGGAGGTTTTTATTTTAATCCAAAAGGTCGTAATCCTTCAACCGGTCAATTCGAAAAATTATACCCTCTTCATACAGAAGGGCAGGGATTACCTGGTGGCCCGGCGCAGTACAAACGAATAGCTCTTAGTATTCCCATGGGACTTGGATGGCGTATGATTTTGAATAAATTATGGTGTGTAGGCTTAGAGCTTAATTACAGAAAAACTTTTACCGATTATATAGATGATGTTCACGGGACTTATTATGACAAGACTGCTTTATTTGATGCATATGGTGCAAAATCAGTTGCATTAGCAGATCCTAGTTTAGGTAATATTCCAAATGCTACTGCACCAAACGGTGACGGAACCGGAGCTCAGAGGGGAGATAAGGAAAATGACAGTTATATGTCGATTCAGGTCACTGTAGGTCGTTTCTTTCCTCCAAAGCGTAAGAAAACCAGATTACGTTCTAAATTCTAACTGGGTTTAAAACTTTCATTGATTATTTTTTCAAACACTTCCTTCAGGTGAGTATTTGTTGCTACTATTTCTTTTCCGAACAACCAGTTTTGAGTTAAGTTAAAATCCGAAACGGTGCCTCCTGCTTCTTTTACTATAAGCGCACCCGCAGCTACATCCCATGGATTTAGATTATATTCAAAGAAAGCGTCAACCCGTCCACATGCTAAATAGCACAAATCAGCCGCTGCAGCGCCAATGCGTCTGATGCCATGAGTGTTTTTCATTAAATAAGTGAGCGTATGGATGAAATTGTCAAGCCTTGAAAAATTATAGATCGGAAAACCGGTTGCAATTAAACTGTCCGATAATTTCGTTCTCTCTGACACAGAAATTTTAGTGTCATTCAAAAAAGCACCTCCATTCTTGAATGCCCGGAAACATTCATTTTGCGCCACTTCGTATACAACACCGACGATAATCTCACCTTTAAATTCTAACGCAATACTGATGGCATAACAAGGGATTCCGTGAATAAAATTCGTTGTTCCATCTAATGGATCAACAATCCAGTTATAATCTTTCGTTTCTGATTTGGTATTTTCTTCTACGATAAAACCTGCTTCCGGCAAAATCTCAGACAGCCTTTCGACCAACATTTTTTCAGAAGTTTTATCTACGTAGCTTACCAGATCATTCAAGCCTTTAATTTCAACAGCCGTATAAGAAAAAGATTTTCTTTCTACCCTTATGAATTCTCCCACCGATTTAGCGCAGTCCGCCACCTTTTCTGTGATTTTTCTTAAATCCATTTCTCCAGTTATTTTAAGATGTAAAACTAAGTATTCATTCCGGACATTCCATAAAAACAACATATTTACAATTTATCGGAAACTTTGCTAACAATATTTTGAAGTGATAAGTATTATTGATATTTTTCAAAAAAATTAACCAATGAGCACTTCACTACAAGCCCAAAAAACAAAAGTATCTAAACTTGCTGAAAACATTATCGGCTCCGAGATTATAAAACTAGCCGGAGAAGTGAATGAAAAAATAAAGCAGGGTGAGAAAATATATAATATGACTATAGGGGATTTTAATCCAAAGGAATTTCCTATCCCTAATGAACTAAAACAATACATTGTTGATGCGTATTTTGATGATCAGACAAATTACCCCGCTGCAGATGGTATGTTGGAATTGAGAAATGCTGTTTCAAATTTATTAAAAGAGCGCGGACAATTAGATTATAAAAACGATGAAATATTAATTGCCGGTGGTGCAAGACCTGTTATTTACAGCATTTTCAAAGCTTTGGTTGATGCAGGTGAAACTGTTATTTTTGCAGTACCATCCTGGAATAACAATCATTACTCCTATTTAAATTTTGCAAAATCAGTTGTGATTGAAGCAACGCCTGAACAAAACTTCATGCCAACGGCGGCAGATATTAAGCCTTATATCCAGGAAGCAACGTTATTAGCTTTATGTTCTCCGCAAAATCCAACAGGAACAATTTTCAGTAAAGAAGGACTTGAAGAAATCTGTGATATGATTTTAGCTGAAAATATTCGTCGCGGACCTGATGCTAAACCAGTGTATCTTATGTATGACCAGATTTACTGGGCATTGACTTTCGGAGAAAATAAACATTATAACCCCGTTGTATTGCGTCCCGAAATGAAAGCGTATACCGTTTTTGTAGATGGTATTTCTAAATCACTTGCAGCAACAGGCGTAAGAGTAGGGTGGAGTATGGGTCCAAAAGCCATTATCGATAAAATGAAAGCTATTTTAACGCATGTAGGAGCCTGGGCACCTAAAGCGGAACAAATGGCGAGCGCAAAGTATTTAAATAATTTGCCAATGTATGACAAGTTCATTGATGAGCAAAAAATAAAAGTTATTTCCCGCTTAGATGGCTTTTACAAAGGTTTCCAGGATTTGAAGAAAGAAGGGTTTAAAGTTGACGCCATCACACCGCAGGCAGCCATTTATTTAACCATAAAATTTGATTTGCATGGGATGAAAACAGTTGACGGAAAAGTATTGGAAACAACCAAAGATATTACCAAATTTATATTAGATGAGGCTAAACTGGCAGTTGTACCATTTTATGCGTTTGGCGCTTCTGATAATTCACCATGGTACAGGATGTCTGTTGGAACCTGCAAGATAACAGACGTTGTGGACGTGATTTCCGGTTTAAGAGGCGCTCTTAAAAAATTATCTTAATCGTTTTAGGAATACAACTGTACATCGGAATTTGACTTTTTTCACACTGCATTATTTGATACATTTACTAAAACCTTTTAGTAAATGTATCTTCAAATGAAAAGAATTCTATACTTAACTACACAATCTTTCATACATAATAAAGTAAATTCTACCGTACTATTGTTATGTATGTTATTGCCCTTTTGTAATTCCGTTAAAGCGCAATGTACATCAAATGCCACCAATACAGCAGACGAAGACATCTTTAATGTAACATTAGGTACATTAAATAACACTTCCGGTTGTGCAACAACGGGTGGAACCGGGTCGATACAAAACGAGTATTCCAATTATGCGTATGCAGGGTTTCCTGGTGGTGTTCCAACTCTAAACAGGGGATGTACAATACCATTTAGTGTACAAGTTGGAACCTGTGGCGGGAATTACAATAATGCTGTTGCCATTTATATTGACTGGAACAATGACGCTGACTTTGTAGATGCCGGTGAAAATGTTTATTTATCTGCTACAACCACCTCAGGCCCACATACCGAAACGGGAAATATTACCATACCTGCAACAGCCACCTTAGGAAACTGTAAGATGCGTGTGGTAAATTCTGAAACTACACCCGGTTCAATTGCTCCCTGCGGAACATATAGCTGGGGAGAAACAGAAGATTATTTTATTAATATTGCAAACGGTGGAGGCGTAGCTCCGTATGTAAGTAGTTCAGTAACTCAATTAGTTACCGGTTCAATTTCTCAATGTGCAACCTTACAACAGGTTATTTGTATTCCAGTAGTTATGGGAGCCGGTTGCACGGCCGGTAACTTAACTCAATTTCAATTAGGAGCAGGGTCAAGTACAAATCTTCCGGCAGATGTTAGTAAGATTCACATTTTTTATACAGGAACAACTAATCTTTATACAGCATCCAATGAGTTTGTTGTTGGTGGTACTACACCTGCCGGCGCATCAAATACAATTAATGGTTCACAGGCTTTGGTTCCCAATGCAACCAATTATTTTTGGGTTACATATGATATGAATAACGGTTCAACTATTGGTGATTTAGTGGACGGTTCCTGCACTCAAATTACTATTGGCGGTGTCAGTCAGGTTCCTTCACTAACCAGTCCTGCCGGTAGTGGAACAATTGTTACTTGTCCATGTAGTTTTAGTTTAGGTAGTGACGTGACTTTATGCGCACCTTTTACCTATACACTAAATGGCCCTGCCGGCTTTGATACTTATACCTGGACACCGGGAGGTTCTTCAACACAAAATCTGGTTGTAAGTTCAGTTGGTACTTACACCTGTTCTGCAACTTTAATTAATGGTGGCTTGGTTACAAATGGAAATTTTAGTTCAGGCAATACAGGTTTTTCAAGTAACTATATTCCCGGGCCCGGCGGAACCTGGGGTCCATTAAGTAATCCCGGAACTTATTCTGTCACCAACAATCCAAATTCGGCTCACAGTAATTTTTATTCTTTTGGTGATCATACTACAGGAACCGGTAATATGCTGGTTTGTAATGGATCAGCTGTTGCTAATGATGTTGCCTGGAGTCAGACGATAACCGTTACCCCGAATACCTTTTATAATTTTTCGGCCTGGGTTGCTTCAACTGAAAATACATCTGCGGGAAGTGAAGCGCAATTACAATTCTCCATTAATGGAAGTCTGATTGGTCCTGTCTATAGTGCGCCTTTAACAGGTGCTACATGGGCAAACTTTTTCGTGAACTGGAATTCAGGTTCTAACACATCCGCTATTATTAAAATTGTGGATCAAAATACATCAGGAGGAGCCAATGACTTTGCTTTAGATGATATTAACTTTGAACGTATTTGTACTTATAGTGACGTCATCACAATTAACTCCGGATCAACAGCAACGGTGTCCGTTCCATCAAATACAACAATTTGTAACGGAGGAACAATGGCAGCTTCAACATTTACAAGCAGTACGGCTGGCGTTACTTATACCTGGTCAAATACAAATGCATCCATAGGTTTGGTCGCTAACGGAACCGGTAATACGCCAACGTTTACTGCAGTAAATACAGGAACAGCTCCGGTTACGGCTATTATTACGGTAACGCCATCGGTAGGATCCTGTATTGGTACTCCTAAATCATATACCTTAACAATAAATCCTAATCCAGTGGTTACAGTTAATAGTCCAACCACTTGTGCCGGAGTAGCCACTATATTAACAGCAAATGGAGCAACCAGTTATTCCTGGAGCACCGGAGCATCTACTCAAACTATTAGTTCAGCTCCTTTGGTACAAACAGTTTATACAGTCACCGGAACAACGGCTGGTTGCATCGGAAGCAATACATCAACCGTTTCTGTGAATTCAGCATTAAGTATCATTGTAAATAGTGCTACTATTTGTTCAGGTACGTCAACTGTTTTAACAGCAAGTGGTGCAACCAATTATACATGGAGCACAGGAGCATCAACTTCAACCATCAGTGTATCCCCGACAACCAATACAGTTTATGCTGTAACAGGCGAAACATCGGGTTGTACAGGAGCTAATACAGTAGCGGTTACAGTTAATGCAAATCCAACAGTTACAGTTAACAGTCCAACCACTTGTGCCGGAATAGCAACTATCTTAACGGCTAATGGAGCCACCGGTTATTCATGGAGTACCGGTGCTATCACGCAATCCATCAGTGTATCTCCGTTAACACAAACTATTTATACCGTTACTGGAACAACATCGGGTTGCACCGGAAGTATTACGTCTACGGTCTCAGTTAATGCTGCGCTAAGTGTAGCCGTTAATAGTCCAACAATATGTTCCGGAACGCCAACCGTATTAACAGCAAGCGGAGCAACCAATTATACATGGAGCACCGGAGCAACAACTTCCACAATTAGTATATCGCCAACAAGTACCACTTCTTACTCAGTTATAGGTGAAACATCCGGATGTCTTGGTACACAGACTGTAAGCATTAATGTCACTTCTAATCCAACGGTTTTAATAAATAGCCCAACTATTTGTGCCGGTTCTTCAACTGTTTTAACAGCGAGTGGGGCAACCAATTACACATGGAGCACGGGAGCAGCAACATCAACCATTAGTGTATCTCCAACCGGCAATACTATATATACATTAACCGGAGAAACATCAGGTTGTACAGGTAATGCTACAACAACAGTTGTTGTAAATTCATTGCCTGTTATAGGTGTTAGCAATGCAACGGTTTGTGCAGGAAGCTCAGCCATATTAACTGCCAATGGTGGAACAAGTTATACATGGTCGCCGGGACTAATAAGCGGCACTTCGGTAACCGTTACTCCTGGCATAACAACGGTTTATTCGGTTACAGGCTCTGATGGTTTTTGCGCGAACGTCGGTACTGGAACAGTGGTAGTAACACCATGTTCAAGCCCTTGTACCTTCACCTTAGCCAATGATGTATCTCTTTGTACACCTCTGAGTTATACGATCAATGGTCCAGTGGGATTTGCCTCCTATTCATGGACACCCGGAGGTGCTACGACTCAAAACTTAGTGGTTACTACACCGGGCACTTATACTTGTACAGCTTTTATGTACAGTAATGACCTGGTAGTAAATGGCAACTTCAGTGCAGGTAATACCGGGTTCTCTACAAATTATTCGTTAGGTGCCGGTGGATCATTTGGTCCACTAACCAATCCGGGAACTTATGCCACTACAACAAGCCCAAATTTGGTACATACTAATTTTGCAGCATTCGGTGATCATACAACAGGAACAGGGAGTATGATGGTTTGCAACGGATCAACGGTTGCCAATGATATTGTGTGGAGTCAGACCATTACAGTAACACCAAATACCAATTATAATTTTTCAGCATGGGTAGCGTCTGCCTGGGGGCCATTAACTGCAGGACAGGAAGCTCAATTACAGTTTTCTATTAATAGCACGTTAGTAGGCTCAGTATTTAATGCGCCGCTTACTGCCGGTAGCTGGTCTAACTTTGCCGTTAACTGGAATTCAGGAGCAAGTACATCTGCTGTTATCACCATTGTGGATCAAAACATTGTAGCATCCGGTGCCAATGATTTTGCAATCGATGATATTTTCTTTCAACAAATTTGTTCTCATTCAGACGAGATCACCATTAATGGTATTGCAACTCCAACGGTTACTGCCAGCGCAATCACTTCGGTTATTTGTTCCGGTAGTTCAACAACTTTAAATGCTGGTGGAGCATCTACCTATACATGGACCAGTGGTGTGACTAATGGCGCAGCATTTTCACCAACGACAACAGCAACTTATACAGTAACAGGAACCTCTGTGGCGGGTTGTACAAATACGGCTGTTCAAACCATTACGGTAAATGCGGTTCCAACCATTACAGTAAATAATGCAACTTTATGTTCCGGTACATCAACTGTTTTAACCGCCTCAGGGACAGCGGCAAGCTTTACCTGGATGCCAGGCAGTATAACAACATCAACTCTTAATGTGTCGCCATTGAGTACGACTATTTATACGGTAACAGGAACATCTAACGGTTGCTCTAACACTAATACTGCTACGGTTAATATAAATGCTGTACCAACCTTGACGGTAAATAATCCAACCATATGCTCCGGAAATTCGGTGGCTTTAACGGCAACGCCATCTGTTATAGGTGGTACATATGCCTGGTTACCGGGAAGTCAAACAACATCAATCATTTCTGTAACACCTGCTACAACAACCAGTTATTCAGTAACATATTCGGTAAATGGATGTACAGTTGGAGCCACATCTATGGTATCAGTTAATAATACGCCGAGTGTTAGTGTTTCTTCGGCAACGGTATGTCAGGGAAAAACAGCAATACTCATAGCGACACCGTCAGCCGGAGGTGGTACTTATTCCTGGAGTGCAGGAGGACAAACAATACCATCTATTTCAGAAACACCGACAGCAACAACTGTTTATGGTGTATTGTATTCCTTGAATGGTTGTACAACTACTGCAACCGGTACTATGATAGTAAATCCGAATCCCATTTTATTATTGAGTCCGTCAGCGAGTACTGTCTCTTCCCTGGAAACAGTAAATATTACAGCATCGGGTGGGGGAACCTACAACTGGAGCACCGGAGAAACAGGAACAACCATCTCGGTTAATCCACAACACACAACAACCTATTGCGCTACCGTAACTACATCAGCAGGTTGTGTAAATGATGTGTGTATCAATATTACTGTGAAGGAAGAGTCTAATCTATATATTCCAAATGTTTTTACCCCAAATGAGGATGGCGTTAATGATGTCTTTTATACTTCAGGTCATAATATCATTAGCTATAGCCTGATTATATTTAACCGTTGGGGAGAGAAATTATTTTCTTCAGACGATATTTTGAAAGGCTGGGATGGTAGCTTTGGAGGAAAAATAGTTCCTGATGGTGTTTATGTGTATGTATTAGACGCTAAAGGAGCGGATGAGACGATTTATAAAAAAGCCGGTCACATTACATTATTTAAGTAGACAAATCTTCTAGAGATTATAGGCTTACAATAATTAATTGGTTTTTATATGGAAGTTTTGTTCGATTTAACTATTTTTACTAAAACAATTTAGAGAAATGAAAAAGATTCTGTTCTGTCTGCTAATCGGTATTTGCTCGCTGCCGGAAATAAAAGCGAATCCCGGCGATACCACGTGGGTAACCGTCTACAATCTACGTAAAATCACACAATGGGGTAACTACGACACTTCTGCGGTTCTTCCTACCGGAAAAACGTTCAGGAAAATTCGTCTGCATTATATACTGGGACGTTATGCGTGCCCTTCAGGCACACAGTATTGCGGGTCATGGGACTATACAACACAGGTTTACGTTAAACCTCCCACAGCAGATACAGTTGAAATAGCGAGAGTGATTACTCCTTATGCTACAGATTGGCTTACCACTAACCGGACTCACGACTTTACCGTTGATGTCACCGATTATGCCTCTGTTCTGAGTGGGAATCTTGATTTCAGATACAAATACGATGGTTATTCCTGGGGTTTTACACTGACGTTAAAATTAGAAATGATAGAAGGGACTCCAGCAATGGAAGCCTTGTCGGTTAAAAATATTTATGACGGTTATTATGCATATGGTAACACATCTTCACCCATTGAAAATTATTTAATAGCAAAACCATTCCTGTACAACTCTCCTGTTGCCAAAGCATTTGTAAAAAATACAATCAGCGGACATGGATCTGACGATAATGGTTGCGGAGAATTTTGCAGTAAATATTATGATTTGAAAATAAACGGTTCTCCTGTTTCTCAAAAGCAATTATGGAAAAGCGATTGCGGATTAAACGACATTTCTCCTCAAACCGGAACCTGGCTTTATGAACGGGCGAACTGGTGTCCAGGTCAAATTGTTTACCCAATCAATCATGATATTTCGAGTTTAACCGCGCCTGCTTCAAACTTTTCTGTCGATATTGATATGGAGCCTTACACTTCACCAACTCAATCAAATGCGGGAGGCTATAACATTGTGTCTCAGTTAATTTCGTATGGCGCGCCAAGTTTCAGTACCGACGTTTCAATAGAGGATATCATATCACCCAACAACAATCCGAATTATATACGTTCCAATAATATCTGCGCGAATCCAAAAATTAAAATAAAAAACACCGGTACAAATCCCGTGACGCAGGTTGTATTTAATTACAATGTTACCGGAGGATCTGTTTCTACCTATACATGGACCGGTAATTTGAATTTTTTGGAGGAAACTATAGTAGAACTTGGACCAACTTCACCTTTATATAATGGTAATCTCACCAATCAGTTCAATGTGGAAATTGCCCAGGTTAATAGCAGTACGGGAGACGAAAATACTTTTAATAACACTTATAAATCCATCTATAATTCGGTAAAGGTTTATCCAAACCAGTTCATTGTCAATTTTTTCACAAACGCGGCAACAAGCGCCATAAACCCCGGTTTTAATGAAGCGCACTGGACCATTAAGGATGTGAACGGAAATATTGTAGCCAGCAGAATTAATAACCTAAATAGTAAATCATTCAAGGATACTGTGAATTTACCGGACGGCTGCTATACGTTTACCATGGATGATGACGGATGTGACGGATTATCCTGGTGGGCCTATCAATACTATAATCCTAATCCCGGCAATGGTTCTGTAAAGTTTACAAAACTGGGAATACCGGTAGTGCTCAAAAATTTTAACGGTGATTTTGGCTGCCAGACCAGCGAGCGTTTTATGACCAGCAGTACTATCACATCTATACATGAAAGTGCCTTAAAATCATCGCTCGAATTATTTCCCAATCCTGCAGCTTCGACCATTTATTTATCTTTGGAAGTAACAAAATCTCAAACTGTAAATTACAGTATTGTGGATGTGGCTGGTAAAGTGATAAGAACAGGGGAGTTGAATTCAGCTAGTTCTGACGTTTATCCGGTGAATATTGAAGGTTTACCTTCCGGTATGTATTTTATGAACTGCCGGTTTGAAAACGCTGAACCGGTTACCCGAAAATTTGTGGTTAATCAATAACAGATTGGTATATATTTTAAGAACAGACTAATTAATTACATAAAATTCAGCTAAAAAAAGAGGATTAATTGTGAATAACTATTGTTTGTTTAACAAAATGTGTTATATTTGTAGCCCTATTTAAAGATAACATTAAAAGAAGAATAACATGTATTTAACATCAGAAGTAAAGAAAGACATTTTTAAAAAACACGGTGGTAGCGATAAAAACACTTATTGGATTACCTGAAGAACACAGACATTATGCGTTACCGTGCGGTTATTAAAGTATTAGATATCCGTAAATAATAATGGATTTTTGTTAAGATTAAGGGGCATTTCGGGAAATCGAAATGCCTTTCTTATTATTAGCGTTTCATTTTAACACCCGGATTGTCTCGTCGAGCGGAGTCGAGACGTCAAAAAAAGGTTCTCGACTTCGCTCGAACTGACAGAAGAAATTAGAAAAACAAATATAAATCCGTACCGGAAACGCCGGTACACAAAACAAAAAACAAGATGTCACAAATTGGAATTCAACATTCGTTCGACTTAGGAGACGGTCGTATCGTAACCCTGGAAACAGGAAAATTAGCTAAACAGGCTGATGGAGCAGTAGTTGTAAAATTAGGAGCAACTATGATCTTAGCAACTGTTGTAAGTAACAAAGAAGCAAAAGAAGGAGTGGATTTTTTACCGTTAACGGTAGATTACCAGGAAAAATATGCGGCGACAGGCCGTTTTCCAGGCGGATTCTTTCGTCGTGAAGCAAAATTATCAGATTATGAAGTATTAATCTCCCGTATCGTAGACAGAGCAATGCGTCCGCAGTTTCCGGATGATTATCATGCCGACACACAGATCATGTTATCATTGATTTCTTCTGATAAAAAAACAATGCCTGATGCATTAGTTGGTTTAGCGGCTTGTGCAGCGGTTGCTGTTTCTGATATTCCATTCAACGGAATTATCTCTGAAGTTCGTGTTGCTAAAATTGACGGTAAATTATGTATCAATCCTGATGCTGATCAATTACCAAATGCTACTTTAGAAATGATCGTTGCAGCTACTGAAACTGATATTTCCATGGTAGAAGGTGAAATGAGTGAAGTAAGCGAAGCAGAAATGTTAGAAGCTATCAAATTTGCTCACGAAGCGATTAAAATTCAAATCAAAGCAATTAAGGAATTTGCTGTTAAAGCAGGTTTAAAAACAAAACGTGAATATTGCCATGAATTAAATGATGCTGATTTGAAAGCGGCAGTTTCTAAAGCAACTTACGATAAAGTATATGCAGTAGCAAAACAAGGTAATCCAAATAAAAACGAGCGTAAAGTAGCTTTTAAAGCGGTTTTAACTGAATACAAAGCAACTTTTACTCCTGAAGAATTAAAAGAAAGAGAATCCTTGATTAATAAGTATTATCATGATGTTGAGTATGACGCAGTTCGTCAGGCTACTTTGGATACACAGATCCGTTTAGATGGTCGTAAAACCGATCAGATTCGTCCGATCTGGAGTGAAGTAGGATATTTGCCTGCAGCTCATGGTTCTGCTATCTTCCAGCGTGGAGAAACTCAATCATTGACTACTGTTACTTTAGGTACAGGAAAAGATGCTCAAATGATTGATGGTGCTTTTTACCGTGGCGAAACTAAATTTATTTTACACTATAACTTCCCGGGTTTCTCAACCGGTGAAGCAAAACCTAACCGCGGTGTAGGCCGTCGTGAAGTTGGACATGGTAATTTAGCCATGCGTGCTTTATCTAA
The DNA here is from genome assembly GCA_021155905.1 of Bacteroidota bacterium. Lineage (GTDB taxonomy): Bacteria > Bacteroidota > Bacteroidia > B-17B0 > Aurantibacillaceae > UBA4416. The sequence goes on from JAJNBG010000005.1 coordinate 19,364, forward strand.
AGTGGTTCCTACTGATACACCTTACACAGTACGTGTGGTTTCTGATATTTTAGAATCTAACGGTTCATCATCTATGGCAACTGTTTGCGCAGGTACTTTAGCTTTGATGGATGCAGGTGTGAAGATTGCAAAACCGGTTACAGGTATTGCCATGGGTTTAATTACTAACGACAAAGGACAATACGCGGTATTATCTGATATTTTAGGTGATGAAGATCATTTAGGTGATATGGATTTCAAAATCTGTGGTACTAAAGATGGTATTACTGCTGTACAAATGGATTTAAAAGTAAATGGTTTACCATACGAAGTAATGGAGAAAGCGTTAGCGCAAGCACGTGAAGGCCGTTTACACATCATGGGTGAGATCATGAAAACAATTGATGCTCCTCGTGCAGATTACAACGAAAACGTTCCTCGTTTCGAAGTTCTTATAGTTCCTCAGGAATTTATTGGTGCAATTATCGGACCTGGAGGAAAAGTAATCCAGGACATCCAGAAGAAAACCAATGCTACAATTTCAATTACTGAAGTTGATAACAGCGGACGTGTAGAGATCTTTGCTGAGAAGTTGGAAGACTTAAAAGCAGCGGTTGCCCGTATCAAAGGTATTGTAGCTATTCCTGAAGTAGGAGAAGTTTATGATGCTACTGTAAAATCAATCATGCCTTATGGTGCGTTTGTTGAATTTATGCCGGGTAAAGAAGGTTTATTACACATCAGTGAATACGACTGGAAACGTATTGAATCGTTAAACGGTTTAGTAAAAGAAGGAGATGTGGTGAGTGTGAAATACATTGGAACAGATCCTAAAAACGGTAAAGCAAAATTATCCCGTAAAGCTTTAATGCCAAAGCCGGAGAATGCACCAGCTGAAGAAAACAAAGCTTAATCTAAATTCAATTAAATATAAAAAGCCATTCTCATAACCGGGGATGGCTTTTTTGTTTTGCCCAACATTAATCATATATTTATATAACTAAAACATATACCAATGGACGTGACTAATAACAATCCTGCAATAAACCCTTCCGTAATTTTAACCGATCAGATTAAAAAACACCTGATTGAAACCAGTAAATGGTCAAAGTTTCTTTCTATCCTCGGTTTTATAGGGCTGGGATTAATGGTATTAGGTGCTATTGTTATTCTCGTTGTTGGAGTATCATTCGGATCGTACATGGGAGGAGGGGCAAGCGGAGCTTTAGGCGCGAGCATGATTGCTCTGCTCTATTTAGTAATGGCCATCGTTTATTTTTTTCCGTGTTATTATTTATTCAAATCTTCTACAGGCATTCAGAACGGGATTTATTCAAATAATCAGGAATTATTGAATTCAGGATTTGAAAGTCTGAAGTCTCATTATAAGTTCATCGGCATTATGATGATTGTCATACTTTCGATGTATGTACTGATTATGGTATTTGCTCTACTGGCTCTGGCTTTCAGATAATAGAACACCAGACAGATCCTGGTAATTAAGGCTTCATAAAATCAACAATATCCCTGTAGGATTTTACTTTTGAATTATAAAACTGGAAGATCATTGGGACATGTCGTTTTCGTTTTACCACAATGAGTTTCGCCTCCAGCTGATATTTTTTCACTTCCTCATAAAATTCAGCATTCATATCCTTGATAATCCGGTTGGTCCTTCCTCCCACAAACTGAATAATTGGAGGTGTCTGTTTATCCAGGTAATAAACCGGAGAATATTTTTTCCAGTTGGCCGGCTCAGTTGAGAAAATTGGAAAATACCTGGAATCTCTTTCACTGGTGGATGCTTTTAAGTAACTGTATACATCAAGTCCATAAGCATCAATCAGTACCACACCTTTAATCGGATTAGCCATCTTTAGCTTTTTAAAATAAGTATCATCTGTTGCCACCATTGCCGCCAGGTGTCCGCCAGCGGAATGCCCGGAAACAAAAATCTGACTGGTGTCGCCATGAATCATAGAAGCATTTTCTTTGATCCATTTGATGGATTTTGCCACATCTTCAGCCATGCCTGCAATATCAGTCCGCGGACTCAGCCGGTAGCTGATCATGACACCAACGATATCTTTTCGCGCTAATCCTTTTCCAAAAAAAGCATAGAGGGATTTTTTTCCGTTCACCCAGTTTCCACCATGCATAAATACCAGGATTTTTTTCGGACTAGGTGCTTTCCGGGGAGCGAATACATCCAGTTTCAAATTATTTTCCGGATCATAAACCTGGTCCTTAAACTTTGAGACACGCTTCAGGGAACAGGCTGAAAAGATGATAACAGAAATCAGGGAGAAAAAAATACTTTTCATAAACTGAAAGTACGGTGTTTTAATCAAATAGTATTTATACAAAACCTTTTATTTGTTGCCCTTAGATTAAAACCGACATTTTATTAATTAGTTTAAATTGATAGCTTTGTTTGATTAACCAATACAAGTAAAATGAAAGACCTGAGATTAGCTGTTTTAATTGACGCGGACAATGTGCCATACGCCAATGTAAAAGAGATGCTGGAGGAAATAGCGAAGAACGGAACGCCCACCATCAAACGGATTTACGCAGACTGGACAAAACCAACTGTTTCCGGATGGAAGGGAGTTTTATTGGAAAATGCCATTACCCCAATTCAGCAATATAGCTATACAACCGGAAAAAACTCAAGTGACAGTGCCCTGATTATTGATGCAATGGATATTTTATATTCCGAAAAAGTGGATGGGTTTTGTATTGTTTCCAGTGACAGTGATTTTACAAGGCTTGCTATCAGGCTCAGAGAAGCAGGTATGAAAGTAATAGGCATTGGTGAGAAAAAAACACCGAAACCATTTATTACGGCTTGTGATAAATTTGTGTACATAGAAATATTAAAACACATCGCTCAGCCAACAAGTAAGCCCAATGCCCAGACAAAAAACAAACCAAAAACGGAGAGTACGCCACTGAATCGCGTTGACGAAGGATTGATAAAATTACTCACCGAAAGCGTATCGGATTTGGCCGATGAAACCGGATGGACCTTCCTGGGAGAACTGGGCAGCTTTATTTTGAAAAAGAAGACCGATTTTGATCCGCGAAACTATGGCTTCACAAAACTATTGTCACTGATAAAAAGTCTTGATAAATTTATTATTGATGAGCGAGAGTCTGGAAATAGAAACGTTAAGCACATTTATATTAAAATAAAATAAGCTCCGGTTTAATTGTAATTTATTCTTAATTCATGAACCAACGCATTGCACACATATCCATCGTCGTTAATGATTATGATGAAGCCATTGATTTTTACACTAAAAAACTGAATTTCAGGTTACTGGAAGATACTGTGTTAAATGAAGATAAACGATGGGTGTTGGTTGCACCGTTTGGCGAAGGACATTGTAGTTTATTACTGGCGAAAGCCTCTAACGAAGAGCAGAAAAGCAGGGTGGGAAACCAGACGGGAGGAAGAGTTTTTCTTTTTTTATACACCGACAATTTTGAAAGGGATTATCAGAACTTAATAAACCATAAAATATCAATAGTCCGAGAGCCAGTGAAAGAAGCATGGGGTACTGTTGCCGTTTTTAAAGACTTATATGGTAATCAGTGGGATTTGATTGAGCCGATTTGTGCCTGATTATTTTACTATTCAATAACTTCTTTTTGTTTATAATATTCTCCTAAATACCGTAGGAAGCGTCATTTTCTATATAATTTTATATGCTGCTTTACATTTTTATTATTATTTTTAATTCGATGATCTAACAATTTTAAATTATGAAATATTCTTTTATCCTTCCTGTACTTTTATTTTTAAACTTATTTACCAACGCCCAACAAGGTCCCTGTGAAAGCGATCCGGTTTACCGTCAGTTCGATTTCTGGTTAGGCGAATGGGAAGTTTATGATTTGAGGAACAACAAAGCCGGTGACAGTAAAATTACAGCCATGTTGAACAGCTGTGTTCTTCTGGAAGAATGGACAAGTGCCAATTCTCAAAAAGGAATCGTATACTCAGGCAAAAGCTTCAATACGTTTAACGTTGCAACGAGGCAGTGGCAGCAGACCTGGGTAGATAATACCGGGGGGTCAAATGAATATTTAACGGGGAAATTTGACAACACCAAAATTGAATTTTTGACCTCTCCTTTTCCATTATCAAAAGACACGATCGCTATCAGACGATTGACTTTTTATAATTTAAGTGATCAAAAAGTAAGGCAGCATGGTGAAATTTCCAAAGACAAGGGGGTAACCTGGAAAACTGAATATGATTTGGATTACCGTCGGAAGAAAGATGGTAAAATGAATAAGTCAGATATTAAAGGACAGTATAATTTAATGGAGGATTACTTTAAGAAAAACCGCATGGAAAAAATCGCTGATTTTTATACAAAAGACGCAAAAATTATCGGTGCAGGTATGGAAGTTAAAGGGAATGATGCCATTGCCGCTTACTGGAAACAAATTGAAGGAAAAGGAGTTGCATGGGAGCATAATGTAATATCGGTTGAAGTTATGAATGACGTGGCGTTTGAAACAGGTATTTCAAAATTGATTTACATGAAAAAAAATACCGAAACTCCTTCTGATGTTAGATACACTGCCATCTGGAGAAAAGATTCATCCGGCGAGTGGAAAATAGCGCATTATCATTATACAAATCTGTAACATGCTGGAACTGAATTTTGATCCATTTCCTGTTATTGAAACGAAGCGACTCATTTTGAGAAGGATTGTGTTGGATGACCTTGATTCATACTTCGCGCTTCGGACAAATGTGAATGCCATGAAACATATTTGCCAGGTTTTGCCGACACGCGATGAAACACAAACCAAGATTCTCAGGATCAATGAGATGATCAGTATGAACGACGGGATGGCCTGGGCCATTTGTTTGAAGCCAAGTGATACAATGATAGGAACTGCCTCTTTTCACAAAGTAATTAAGGAACACTACCGCGCTGAAATAGGCTACATGCTTCATCCTGATTTCTGGAAGCAGGGAATAATCAGTGAAGCACTGGAAGCTGTCATTCATTATGGATTTTATTCAATGCGGCTGCATTCCATTGAAGCACACATTGATCCGGCTAATCTTGCTTCTGAAAAAGTGCTTGAAAAATTTAAATTTGTCAAAGAAGCTTATTTCAAAGAAAATTATTTCTTTGATGGTAAATTCCTTGACACCGCTGTCTACTCTTTAATTCGTTCTTCCAAATAATTAACCTGTTGAAAGCGGCACCAATCCATACGTCAAAAGAAAAAAACACATTGCATCCCCGCAGTAAGCATCAGGATCGTTACAATTTTGAACAGCTGATTGCTGCCTGTCCTGATTTGAAACCATTTGTTTCGATCAACAAATTCAATATCGAAACCATTGATTTTACAAATCCAAAGGCCGTTAAAACATTAAACCGTGCCTTATTAAAACATTTTTACAAAATCGATCATTGGGATATTCCTGAAAATTATTTATGTCCCCCAATTCCGGGGCGGGCAGATTATATTCATAACATTGCTGATATCCTGGCTTCCAGTAACGGCGGTATCATACCAAGAGGAAAAAACATTCGAGTGTTAGATATTGGAGTAGGGGCAAATTGCATTTATCCTTTGATCGGTCATCAGGAATATGACTGGTATTTTATTGGAACAGATATCGATACCTTAGCTATAAAAGTGGCCAGGCAGATTATTAGTTCAAATGCATTAACCGAAACAATAGAATGCAGGCATCAGGCTAATCCTTCTCTCATTTTTAAAAATATACTGAAGCCTGATGAAACGGTGGACATTACCATGTGCAATCCTCCTTTTCATTCTTCCGCGGCGGATGCGGAATCGGGCACAGAACGAAAGTGGAAAAATCTAAAGCATAAACAATCTTTAAAACCACTATTAAATTTTGGCGGTCAAAACGCGGAACTTTGGTGCAAAGGAGGTGAAGTAGCTTTCATCACAAAAATGATAGAAGAAAGTGCGGCCTTTTCAAAAGACAGTTTATGGTTCAGTTCATTAGTCTCTAAAAGCGAGAATCTTACTAAGATTTATGCGGCTTTAAAAAAGGCAGAAGCAGTTTCAATTAAAACAATTACGATGTCGCAGGGTAATAAGACGAGCAGATTGGTTGCCTGGAGTTTTATGACTGAGACGCAACATATTCAATGGAGTTTAAACAGATGGAAATAGTATCATGCTAAATAACAAACAAACCTTAAAACTGGAAGAAGAATTTGATGTGGATATTCATGTCCTGTATGATCAGTTTTGTGATTTTCAAAAATATGGAATGCATCATCCGGTTATGAAAACCGTAAAAATTGTTGATGATAAACGCCCTGAATATATAGAATACGAGATTGATGAGGAAGTTTTATTATTTGGGTTAATAAAGATTCGCCCGAATTATAAAGCAAAGGTCATTGAAATTGAAAAGAACAAAAAGTTAAGATACACCTCCCAGGTAAAAAGCTATGTGTTTTTAATCATTGATTTTCATTTTACGGAATCAGACGGAAAAACAAAAATGATAGAGCACATTGAAGTGACAACCAATCGCTTTGTGGCTTTTGTTTTTCTCGATATTTTAAAGAAAGCTCACTTAAAAGTTTACCAGAACATTAAATCGCATTTTAGAGTACAAGTTAATTAACAGTTCGTATTTAATTAAATAGAATGACGAAGATATAATACTAAATTAATTTTCCTTAAGATTGTGATAAACCACCAAACGTACTAAATTGAGTCCTTTCAGATACATAGTCCCTATTTGCATATTTTCATTGTTAACGGTGAACTGCAACCAAACGGAAGATGTTGTTAAGGACAGCAGGTTTAAAACGCCTGAAAAACCAGTCGTTCAGTCTAAAATTGATTCAGTAAAATATAAGAACGAGATCTATCGGCTTGATACATTATTTACCAAACTATATAAAGCAGATGCCTTCAATGGCAATGTCCTAATTGCAAAGGGTGAAAAAATCATTTATCAAAAATCTTTCGGGTACGGAATCAAAGAATCAAATAAAACTTTAAATGATTCTTCTTTATTTCAATTAGCCTCTGTTTCAAAAGTGATTACCGGCGTTGCTACTTTATTGTTATACGAGCAGGGAAAATTAAACTTAGACACAAAAGTGTCTGATATTTTAACGGATTTCCCTTACAAAGCAATCACTGTAAAGCAATTGCTTACTCACCGTTCAGGTTTACCGAACTACACTTATTTTTGTGGGGAACACATTGATAACACGGTTTGTACCGTGAGCAACCAGATGATGCTGGATATTATTGTAAAGCATCAGCCAAAGGCTTATTTAAAGCCCGGTGTTCGTTTTAATTACTGCAATACCAACTTTGCTTTATTGGCCTTAATCATTGAAAAAGTTTCTAAAAAATGTTATTCTGATTTTTTAAAGGATGAGCTTTTTATTCCGTTAGGAATGAATCATAGTTACACGGCATTAAATATTGATAGCACAAAAGAGCACATCACACGCGGGTATACTATGAAATATGCCTGTGTAGCAAACGATTGTTATGACGGTGTTTTAGGAGATAAAGGAATTTATACCACAACCTATGACCTGTTTTTGTTCAGCACTGCCTTGTATCAGCACAAGTTACTGGCTAAAGAAACCCAGCAGCTGGCTTACGCACCTCACAGTTCGGAGAAAAAAATGAGTAATTATGGTTTTGGCTGGCGCATGAAAAATATGAACGACCCGGATAAGGAAGTATTTCACAATGGCTGGTGGCATGGCTACCGCACTTCTTTTCACAGAAGGTTAAAAGACAGTTTAACAATTATTGTATTAAGTAACCGGTTAAATAAAAGTGTCTACTCCACGGGCCGGATTTATGCGGCCATCGATGGCCCTAAATCAGGAGGCAGTCTACAGGAGGCTGAAGACGAGTAATTTTGGAAACTCTGCGTAAGGGATTGCAACGGAAATCCTTTTGCCTGCCTCCTGCAAAAGATTGCAGTGTAAAGCCCGACGGCGCTGTCCTTTGCGCCGGTACGCCCTTACCACCCAAATCCAAAATAAATTTCATACCTTTGCACCATCGTAAAAATTGCTGACATAGAATTAGGAGATTTCCCGTTATTACTCGCCCCCATGGAAGATGTGAGTGATCCGCCATTCCGTTATGTTTGCAAAAAATATGGAGCAGATTTGATGTATACTGAATTTATCAGTAGTGAAGGATTAATCCGCGATGCGATCAAAAGCCGTAAAAAACTGGATATTTTTGATTACGAAAAACCAATTGGCATTCAGATTTTTGGAGGAGATGAAGAAGCGATGGCTATGTCTGCAAAAATCGTAGATGCCACACAACCGGATCTTTTGGATATAAATTTTGGTTGCCCGGTAAAAAAAGTAGTCTGCAAAGGAGCAGGGGCGGGCGTTTTGAAAGATGTAGATTTAATGGTTCGCTTAACCAAAGCGGTTGTTAAATCAACTAATTTACCGGTTACGGTGAAAACCCGTTTGGGTTGGGACGAGAGCATGATCAATATTATGGAAGTGGCAGAGCGTTTGCAGGATGTGGGAATCAAAGCATTGACCATTCATGGCAGGACCCGCGCTCAGATGTATAAAGGCTCCGCTAACTGGGAACCAATAGCTGCTGTTAAAAATAATCCACGCATTCATATTCCGATTTTCGGGAATGGTGATATCACCACACCTGAAAAAGCTTTAGAATACAAAAATAGATACGGACTCGATGGCATGATGATTGGTCGCGCCAGTATAGGTTATCCATGGATTTTTAACGAGATAAAACATTATTTCAAAACCGGTGAACATTTACCAAAACCAACTTTAGAAAACAGGGTAGAAGTAGCCTTAGCACATTTTGATAAATCCATTGAATGGAAAGGTCCGAAATTGGGCGTCCTGGAAATGCGTCCGCATTATACCAATTATTTCAGAGGGATCGATCATTTTAAAGAAACCAGGATGAAACTGGTAACGACAGACAACATTGACGAGATCAGGGAATTGTTATTATCCATTCCCGAGAAGTACCATTTGGTAGTTTAGCTCTTTAGTAACCAGATCCTTTATTTTTTTGTATATTTAATTGTTCAACAATTAAACCTGACTACTAATGAAACTTGTCTACACGTTTACATTTTTACTTTCTTTTTTTATCAATTTAAATGCCCAGGTAGGTGGTTTTTATGGTGTAACTTTTTATGGTGGAGAAAATGACGGAGCAATTTATAAAACAGATTTTCAGGCGTTAAACCCACAACTTTTACATAGCTTTCAAGATACCGGAAACTATTACTGTGGATTCAGGCTTAATGACGCCATTTACGCCGGAAATAATATTGTTTATGGGGTATCTGGTGGAGGTAAATATAACTACGGGGTCCTGTTTGAATATAATATTATCACAAAAAAATACACAAAGCGTCATGACTTTAGTTTCTTAGACGGCGTTGGTGCATTAAGCATTGCAATGGCCGCTGATAGTAACATATATGGAATAGCGGGTAATGGTGGTACTACCAATGGTGGTACACTTTTTCAATTTAATCCTGTTACAAAAGTGTTTGTTAAAAAGTACGACTTTGTGGCATCCGGACCATGCCTGCCTGAGGGAAATATTATTTTCGCGCCTAACGGTAAGCTGTATGGAACTACCCGGTACCAAAACGGAACCTATGTCTCAAATTTTTTTGATTATTCCATAGCAACCAACTCTTTAACGTTTATAAGCAATCTTTCAAACTTAAATCTCCAGACTACTGCAGGTCTTACTTTATATAATGACACTATTATTTATGGAGTTGTAACCGGAGGGACTCATTCCTATATTTTCAAACATAATATTAATTCTGCTGTTACAAACACAGTCATCAATTTATCATCCAGAAATATCAAAAAAGCAAAATCTGTTTTAACAAAAGCTCCAAATGGTAAAATGTATAGTTTATCTGAGGAAGGAGGAACCTATAATAGAGGAACTTTGTATGAACTGGATCCTAATGTGCATGATTCAGTAAAAATTGATGTTGCTTTTACCGGTACAAATGGACAAAACCCGATTTCCAACCTTCTGTTATCATCGACCGGACGGTTTTATGGAATTTCACCAAGCAATACTGTTAACTACACAGGAAGTCTTTTTAGTTACAAAATAGGAGCTGCAGGTATAACACATCATTATTACCATGTTCCGAATTATGCTTTTAGTACTGTCCGTATATTTGATTTCAATAATAGCAATATTTATTTTGGTGATTATACTGGTGATAATTATAAGGGTTATGTGTCACAAATTGATACAACTACATATATCGCCACAAAACAATTTGATTTTGGTGCAGACTATATAAATTCTCCGGTAGCTGGGTTAGCTAAAGCAAAAAATGGATTATTTTATGGAGTCACAGAGTATAACACACGCTCCAAAAGTTCAAGCATACTCTATGAATTTAATCCATACACAAAACAAGTCATAAAAAAAATTGATTTAAAGGATCTGAAAATGATCTCAAATGAAAAGACACTCACTCCATCTGATAGTGGTTTCTTTTTTATTGCGAGACGTGGCCCAACCCAGGACTCTGTTTGTATTTTTGAATATCTGCCACAGTATAATACTATAAAAATGAGATGTTTTATATCCACTGGTGCAGGTCTTGCAGGCTCAGAATTAACACTTGGCCCCAATGGGAATTTTTATGGGTTATGCAATACAGGTTTGTATCAATTTAATCCATCTACATATACAATATCTGTTTTAACAGGTGTGTATGGAACTTCAAAATTGACGTTGGCCTCCAATAACAAAATGTATTTTGTGGATGAACACGGAGGAGTCAACTTTCATGGTGCATTGTATGAATACGACCCGGCGTTAAACACCAGTACAAAGAAAAAAGATTTTCTTGCTGCAAGCACCGGTAGCTATTTAATATGTGATTTGGTTGATGTGGGTGGTAAAATCTATGGGACTGCAACTTATGGCGGAACTAATTCCAGGGGTACAATTTTCGAATACAATTATGCCACTGGTGTATTTACTGTCAGACATAATTTCACTATTGCACTGGCAGGTTCCGGTGGACCAAAAGGCTCATTGCATAAAGCTGCAAGTGGGAAAATTTATGGATTCATTGATAGTGGTACTTATCTTGGATATAATTCCAACAACCAGATATATGAATTCAACGCTACAACATTTTCAGTTACCACAAGAAGTACATTTACCGGAGCATTTGGTGTAAGTTATAAGAATCCAAAACTACTGGAGTTACCGGCAACTCAGCCACCGGCCTTTTCGTATTTGAATAATTATACCTACAATTTATGTGAAGGAAGTTCAATTAGCCTGGAGTTAAATTCACCTAATTCAACCGGCTATCAATGGTTTCGTAATGGTGTTGTTCAGCCGGCACAAATAGCGGATAGCTTATATTTTAGCGCTATTACACCACTCGACTCTGGTAACTGGCATTGTGTATTGCAAAATTCATTTGGTGCAACCATTTCTCCTTCAATAAGAGTTAACATTTATGCTAATCCAACAATTTCTGTAACAGCATCCACCAATACAATATGTCAGGGCGAGAATTTAACCTTAACGGCAAATGGTGCTTCATCTTATGAATGGGATAACGGTATAATTAATAACCAACCGTTTCAGGTTAATGTCACTGATAGTTTTACCGTTGTTGGGGAGAATATGTATGGCTGTAAAGATACTTCAGGGATAAAACTAACAATTAACCCGAAACCGATCGTTGCTTTTAATAACACTAACACTGCTGTATGTCTTACTGCCGGAACAAAGGTTCCTTTAAATGGAGGTAGTCCTGCAGGAGGAATTTACTCCGGCAATTATTGTGTGAATGATACAATTATAGTGGACGATGTAATTGCAAACTGGGGTTCAGGCCCAGTTGTTTATACATATAATTATTTGGATCCGGTGACCACATGTTCTGCTTCTGCTACCAGTACTGTTATGTTTAGTTATTGTACTTTAACCACCTTTTATGATGTAATGGGTAAAGATTATAAAATATATCCTAACCCTGGTACTGGCCTGTATTCTGTAGAGCTATCCTCTGAAGCAACAATTATCATAATAAGTACTCTTGGTGAGATCGTGTATGAAAAAAAGACTGAGAAAGGCTATCATTCAATTGATTTGAGCAATAATAGTAACGGAATATATTTTGTAAATATTAAAAATGAAAAACAGCATTCATTCAAAATAGTTAAGCAATAAAATATTATTCACTTTCTTGGTTTTCATTAGTTTATTGGATCACAACTACAAAGAGTAAATGATCCTTCTCTTAAATCGCATTTATTTTAATAAAGGACATCCTTAATTTTTGCCACTAATCTCTCAATTTTTGCTCTTGTATAATTTCCATGACATTTAATTGATATATCAATTACTTTTGATTTTAGAAGTATGTATGGAAAAATTAAACTCAGTATTATTTTATTCAATCGAGAAGGCTATTAAAACCTATCGGCAATTCGCCCAAAAGGAATTGAAGAAAGCAGGCCTGACCATTACCGTTGATCAATGGTTAACCTTAAAATGCCTGTTTGACAATCCGGATATTTCACAGAAGGAACTGGCGGAAATGGTTTTTAAGGATACGGCATCTATCACGCGAATCATTGACCTGCTGGTGAACGCCAGATATTTAAAAAAGACTGCGCATAAAGAAGATAAAAGAAAATCAAATCTCACGATTACCGAACATGGCCTGGAAACCATTGAGTTTGCGGAAAAGGTTGTTGAGAATTACCGAAAAGTTGCTTTGAAGGGAATCGGGATAGCCAAAGAAGATCATGTGAACGCAGTCATGAAAACCATTATCAATAACTGTCAATAATTTTACCATGAAAACTTTTTTATTGAATACAGGAATAGTTTTAGCAAGTTGCGCGGGACTTTTTACAGTTCAGACTGCCACGGCTCAAAATTACAGAATTTCAGGTAAATTCCTGAACAAGGAGAATGCGCCGGTTGCAGATGCTATTATCCAGTTGTTAAGAAGCTCCGACTCTTCTTTAGTAAAGAATGAGTTTACAGATGAAAAAGGGACCTTTGCTTTTAATGACACAAAGGAAGGATCTTACTTCATTCAGGCAAATGTCCTGGGCTATAAAAGTTACCTTTCACAACTAATTGATGTAAAGGACAACGTGCAGTTAAATGACATTTCACTTCAGAAATCAGAAGTAGATCTGAAAGAAGTTGCGGTAATTGCCAGGAAACCATATGTGGAAAGAGAAAAAGGAAAAGTAATCCTGAATGTAGAGAACAGTATTAACGCAGCCGGCTCGTCAGCCTTTGAATTAATTGAAAAGGCTCCGGGTGTGAGGGTAGATAATAACGATAATGTCAACCTGAATGGGAAATCAGGTATTGCCGTATGGATAGACGGAAAACCCACTCCCATGACCGGCACAGACCTGGCTAACTATCTAAGAGGTATCCCATCTTCTTCTATAGAAAAAATTGAAATGATCTCGAACCCATCGGCGAGGTATGATGCTGCAGGTTCCGCTATTATTAATATAAAATTAAAAAAAGACAAACGTGTCGGTACGAACGGAAGCATTTCAAGTTCCTATGGCCAGGGTGTTTATATGAAAACCAATAACAGTCTTTCTCTAAACCATCGAAACAAAAAAGTAAATGTGTTTGGTTCCTATAATTACGCTTATCGGGAAGCTTTTTCACATTTGAAACTTGACAGAAGGTTTTATCAGAATGATACCTTCATAGGCGCGTACAATCAGGATAATTACATCAAATTTGATTTTAACAATCATATTGCCAGGGCTGGCGTTGATTATTTTGCTAATAAAAATAATACTTTTGGGTTTGTCGTAAGCGGAGTCAGTAACAAATTCAATCCAACCGGCGATAATGTAGCGGATGTTTATGATCAAACGAATACTAAATCATCAACATACACCACGAAAAACCGTTCGCGGGACAACTGGTATAATTACTCTGCTAACTTTAACTATAAACATAGTTTTGATTCTTTAGGTACTGAATTATCTACAGATCTTGACTATGCACATTTTGGAAGTCAAATTGAACAAAATTTCACCACACGTTATTTTGACCTGAATAATGAAGAATACTTAAATCCCTATTTATTACATGGCGACATCGATGGGGGTTTAAATATATACTCTATTAAAAATGATTTTGTTAAAACACTGAAAAAAGAATTTAAACTTGAAGCTGGTCAAAAATCGAGTTATGTCGTGGCCGATAATAAATTGTCTTTTTATAACCGGAGTAATGACCTGAACATTTTTGACTCTTCCAAGAGTAACCATTTTATCTATACAGAAAATATTAATGCAGTTTATACTACCCTTTCAAAAGACTATAAAAAATGGAGCACACAATTAGGGCTTCGTTGTGAACACACCTCCGTAAGCGGGAAGCAGTTGGTGAATAACACGTCCTTTGCAAACAATTATATTCAGTTGTTTCCAAGCGCTTTTATAGGATATAAATTCAGTGAGAAAAACGGGTTGGAATTTAACTATAGCAGACGCATTACCAGGCCAAGCTATGAGCAATTAAACCCCTTTAAATTTTATATCGACCCAACGACATATAAAGAAGGTAATCCTTATTTAATGCCGCAAACAACTGAGTCGTTTGAATTAACCCACGTATTTAAACAAAAAATTTTCACGACGCTTGGTTTTGGAAGAACCAATAAGAACATCACCGAAGTGATCGCTCCGGCAGATGATCAGCCAAAAATTACGGTACAAACAAACAAAAATTTAGCGCAGGTTGACGTTTATGCTTTGAACTGCTCTTTACCAATTGACGTGACAAAATGGTGGCACATGACAAACGAGATAAATTCATATTATGCGTCCTATACAGGAAATGTAGCTAACACTCCATTAAAGAATATCGGTAATCTGAATTTCAATATTAATATGATGAACACCTTTAATTTCACTTCTACCTTTTCAGGAGAAGTAAGTGCGTACTACCAGACCAAAGAAGTGTACGCCTTTGATGTAATAAATCCGAGATGGTTCTTCAATCTTGGCTTGCAGAAAAAATTATGGAACAATAGGGCCACGTTGAAACTAAATGTAAACGATATATTGTATACCAATCAAACAACGGCTGATGTAACCTTTACAGATTACCGGGAACATTTTGTGGTACAAAGGGATTCGAGAGTGGTAACTATTGCTTTTACCTATAAATTTGGAAAAAGCAGTGTTCCGGGCTCAAAGAAACGACAAGGAGGTGCAGATGATATTAAACAACGCGCTGGTTCAGGAATGGGTTAATTAAGCAACATTTTTACTCTTCAATCAGTTTTAATTTGGTTCTGTACTCTTCTTGTCTTTAAAAAAAAGCTGTTAGATATCTAACAGCTTTTTTAGTTTCTTTTAAAATAACTTAATTCAGAACCGCCAGCTGTTCCTCCAAAGTTTTGATCTTGGATAAAGCGTCACTTTCTTTCTTGCGTTCCACCTCAATAATTTCAGGCTTCGCATTGGCCACAAATTTCTCGTTAGACAATTTTATTTGAACAGATTTTAAGAAACCTTTATTGTATTCCAGCTCTTTGGTCAAACGCTCAACTTCCTCTTCCTTATTTAAGTTCATGGCCAAAGGAATATAGAACTCCGTGGTTTTGATCTGGAAAGAAAAGGCGCCTTCTACTTTTTCTTTGGTATAAGAGAAAGCCGATAAGTTTGCCAGCTTAATGATCGTGTTATCAAAATAGGAGCGGGTAGCGTCTGATTTCTCAATGACCTCTAATTTTTCTTTTGGAGACAATTGTTTTTGAGCACGTACATTACGCACCATGGCTACTAATTCTTTTGATACTTCAAACTCAGCTAATTGTTTTTTGTCAAGCTCTTTTAACTGAACAGGCCATTCGGCAACAATAATGCATTCCTTCGCATCGCGTTCTTTCAATAAATGCCAGATCTCCTCCGTAATAAATGGCATCCAGGGGTGCATGATTTTTAATAGCGATTCCAGGTAACCTATGGTTGCATCATAAGTTACCTGATCGATCGGCTGAGCTTTACCATCAATAAATTCAGGCTTAATGGCTTCCAGGTACCAGGCACAGAAATCGTCCCACACTAATTTATAGGTCGTCATCAATGCATCACTCATTCTGTATTTTGAATAATGGTCATTAATGATCTCTAACTGCTCTGATAATTTATTTTCGAACCAGGTGATGGCTGCTTTTTGCGCATCGCTTTGTTGAATGGCGGCTGAGCCCGTCGAAGCCCCAATTTCAAATCCTTTGATTAATCGGAATGCATTCCAAACTTTATTAGCGAAATTTCTTCCCTGCTCACAATAGCTTTCATCAAACATTAAATCGTTACCAGCAGGTGAGCATAATAACATACCGACACGTACTCCATCTGCTCCGTATTTTTCGATCAGGTCGAGTGGGTCAGGGGAGTTCCCTAAACTCTTACTCATTTTGCGACCTAATTTATCACGAACAATTCCTGTTAAATAAACATTGCTGAATGGTTTTTCGCCCATCCATTCATAACCAGCAATTGCCATACGTGCCACCCAGAAAAATAAAATTTCAGGCGCTGTTACCAAATCATTGGTTGGGTAATAATATTTCAGATCCTCATTCGCGTTGGCTTTTCCATTACGAATCACTTTCGGATCAAAAACCGTAATTGGCCACAACCAGGAAGAGAACCAGGTATCCAACACATCTTCATCCTGCTTAACGTCGTTAACGTTAAGTGATGCATTTTTTACTTTTAATAAAGTAATAGCTTCTTCTTTGGTCTTACAAATCACTGTATTTCCCTGGCCGTCATACCAGGCCGGGATCCGTTGTCCCCACCACAATTGTCGGCTAATACACCAATCGTGTACATTCTCCATCCAATGTTTGTAGGTATTAATGAATTTATCCGGAATCAATTTGATCTCACCGTTTAATACATTGTCTAAAGCGGGTTTACTCACGTTCTCCATCTTCAAGAACCACTGCATACTCAAGCGTGGCTCGATAACAGCATTCGTACGTTCGCTGTAGCCAACTTTGTTTTTAATATCCTCGATCTTAGAAACCAATCCTTTTTCTTCCAGATCCTTAATAATCTGTTTTCGACAAGCAAAACGATCCATACCAACATATGCACCTGCTGCTTCGCTGATCTTCCCTTCCTGCGTTAATACGTCAATGGTTTGCAGTTTATGTCTTTGTCCTAAATTAAAGTCATTGATATCATGAGCCGGTGTTACTTTTAATGTTCCTGTTCCGAATTCCTTATCTACATACTCATCAAAAATTACAGGCACCACACGGTTCACAATCGGTACAATGACATTCTTTCCTTTCAAATGCGTATAACGCTCATCTGTTGGATTCACACAAACTGCAGTATCACCCATAATGGTTTCAGGACGTGTTGTTGCAATTGTGATATACTCTGGCTCGGAGGCTGAGCCTGTCGAAGCCTCGATCTGGTATTTTACATACACCAATTTACTCTGCGCCTCCTTATGAATAACCTCCTCATCACTTACCGCTGTTAATCCCTGCGGATCCCAGTTCACCATTCGAACACCACGATAAATATGTCCTTTATTATATAAGTCAATAAAAACGTCAATAACTGCTTCACTCAGGTCTTCTTCCATGGTGAAACGTGTTCTGTCCCAATCGCAGCTTGCACCAAGCTTCTTCAGTTGTTCCAGAATAATACCGCCATATTTTTCTTTCCATCCCCAGGCATGTTTCAAAAAATCTTCACGGCTTAGATCCGCTTTATTAATTCCTTGTTCTTTTAATAAGGCTACAACTTTAGCTTCTGTGGCAATACTCGCATGATCTGTGCCCGGAACCCAGCAGGCATTAAAACCAAGCATACGAGCCCGGCGGATTAGTACATCCTGAATGGTATTGTTAAGCATATGGCCCATGTGTAATACACCTGTAACATTTGGTGGCGGAATTACAATGGTGTAAGGTGTTCTGTGATCCGGTGTTGATTTAAAAAACTTATTGTCTAACCAGTATTTGTACCATGTTTGCTCAGCTTGCGCTGAATTATAGGTTTTAGCGATTTCCATGAATGATATTAAAAATTTTGTTAAATTTCGCAAAAATAGTGATACCAAACCATATGCATGCTATCTTTATGGCACGATATTGGAATTATTTTTGAACCGTAAACAATAACAAAATTAAAAAATGAAAAAGTTAATTTATACCTTAGGATTTGTAGCTTCTTTAAGCTTTGTATCATTCGCACAGGAACACAGCGCTCACGATGGCCATAATCATGGTGCGGCAACAACAGCAACTACAGCTCCGGTAAGTACCGCCGAAATCAAATTTGACAAAATGGTTCACGATTACGGTGACATTAAGCAAGGTGATAACGGTGAGTGCGTTTTCAAATTTAAAAATGTCGGAAAAGAGCCATTGATTATTACAATGTGCCAGGGCTCTTGTGGTTGTACAGTGCCACAATGTCCAAAAGATCCAATTTTACCAGGTAAATCAGGAGAAATTAAAGTAAAATACGATTCCAACAGAGTAGGACCAATCAGTAAATCTGTTACTGTTCAATCCAATTCAAAAACAGGAACTCAGACATTACAAATCAAAGGAAATATTGCAGCCAAACCGGTTGAAGAAGCATTTCCTACAAACCAGCCATCTCAGGGTGCGCCATTAGAAAAAAAATAATTAACCAATAAAAACTCTTTATAAAATGAAAAAAGTATTCGCAGCAGTAGCATTATTCATAGGATTAGGATTTGCAGCAAACGCTCAGGAAGGTGGTTCAGTAGTTCCAAGTATTGACCCAAATGCTCCGGAAATGAAATTTGAAGCTGAAGTTCTTGATTTTGGAACAGTAAAATTTGATGCGAACGGTGTTCGTGAATTCAAAGTTAAAAATACAGGTAAATCACCTTTGACGATTTCTAACGTTCAGGGACAATGTGGTTGTACTGCTACAACAATTGATGGAAAACCAGGTTGGCCGCAAGAACCAATTTTACCGGGTAAAACTGCAAGTATCAAAGTAAAGTATGATACAAAACGTCCTGGTCCATTTGAAAAAAATGTAACCATTACTTCAAATGCAAAAGAACCAAGTAAAGTAGTTAAAATTAAAGGTGTAGTAGAAGCTGCTCCCGCAGCAGCAGCAACTCCGGATGCAAAATAAATCAATCAATATTTTAAAAAACCCTTCTATTTTTAGAGGGGTTTTTTGTTTCTGTTTATTTGTTCTTTGCCAAATAAGCCTGGCGCAGCCGCAGCTAAAATTTAAGGATCCAAAAAAGAATTTTGGTTTTGTGAAGAAAGGCGAAGTAGTAACCATTGAATTTGATTTCACCAATTCTGGTAACCAGCCTGCCATTATATCAGAAGCAAAAGCAGAATGTTCCTGCACCACGGTCGATTTCCCAAAACAGCCAATTGCTCCCGGTCAATCTGCAAAAATAATTGTGATATTTGACACCAAGTCTGTTTACGACAGACAGGACAGAATTGTGGAAGTATTGTCTAATGCTAAACACCCCAGTCAAAAAATCAGATTTAAAGGTGTGGTTTTGAAATAATATTTACCTTTATTTAGTTGTTAAAGTATTTTTATTTTAAGATTTACATTCATATTTGTCTTGTTAAGTGCTGTTCCTGCAATGGCTCAAACTATATTTCCCTTTCGTGAAAATCAAAAATGGGGATACCAGGAGAAAAACAAAACAATTATTGCCGCAGAGTATGATACGGTCTTTGCCTTTGATAAAACGAATAGGATTGCCCTCGTTGCCAATAAAAATGAGTTTAATAAGGTCGTAAATCCACTCACAGGTGAGGAAGAAATAGCTTTCGATTATTTTTACATTGACCATAAAAACAACAAGATCAAATTACTGGCAGAACATTTTCCGGATAGTATGTATACTTTTCCGGACCAACAGGAATTACAATCCAACTACATGGATTCTTCGGATTATTTTAAAGCCTTATTTCAAAACAAACTTTACCTGTTCGCAAAAAATGGAAAGCAATTATCAAACGGTTACGATAACATCACGGTTGCTAAAACGTCCGGTTTCTTTGAAACAGAAAATAATTCCGAGATCGACAAAAAGATCATACGCATGAAAGGCCTGATCGATTCAACCGGCTTAATGCTTGTAAAATGCCGGTATAATGACGTGGCTATTAATCAGGAAGATAGCGTGGTTTATTGTTGCAGTGCAGTTTATAACACCAAAGCGAATGATGATGTATATAATTATAAAGGGAAGCTGATCTATACCAATAAAAAACATATCGAATTTTCTTCAAGAACTTTACATGTTTTGAAAACCTACGAACCGGAAGAGCTTTTTATCATTGAA
This sequence comes from Bacteroidota bacterium, assembly GCA_021155905.1. Lineage (GTDB taxonomy): Bacteria > Bacteroidota > Bacteroidia > B-17B0 > Aurantibacillaceae > UBA4416. The sequence continues at coordinate 39,767 of JAJNBG010000005.1, forward strand.
AATGATTTGACCAAGGAAAACTATGAAGTATCAGGCAATGGATTTTACTATTTAAAGAATAACAAGGCACTGATCGTTAATAAAGACAATTGGTTTATTCTTGACCTGAAAACAAAAAAAAGACAAAAGGTGGACAAAGAAATCTATTTTAGTAACCTTTACAAGATGCTTGAATGAAGACTCTGAAATTAGATATTTCAAACTTGGATGACCACAGGAAGGTTGCTCAGCAATTACTTGAGTTCGCCGGCGAGCAGCGTGTTTTTACATTTGATGCTCCTATGGGCTCCGGCAAAACAACCTTCATTAAATCTTTATGTCTGGAACTTTCAGTAACTGATACTATGAGTAGCCCCACTTACTCCATTGTAAATGAATATCATACAGACTTTGATTTAAAACTTTTCCACTTTGATCTTTACCGGCTAAAGAATCCGGAAGAGCTGTTTGAATTGGGGTTTGAGGAATATCTTTCTTCAGGGAATTATGTCTTTATTGAATGGCCTGAGCTGGCGAATGATTTTTTAAGCTCATTTGTGAGAATAATCATAAATACAGAGAACAATAATCGTTACCTTTACGCTGAAATGTTTACAAGCCGATAATGAATTTAAAAACAACGCTCTTTCTATCTTTTCTTTCATTATCTGCTTTCGCTCAAACTGAATCTATTCCGGCTGAGAGCATATTGACCAAAAAGCAAAAAGGCAATTTTTACGCTACCTGGGGTTACACCCGCTGTTGGTATAGTAAAAGCGATATTCATTTTAAAGATCGTTCCAATAACTATCATGAAGTTACAGGAAGGTACAATGATTATGATTTCACGATTTACGATGCTAAAGCAAAAGACAGGCCTGATTATGATCAGATCAAAGACGTGGCAAACATAACTATTCCGCAATTTGTGTTACATATTGGCTATTACTTTAATAATAAGCGTGATTTTGGGGTTGAGTTTAATTATGATCACGCGAAATATGTCGTGACGAATTATCAGACCGTTCATATAAAAGGATCTTTTAACGGGCAGTATGTGGACAAAGACACGATCATTGATCCTGATAATTTTCTGCATTTTGAACACACGGATGGTGCCAATTTCTTTATGCTTAACTTTTTGAAACGCTGGAAATTATATGAGCCGTCGAAAAGATTTAATATTGGATATGTTATTAAACCCGGGGCCGGCATCGTCGTTCCCAGAACTGATGTAACCATGTTCGGAGAGCGTTTAAATAATAAGTTTCATGTTGCCGGATGGATTGCCGGGCTGGAAACCGGATTTCGTGTAGAATTTTTAAGACATGGTGTTTTTGAATTTACAGGCAAAGGTGTTTACGCCGACTATAGAAATTCTCTTGTACTTGGAAAGGGTAACGGCCAGGCCAGCCATCATTTTTTTGCTACACAGCTTACTATGACACTAGGACTGATGTTCTAACAAATTAAAAACCGATTTTTCCTTTACCGGACTCAAAACTTTTTTTCATACCCAACATCTTAATCGCTGTTACAGCTGCTTCGTCTCCTTTATTTCCGTGCTTTCCGCCGGTGCGGTCTTCTGCCTGCTCCTGGGTATTTACAGTCAGTACACCAAAAATAAAAGGCTTTCCGAACTGAAGGTTTAAATTAGTAATTCCCTTAGCTACCGCATCACATATAAAATCAAAATGTTTTGTGTCTCCCTGGATGACACAGCCAATACAAATAACAGCATCAACATTTCCATGTTCCGCCATATATTGACCTCCCAGAGTTAATTCAAACGCTCCAGGAACCGTTCTGGTAATTATGTTTTCTGCCTTGGCTCCATGTTTAATTAAGGTGTCATAAGCTCCCTGCATCAGTTTTTGTGTAATGGAATGATTCCACTCCGCCCATACGATACCAAATTTCATTTCCGCTGCATTTGGGATCTCTGTTCCTTCAAATGTGGACAGGTTTTTAAGTTCGCTCGCCATAATGTATTTTTTTTAAACAAAAAAAGGTGACTGACATCACCTTTTTTTTAATTTGTATTTTTTAATTATTGAATGTTCCCAAGAGTTTTAACTCTTGCAATGTATTTGTCAACCTCGCGTGCTTCTGAGCTTTTAGAGTATTCATTTTTTAAACGTTCATAAGTTACTAACGCTTCTGTATAATTTGCTTTTTGCTCATACGCAAAAGCTGCTTTCTTTAAAAATAAAGGTGTTGTAAAGGCATTTGAGGATTGCTCTGCTGCTTTTAAATAAAATTTAATAGCCTCGTCCACTTTATTCAATTCCATGTTCGCATCACCAATAGCACCAATCGCCACAGGAGCAACCATTTCATCTTTCCCGTCATATTGCTCTAAATACCCAATAGCTTCTTCAAATTTACCGGTACGTAACAAACAAATACCAGCATAATAATTTGCCAGTCTACCTGTTTTAGTTGCACTATAGTTATCAGCGATATCTTTGAAACCCATCATTGTTTTAGGGCCTTCTGATGTCTGAACATTTAATCCACCGTTTAAAGCCACTAAAAAACTGTCCTTTTCAAAATAAGTCTGAGCAAAGAAAGCTTCGTTTCCGGCTTCTTTTTCTTCACCAGGTAACCAATAAAATTTATAGAAACTGAAGATAGCTGCAATAGCCAGGATAGCTGCACCACCATAAGTTATTGCTTTTTTATTTTTTTCATAAAAAAACTCTAAACCTCCAAAATCCACATCGTTAGATGAAGATTTTTTAACCTTCTTTACAACAGGCTCATTTCCGTTTTCTACTTGCTCTATTTGTTCAATTTCTTCAGACATCGTATTTTAAAATTTTGAGTTGCGAAGATAAATAAAATTATCTACTATAAAAAAGAAAATAGAGCAGTTTTTAACCTTTGATAGTTAATTAATGCTCTGAAACGGCAATATCAACCGTCAAATCATCTTTCCTTTTTACGACAACGGATAATCCGCCTTTTACCTCATAGGGAGGTGGGACGTCCAAATCAAAGCCAACCGCATATAAATAGTAAGTTCCTTTGTAAAAAGAAATACTAAAATTACCGGATGCATCGGCCTGAACGTAGGTGTCATAAAGCTTAATGTCCTCTCCAGGAAATTCTGATGAATTAAACTTGATGTAGACATAAGCATTTTCAATGGGCTTATCATGGTGTTTCACAGTTCCTCTGACTGTTGCTTTTCCGCCAATCTGATTTTTTTTACAGGAAACCACTGCAAAGCCTGTTATTAAAAGCAGGATAAGCAATTTTGCTATCGTTTTTGTCATTTTATTTTTGTTAACTATTACCTCGGTGTAAAAACTTATTCTACAAACCAGCCTATCAATCGGCGACGCAATTTACTGCTATACGTCTGTGTTTGATAATCCGTGTAGTTATTGGTGGCATTAATACATTTCGCAAATTGCTTTACCCGGTACTTTACTTCTTCACTCAACAAATCAAACAATTCAAATGCCTCATCAAAATCAGCGGCGTTATCTTTAATCCTTCCGAAATGATCATCCAGAGATTGATCCAACACTGTTTGTGGTTTTAATCCTTTTCTCAGGCATTGCAAATAACGTTCACGAACTATAAAAGCTTCCGCAGACGAATTCAGGAACCTGGCTTTAATATCTTCCGGTAACTCATAATCATTTTCAAGTTCGTAATCCCACTCGTCTTTATAGCGTTGTTCCAAATACAAATGAGGCGCAACAAAGACATGTTTCCAGTCAATTGGAAATTGCCATAAATTAAAACGGCGGGAATTGTTACCCAGGTCAACTATATTAAATTTCTTCTTATTTGGCAATACACGTGAACCACGGCCAATCATCTGGTGGTATAATGTCAATGACTTAGTGGCACGGTTCAGTATTATCGTTTCAACTTCAGGTTCATCAAAACCGGTAGTTAAGATACTTACCGAACTTAAAATTCCATCTTTAGTATTTCTGAACCAATCTAATGTCTCCGCACGGTCCCTGTCACTGAAAGTACTATCAAGGTACTTAATAGGATAACCTTTGGCTTTAAACATATTATACACAGCTATGCTCGTTAATATACCGGCATTAAAAATCAGTGTTTTAGTCCCTTTTCCAATTTCCTCATAGGCATCCAGCAATTTACCCTGCATAATAGCCTGAGTGTACAACATCTCGTGAGAACCTGTGGTAAACTCGCCATTATTACCAATACGTAATGTACTTAAATTAACATCATTGGAGTAGGTGACACCTTCCGCTAAAAAGCCCTGATCAATTAATGAAGCGATGCTTTCACCAACGATAATTTCCTTATAGGTTTGATAAAGAGGTAATTTTTTATTACTGCTTAAAGGGGTGGCAGTAACACCTAGAATATTTACGTTTTCAAAATAATGAAATATCTTACGGAATGAATTATAGTGCGCTTCATCGACGATAACCAAACCAATATCTTCAAGAAATTGTTCATCCTCCTGTAAACGGTTGTTCAATGTTTCTACTAAAGCTGTGAAACTCTGAAAATCGCTTTGTTGAGTTAACGTTTTTACTTCAGAATTAATGACTTTATTTCTGATTCCAATACCGGTTAAAACATCTGAGGTTTGTTTACTTAATTCAATACGATGGGTTAAGATTAAAACCTTACGATTGAAATGATTGATGTAACGCTTTGCAATCTCTGAAAAAATAATCGTTTTTCCGCCACCGGTAGGTAACTGAAACAATATATTTTCATTCGGCTTGGCCTCCTTTAATTTATTGAAGATGGTATTAACAGCTTCTTCCTGGTAGGGGTATAATTGACGGGTCGATATGGTTTCTTCAGTTTCCAACTTTCAAAAAAATAAGCCTATAAACTTAGGATTTTTTTTGAATAAGGAGATAAAAAGATGAAAATAAAAACCAAAGAGTTATTGACAATAAATCCGTAGATCAGCAATTGACATTGGAATTATGTAAGTTCAGATACTTTAATCCAATATTTTTGATTTAACAGTCGTAAATCTGCTTTTTAATTTCAGTATTGGTTTTTCAAAAAAATAATAAAGGAGGGTTGAAAACACCATGGTTATTAGCGTCGCAACTATAGGTATTGCCCAACCGCAAAGCGCCTCACTGAATTTCATATCGCTGCGCTTAAAATACTTTACACAGGCCACAACAATTATAATATGAATCATATACATACTGAAAGAAAGGTTTCCGAGGTATTTGGTGACTGGTGTTTTTAAATTCAACACAAAATTATCCTGTAAACCAGCCCATACCAGGTAACTTCCAAAAAAACCATAGATAAACAGTAATTGAGGCAGTTTATAATTGTGCGGTATAACATTGAAAATAATGGGGATTAAGATAGCGATAACAATAATCTGAATGAGAGGTTCAAATGCCATTTTAAGTTTTACACCTTTATTATAGAAATAAGCTATTAACACACCCAGACCGAAGAAATAAAAATAAGTGAGACTCATGAAATAAGGAGTACTATAACCCGTCGGGGAAGGAATATCTTTAAAATAAAACCAGGAAATTAATCCGCTGATTGTTAGTACCCAACCGATGACCTTGAATTTTCCTTTGAAAATATATAAAAACAACGGCAGTACAAGGTATATATGCTCTTCGATACATACCGACCATAAAACTTTATAGGCATTCGACGAGTCTTCAATCAATATCTGGAAATTAACCATGAAAGTACAGGCATAGAACAGGCTTGATTTTATTGAATCCCAGGGATAGTGAGCGGCCAATGGGATAATTAATACTTTCACTAAAACCACTAAAAAATAGAGGGGCCAGATCCGGATAATTCGCCTTAAATAAAAATTTTTGATTGAGAAAGTGCCTTGTTGAAATTCTTTCATTAAGATAAGAGAGATCAAAAATCCACTTATGATAAAAAACACATCCAGGAAAAAAGCGCCGGAAAAACGAAAGTACGATTCGGATTTTGTTTCAAATCCTTTTTTTAATAAAGTGTCCGTTGTATGATGAAATATCACCACTGTTGAACCAATGAAACGTAACATATCAAGACCTTTAAAATAAGTAATGCTTGATAATTTTTCTTTCACAACAGAAGCCATAGATGGTTTTATAAATTAAAACACTTCATCAATATCATTTCTTCTGATGATATCAGTGCCCGGCGCATCATCATCATCCCAGGTTTTTGACTGAAGTGTTTTCGTAGTTGGCTGAGAAAGGAAATCAGTATTCTGAGCAATACCGGAACCCATTGTATTTCCTGAATAAATATCTGATCCCTCGTTATAATCCAAATCCGTAAACTTGGCAAACTGACCGATAAATTTCAACGGCACATCAACAATAGACCCATGCCTGTTTTTGGCAATAATGATTTCCGCCCTGTTTTTGGTTGGCTGGTTGTTTTCATCCACTTCAATACCGTAATATTCAGGACGGTAAATAAACATAACCATATCCGCATCCTGTTCAATGGCACCGGATTCACGTAAGTCACTTAACTGAGGTCGTTTGCTGCCACCAGGCCTGTTTTCAACCTGACGACTTAACTGGGATAAAGCGATGATCGGAATTTCCAATTCTTTTGCCAGTGATTTTAAACCACGGGAAATTGCTGAAATCTCCTGCTCACGGTTACCCTTGCTATCTGGGCCACCACTCATTAATTGTAAGTAATCAATAATGATCAGGGAAATATTTTGCTGTTCTTTTAAACGACGGGCCTTTGCTCTTAATTCAAAAATGGAAAGGGCAGGGGTATCATCAATATATAAAGGAGCAACAGACAATTTTTTGATACGCTCATTTAACTGAACAAATTCATGATTATCTAAATTTCCTTTTAAAATTTTATCCTGATTAATTTCCGTTTCAGAAGAAATCAAACGTTTTACTAATTGTAAGGAAGACATTTCTAAAGAGAATATCGCTACCGCTTTATTAAATTCAACGGCAGCGTTTTTGGCCATGGTTACCACAAAAGCCGTTTTACCCATACCCGGACGAGCCGCAAGAATCAATAAATCAGATTTTTGCCAACCACCGGTAATTCTGTCTAAAGCAGTAAATCCGGAAGGCACACCTAATAAACCGTCTGTTTGTTGTGCAGCCATTTCAATCTCGGTAATAGCTTGCGCAATCAAAGAGGTCATTCCGGCATGTTGTTTACGAACATTGGAATCAAGGATTTCAAAAATGTGTTGAGTAGTAGAATCCAGTAACTCAAAAACATCGGTGCTATCCTCATAAGCTGATTTAATGGTTTCGGTACTGATTCGGATTAATTCTCTTTGTAAATACTTCTGAGCAACAATACGCGCGTGGTATTCAATGTTGGCGGATGAGGCAATGCGGTTAGTTAATGAGGAAACATAAAATGATCCTCCCACTAATTCCAATTCACCGCTGCGCTTTAATTCCTGAGTTACTGTTAAAATATCTACCGGTTCAGAGCGATTAAATAAATTGTAAATGGCTTTAAAAATAATTCCATTTTGTTCTTTGTAAAAACTTTCGGCAGATAAAACGTCAATGACAGTGCTCAATGCATCTTTTTCTAAAAGCATGGCCCCTAAAACGGCCTCTTCCAATTCAATTGCCTGGGGCTGTAATTTTCCAACCTCATTGGTAGATGTTGGAGTGTATATTAATTTTTTACGGGTTTTATTCTGGTTATCGAAATTTTGCATAGTTTTTTTAGTACGGGAGGGTAAAAATGATCATTACTTTCTAATTATTGAATTTACGGAATTTACGCACAGCAAGCAAACTTAACAATTGGCTAACAAGGTTTTTTAAACTACTGATAATCAGGTTTTGTTTTGTTAGTAACCTTCGTCTACTGATTTAATTTGTTAAGAAAATGGGGTTTAAACTTTTAAACAATGCAATAGTTGACGAAATGTGGTTAATTTTTTTGAATATAATGTAATACCTTTAATAAAGATTGGAAAAGCGCAGTAACATACTGAAACGGTTATTCTTAGGTTGGATCATATTGATTTCAACCTCTCATATTCATGCACAACTGAATTACGAAACTAGTTTCCTGAGTTTTTTTAAAGTTCAAAGTTTTGGAGGGAAAGTAAAAGCATTTGATACATTAGGGAATGATTATAAACTGAAAATTTATCCGTTAATCAAAGCAGATCTTGAAAAAATCAGGGAGCGCGCCGTTCTGGATGGTCAGGCTAACATCCTCGCAAGAGTTACGAAAATTGAAGGCGAAATTTACTATTTGAATAAAAACTATTCAAAAGCTATTCCTTTATTTGCTGATCTTCTGGAAACAAACAAAATTCAAAATTATCAGGACAGTGCTTCTGTTCTTTTCTATCTAAAGAATGCATATGTTCACTTACACTCATTGAACAAAGCCATTGAAATACATCGCTTTTTGGTGGGTATTCACAAACGTCATCCCGATATTGATGCATGGAAGCTTCATCCAAAATTAAGCATCATCTATTATGAGATGAAGCTTTACAAGGAATGCCTCAAACAGCAATTACTTGAATTTGACGAGTTTAAGCAACGAAAACACATGCTGATAGGATATTATAATAACCGCGGATTATTCTGGCAAAAATACGGGCAACTGGATAGTGCCATGCAGTGTTTTAATCAGGCCAAAGAGATTTATTTCAAAATGCATAGCGATAAACAAACTCCGGAAGATCCTTTTACACTGGGACTAATTGAAGGGAATATCGGACAGGTTTTGATGGAATTAAAAGAATATAAAAAAGCCATACCCTTACTGGAAAAAGATGTGACCGGCAGTTTAAAAGCAAAAAATTTCCTTAACGCAGCTGTCAGTGAAATTGAGCTGGCAAAATGCTATTTGAATTTAAACAAACCCTATACCGGTAAAAAATACCTGGATAGCGCATTTGCAAGGCTCAGTAACATCGAGGATTATAATGCAAAACTTAGTATTTTAAAAGAATATGCGCATTTTTACGAGCAAACCGGATCCTATAAAGCTTCCATAGATTATTATAACCGATTTATTAATTTTAAAGACAGCGTTGATCTTCAGGAAAATCTGAAAGAATTAATTTCTACCCAGGTAGCAAACCAGGTGGAAGAAAAAGAAAACTTAATTCGGGAAAGTCAAAAAAATATTAAAGAGAAAAACACGGAGGTAAGTACCCAAAAAACAATTCAGAATGCCTTATTATTCTGTGGTTTAGTCCTCATCACGGTTATTATTTTCGTTTCTGTTCAGCTTAAAAAAACAAAAGCGCAAAAACATTTATTGGAAATAAAGAACAAACGTATTGCGACCCGAAATGAAATCATTAATCAATCTCTTTCAGAGAAAGACTTATTAATTAAAGAAGTGCATCACCGCGTCAAAAACAATTTACAGATCATTTCCAGTTTATTAAAACTGCAATCCGGCAAAAGCACTAATGAAGAAATTAGAAACTCATTGAGTGAGGCGCAGGACAGGATTAATTCAATGGCCCTTTTGCATCAGTTGTTGTACCGAAACAATCAGATGTCCAGTTTGATGTTCAATGAATATTTATCAAATTTAATTACACAAATCTCCGATAGTTTCAGTAAAAATATACGCATTGATTACAACCTGATTGAGTTGGAACTGGATTTGGATACTGCTATCCCGCTAGGTTTAATTACCAATGAATTGGTTTCAAATGCATTTAAACATGCTTTTAATGGCAAAGACGGTGTTATCACAATTGAATTATCCAAGCTGGTTAAAAATACTTACCAGTTGAAGATCGCGGATAACGGACAGGGCTTGCCGGCAAATTTTGACTTAAACAGCGTTGACTCACTCGGTCTTGACATTGTATGTATCCTTTCAGAACAAATCAATGCCGAGCTGAAAATTTATAATGCCGACGGAGCAAAGTTTGAAATTATTTTTAAAGTAGCTTAGATTTATTTATCAGCCACACCTTTTATAAAATCCGCGATCAGGTAGCCAATCAGTTTCCCGGTTTTATTATCCGCCTTGATGTGCGATAGAATAGGGGCACCTTCGGCAATATGAAAGTACAGGGCATTTAATTGTTTACCGCACTGATAGGCATATTGCCTTGCCTGCACCGGTGAGATACCACTGCTTGTCTTTGCGCTAGAAGGTACATTGGTAATGGCATCCAGGTCAAGTTCTACGCCACAACCATTTTGCTTCACATAGCCAATGTTTTGGTTCAGCGTATTGGAAAAACTATTGATCTCGCGCACAAAAACATCTTCATATCTGCTATAGTACAAATGTTCCATGTCGTTGGTAAAATCCTTTAATACACTGGTTGTATTATATTGTTCATGAATACAAAAAACAGAATATTTATTTAAATAGTTTTCGCGGTAGGCGTAGCTAAATCCATTTCCGCTGTGCCTTCCTTCCAGTGGGCGGAAGTCTGTATGAGGGTCACAGTTAATCACGTTTATTTTTTGGTTTAACGCCAAAGAACATCCCATAATAATTGGATAAGAATTATTGTGTCCTCCTCCAACAACAATGGGGATTTTACCGCAACTGATAATTTTAGAAATAATATCGGAAACCCTTTGGTCAATAATGGACACCAGATTTCTCAACTCCAGCATTTCATTTTTGTTCTTGATATTTAAGGATAAGGATTGCTCCATCAAATCATCCACGAAAATATGGCCCAAAACACAAACATCTTTCCCTGTTAAAAACTCATTGCTTTGCTGGCTTAAAAAACTATCTAATGCCGGTTTCCAGGCCGTATGTGCTCCACCACGTCCATAATTGGCCCTGACACCGATATCCTCAGGAATCCCAAATAAAACAAACTTGCATGGCATATTTTTTAATTCGGTTTCCCAATTTTTCTCAGACGCTAAAACGAATACATCTTCCCCGATCTTTACTTCATTTGTTCTTTTCCGCGTAAGCTGCTCAATATCTTTTTTAGAATACAATTCTAATACTTTCATATGATTCGATTTTTGTTTCAAAAAAAAAGTCCCGGAGAGGGACTTTTAAAATTTTATTATAAGATTACCACTCATCTGTATTAACCGGCGTTGTACTTGAAACCAACATCGCTTCTTTCAGATCAGCCACAACAATTGAACTTTGTTTAAATGCTTCGCTTCTGATACGTTTCCATAAATCCGGAGGCATTTTCATACTGCCACATTTCGGAACCTCACTGTAAACATCTCCACCGGAGTAATCAGCTATTTTTGCGTTATGGCTGATTTTTGAAATCGTGTAACGGTATTTACCTTCCTTCGCCTCAATACTCACATGTATTGAAATTGAACCCTGAACATCGGCTGATGGATTTAACTCTTTTGGCTTATATGGAAAACTAATCACACATTCGGCTTTACTTCCGGTAGTAACACCATTTCCTTTTGTATACTTTTTTGATTCAGTTTTCACAAAATTAACCGCACGCTTTAGAATCTCGCTAACAGCCATTCCTTTTGGTGGATTAGTATCTGCAGGGACATTACCCTCTGCATCCGGAGGCATAGATATAGGATCAGCCATGATTGAAACCACTTCCTGGATCTTCTTCTCATCCGTTTTTGCTTCCTGTGCAGATAATCTGCTGATTGAAGCCAGGAACATAAAAGCGCAAAATAACTTAGTTAACTTCATATATCAATTTCTTTTTTATTAAACCAAACGGTAATAGACTATAAATTTAATGTTATTAATAGATTTTATTAAATTTATTAGGATTAACTTCTAACATCAAATTGTAGATAACGTCAAACACATCGTCTGCACTTGGCTTAGAGAAATAATCACCATCAGAACCATAAGCAGGCCTGTGTTCTTTTGAAGCAATAGTCAGTGGCTTTGAATCAAGGAATTGGTAACCTCCCTGTTCTTCCAATACTTTTTGCATCATGTATGCAGTCGCTCCACCCGGAACATCTTCATCAAAAAACACAACTCTATTGGTTTTCTTTATTGACTCCACAATTTTATGATGAATATCAAACGGCAGTAATGTCTGCACATCAATTAATTCAACAGAAATTCCGTGTTCTTCTAATTGCTTCATTGCATCCTGGGCGATACGGATAGACGAACCATAAGTTACTAATGTCACATCAGTTCCTTCGGTCAGTGTTTCAGGAATACCTAATGCGATTTTATATTCTCCAATATTGGCCGGAAGGTTCTCTTTCAAACGATATCCGTTCAAAGGCTCAATCACTAAGGACGGTTCATCAGCTTCTAATAATAAATTATAGAACCCAGCTGCCTGTGTCATATTTCTTGGAACACAAACATTTATTCCCCTGCAGGCATGAACAATCATTCCCATTGGGGAGCCACTGTGCCAAACACCCTCTAAACGGTGGCCACGTGTGCGGATAATAACAGGTGCTTTTTGCATTCCTTTGGTTCTCCATTGCACAGTTGCCAAATCATCACTCATGATTTGCAAAGCGTATAACAGATAGTCCAGGTATTGAATTTCTGCAATTGGTCTTAAACCTCTCATGGATAATCCAATGGCCTGGCCCATAATAGTTGCCTCCCGGATGCCGGTATCAAAAACACGGTGTTCCCCGTATTTCGCCTGTAATCCTTCCAGTCCCTGGTTCACTCCTCCGATTTTACCGGAATCTTCACCAAAAATTAAGGTTTCAGGATACTTGGATAAAATGTAATCAAAGTTTTCTCTTAGTAATTCTCTGCCATCAACTAATTTTTCACCGTTATACTCTGCCGCAACAGCTGTAATATTTGAAACCTGTGAAGCGGATTGAGAATACAAATGAGAACTGTATCGGTCAGAATTCTCAATATTGGCTAAACGCAACCAGTCTGCTAATTTTGAACGTGACGCTGAATCTTCATTCTTTGTTAACCGCAACACTTTTTTTACGGCATTATGAATTTCACGGCGAATCGGTTCTTTAATAGCATTTAATTCCGTTTTTATCTCTGTGATGACAGATCCATTGTTACCACCGGCTAATTCATCAAATAAGGCAGATACTTCAGCCACCTCTGATTTAATAGGGGTCAGGTAATCCGTCCAGGCAGCTTTTTGAGCGGCCTTCACATTATTTTTTGCCTCTTCTTCAATAGCGTTTAAAGTTGCTTCGTCCGCTAAAGCGTTTTGAAGAATAAACTCACGCATTTTTTTAACACAGTCAAAATCTATCTCGAACTGTAAACGCTCCTTCGATTTATAACGCTCATGTGAACCTGAAGTACTGTGGCCCTGAGGCTGAGTCACTTCTTCCACGTGCACCAAAACAGGCACATGTTGCTCGCGACAAACTTTAGCGGCTTTTTCATAGGTCTCACATAAGTGAGCGTAATCCCAGCCTTTAGTTTTAAATATTTCAAAACCATTCCCACCATTTTCTCTTTGAAAACCTTTCAGGATTTCAGAAATACTCTCTTTCGTAGTCTGGTATTTTTTTGGAACAGAGATACCGTGTCCGTCATCCCAAACACTCATTAACATGGGCACCTGCAATACTCCGGCCGCATTAATGGCTTCCCAGAACAATCCTTCCGACGTTGAAGCATCACCAATGGTTCCAAAAGCAACTTCATTTCCTTTGTTACTGAAATTTAAAAATTTGCCCTGGTGAAGATCTTTATTGATTTTATAGAAATGGGATGCATATGCTAAACCTAATAAACGCGGCATTTGTCCGGCAGTAGGGGAAATATCGGCAGACGAATTTTTCTGGTTAACCAGTTCTTTAAACGAGCCATCTGCATTCAATGTCTGCGTTCCAAAATGTCCACCCATTTGTCGTCCACCACTCATTGGTTCTTTCTCTAAATCAGTATGGCCATACAATCCTGCAAAATATTCCTGCAAAGACAATTGACCGATAGACATCATAAACGTTTGGTCCCGGTAATAACCACTCCTGAAATCTCCGTCCTGGAATACTTTGGCCATAGCAACCTGTGCTAATTCTTTACCATCACCAAATATTCCAAATTTGGCTTTACCCGTTAAAACTTCTTTACGGCCTAATAAACTGGTCTGACGGCTTTCATTAATTAAACGAAAATCATTTAAAACAATCTTTTTGAAATCTTCAAAACTTAAACCTTTTGCGGCTGACATAACTCCTTCTTGCATAATAAATCCTTATCTTACAAATATAAATTTTTGACGGGAATTACAAAACAAATTCGACGTTTTTTTAGGACAATCAACGTACTTTTTCAATTAAATCTATTAGCCGGTTTTTACACCTGATTGCCAATAAAAAAGCCGTCCTCTAAATAGCGAACGGCTTTCAAAAATAATCACTCAGAAATTACTTTTTCTTTGGCTTTTCCTTTCCGGAAAACTCATATTTCTTTTTCAATTTATCTTTCTTGGTAACTTTTATTTCTCCACTGATATCAAAATTATCAACTAAACATTTCAAAATAATTGTTTGATCCGTTGCATCTGTCGTAGAAAGTTCAACTTCCGACCAATGGTTTTCGTTCTGATCTTCGTCTGTATAGGTCGAATCTTTGGTCATTTCGTATTTCACCCATTTCACGTCAAATTTATCCATCAGGAACTGGCTAAAAAACTTGCCCGATTTAAATTCGAATTCGTCTTCCACGCCTTTTTTCGGAGGGCCGCCTTCTTTTACTTCAGTTATACTGACGATAAACTTTCGCTTGTCTACCGTGTCTTTTGGTTCACCCTTTTTTATGGCATTAACGCTAAACAAACCAACTGCTACAACAGAGGCGGAAATAATAATGTGTCTAAAGTTCATTGTTTTTGATTTTGTTTAATGTAAATGTAATAAAATTTTAATGTAGGTTTAGGTGTGTTAATAATTTTTGGCAGAGTTATAAAAAACGTCTTTAATTCTAAATTCAGCCAATAGATACTATCTTTATAGATATTTTTTAACATGCAACCATTAGCGGAAAGAGTCAGGCCCAACAGCCTGGAGAATTATATAGGGCAGGAACATATCATTGGCAAAAATTCTGCGTTAAGAAAAGCCATTGAACAAAACCTGTTACCTTCCATTATCTTGTGGGGACCGCCGGGAGTTGGAAAAACAACTTTGGCACAAATAATCTCCCAGACATTGAAGCGTCCTTTTTACTCATTAAGCGCCATTAATTCCGGAGTAAAAGATGTGAGGGAAGTGATTGAAAAAGCTTCGCAGGATGGTGGATTCTTTAAACAGGAAAAACCCGTATTATTTATTGATGAGATTCACAGGTTCAGCAAATCACAACAGGATTCGTTGTTGAATGCCGTGGAGAAAGGAATCGTAACCTTGATTGGCGCAACAACGGAAAACCCTTCGTTTGAAGTGATTCCCGCTCTGCTATCTAGGTGCCAGGTAGTTGTTTTAAAGCATCTTACAAAGCCTGATTTGATCCAACTGTTGAATAATGCCATATCTCAGGATGAATTTTTTAAGAGAAAGAAAATTATTATAAAGGAGTATGAAGCTCTGATCCGTATCTCCGGTGGAGACGGAAGAAAACTACTCAATGCCCTTGAAATTGTAGTGAACTGTATCAACGAACCTGAAATTGTTATTACAGATGAGTTGGTGAAGGAGTACATACAGCAAAATTTGGCATTATATGATAAATCAGGAGAACAACATTACGATATCATTTCTGCTTTTATCAAATCTATCAGGGGTTCAGATCCAAATGGAGCGGTGTATTGGCTGGCAAGAATGATTGATGGGGGAGAGGAGCCGGGTTTCATAGCCAGGCGTTTATTGATACTTGCATCGGAAGATATCGGTAATGCTAATCCAACTGCTCTGGTTATTGCCAATAATTGTTTTCAGGCTGTTAACGTCATTGGTTTTCCGGAAAGCCGGATCATCCTTGCACAGACAACTACTTACCTGGCATGTTCAGCAAAGAGCAACAGCAGCTACATGGCTATCAATTTAGCTCAGCAGGAAATTAAAAGATCCGGTGATCTTCCGGTTCCGTTACATTTAAGAAATGCACCAACTAAATTAATGAAGGAACTCGGCTATGGCGATGAATACAAATACGCCCATGATTTCGATAACCATTTTGTTCCACAGGAGTTTTTACCGACAGAAATCAGCGGGACAACTTTTTATAATCCTTCGGAGTTTTCAAGGGAAAAAGATCTGAAAGAATTTTTAAAACAAAGATGGGGTAAAAAGTACGGGTATTAATTTGAATCACTTAAAGCAGAAACTAAAGGAGCTTTAGCCAATGTGGTTAGATTCCTAATCCCTATGGACTAATTCAGGAATCGGTTCAAAGATAATGACTTTGCATAAACCAATCACGATACCTCCAATGATCTGTTCAACCAGCTGCCAAACACAATCCGCAAGGATATAAGTAAGATTCACATCTTTGGTAAATGATATACCTAAAACCGTTACTAAAGAAAATAAAATAAATCCAAGAAAAATACCGCTTACCACACCTCTTAAAACAGGTTGAGTAATGTATTTTGCAAGTAATTTAGATTCGTAGGTTCTGTAAAGAACAAAAGAAATAACCAAATAAACCAAAGCAGCGAGACCCAAAAATAATCCTTTGGAAAAAGAAATGCGATTCAAATCATTTAGAAAAACACCGTGCCAAAAGTAAAACGCCACATACATTAATACGGCTGAGATAATCCAACTTAAATAAAATCTATAAGAGTAAAGCATCGGGGCAAAGGTAATATATCTTTTCCATCGTTAAACAAAAACTTTGCCAAAATTCATTGGGATTTGAGATAAAAAAAGTTAAGTTTGTCATATGCGCTTTTTTAACAAATCGTTAATTGTTTTTTCAATTCTAAGCTCCCTGATTTCTTGTAAAAAAGAAACGAGTTGGGACGTCGATTTGGCAATTCCAATTGCAAGAAGCCATCTTAATATCAGTAATTTTTTCGGTGATTCGATTTTCCAGTCTGACCCGACCGGCCTACTTCATATCGCTTTCAGTAAAGATCTCATTAACTATACTATGGATAGCCTGGTGAAATTACCGGATACAACTGTGAGTTTAACCTATACGGTTCCGTTTGCAACGGCCTTATCACCGGGGGCGCAGATTTTTTCAAATGCCACTTCCACAGATAAAGAAATCACATTTGCTGTCAATAATGGGGTGGAATTGAATAAAGCGACTGTCAGAAAAGGCGCTTTAAAAATAGAATATATCAATTCCTATACCCAGCCCTTAAAATTTGATTACGTTATTAATTCGGCAACTTACTGGGGGGCTCAATTAAGTATCAGTCAGGTCGTTCCAGGAAGTTCTTCATTAATTAAATCCTATCCCCTTGACGGTTATGATATCAATCTCACGGGAATTTCAGGTAATAAAGTAAATACCCTGGTACAAACCTATACGATTAGTACCGACGCCGGTGGAAATTCAGCCGTATTACAATTGGGACAAGGACTCAAAATTAAATTAACCTTTGAGGATATCATCCCGGAGTACATTCAGGGATATTTCGGGCAACAAAACCTATCCTTTGGTCCGGATTCCTCCGCTTTAGGATTTCTGGGAAACTTTAGTACCAACAACCTTGCGCTTTCACAATCATCTATTAATTTCAGGATCATTAATGAATTTGGAATCGAAATGTCCAGTTCAATCAACAGCCTTCGTTCCATTAAAACGTCTCCTCCCAACGTGGTTACCTTGAATTCAGGTAACTTACTGCAATCCATTAATGTGGGGAGGGCAGGTAAAACCAATAATCCTTCTACTCCTGTATTTCCATGGATCAAACAAATCAATGTCAATTCATCCAATTCCAATTTAAATGCCTTCCTTCAGAACTTACCGAACTACCTCGGTTATTCCGTCAAGGCCATGGTTAATCCATTAGGAAATATCTCTGCCGGGAATGACTTTGCCTATTATGGGCATGGGCTAAAAGTAATAGCCGATCTCGATATTCCTTTACAATTGTCGGCAGCTTACTTTAAACTGCAAAATTTTTCAAAAGTGGATCTTACACAGTTGAAAGAATTGAATGATGTGAATTCCTGCCAGATATTGGTGGACGTTCAAAACAACTATCCCTTCAGGGCACAGATCCAGGGTTATATGTTGAACGACCAGAACGAAATCATCGATTCTCTGTTTGTACCCGGACAAAATATCATTGAGTCTGCAATCACCGATGCCGGGAATAATGTTCTAAATTATGTTGATTCAAAATTAACAGCAGACTTTGATAAAAATAAAATAAATCATTTATCTCAGTGCAAGCAAATAAAATTCGTAAGTTATATGTACCTGAACAATCAGCCAACACCTATCAAAATAACAGAAGATAGTTACCTGGATATTGTGGTTCACGCGAATTTAAATTATAACGCAAAGACTAAATAGTGATGAGGGCCAAATTCATTTTATATTTTTGTTTTTCTTCGCTGGCAGTTTTCTCTCAATATAATTCAGAGTTTTTGAATTTTGAAAAAACGGGAAGAAGTATATCCATTAATGCGGAATATGAATTGGGATCCAATGGTATCTATAATTCCCTGCTAAATAAATTTATTTATGGAGGATACATAGATAAAAAAACCAAAGATGCTTCCAATAACAGCATGAAAAATATGAATGTCATGGGTGCTAATATGAATTATGACATTTCCACATTTTTTGGAAGAAATTCGAAGTATTCTTACCTGATAGGGTTCAAAGATCAGCGGATATTTAATTCTTCTTTTACAAAAGATTTCTACCAGCTGGTATTTTATGGAAATCAGCCATACAAAGATGAAACAAAAAATTTATCAGGTTCAAGCATTAATTCTTTACGATTTCAGGAATTAAAACTGGGATTTATCTGGCATAAAATTGATACAACGGCCAAGGTTGGTGTGTCCATTTCTATCTTGAAGGGACAACAATTATTTTACATAAGAGCTAAGGAGGGATCATCTCTTTATACGAATTCGGATGGTACCGAACTGGTATTTAACTCAAATTTTAATATGGCCCTGAGTGATACCAACGACCGAAAAAATCCGTTTGCATACACAGGAGTAGGAGCAAGCGCTGATATCTTCTTTGAAACCCCCTATAAAAGTAAAATAGGAAAGGAAAGCATATTAACCGTAAATGCCAATAATATTGGCTTTTTACATTGGTTTGACAATAGCGTTCAGTATAGCAGCGATTCAACGTTTAAATTTGACGGTTACCATATTAACAATCTGCTGGATTTAAAAGATTCAACACTGGCCGCCATTAACAGGGATAGTATTATCAGGAACACCACTAACGCTCACAAAGAATCCTTCAATATTAATATTCCAACGAATTTGTTGATCATAAACCGGATCCGCTTTACAGATAAGTTTGTATTAGGTTTCGGGTTCAGGTATCTATTCAATTCGAATTTTAAACCTTACTTTTTTACAGAAGCTGAATATTCATTCAATTCAAAAATTACCGGGTCGTTGCATGTTGGTTACGGAGGTTACAGTAAATTAAACTGCGGACTTGCGTTTTCGTATGTTTCAAAGTCATGGTTCTTTAAGTTGGGAAGCAATAGTTTACAGGGATATATTTCCCCAACCAACACTTATGGACAGGGTGCCTTTATTAGTATAGCCAAGAAATTTAAAAGATAATGCTCATGAAACAAATCATATTCATCTTATTTTTTGTCATTGGATTGTCCGGGAATGCACAACCCCCTCTGAAATTTCACTGTCGTTACGGAGGCAGCGGATATGATGTGGGTTATGATGTAAAGCAGACGCTTGACAAAGGCTATATCATCACCGGATCAACCAATAGTTTCGGCCAGGGAAATACAGATGTCTATCTGCTTAAACTGGACAGTATAGGGCATGTAAAATTCCAGACGTCGTTTGGGGGTTTCAGTAATGATATTGGGAAAAGCATCATTGCCTTGCCTGATTCAGGCTTTATCATGGTTGGTTATACCAGTTCCACAGGGATTGGTGGATATGATATTTTTTTAGTGAAAGCCGATAAAAACGGAGCGTTGGAATGGCAAAAAACAATAGGGGGAGGTGACTGGGATTTTGCTCACAGCATGCAGCAAACCAGTGATGGAGGTTTCATCATTGCTGGAACGACCTATAGTTTTGGCCATGGAAATGCGGATGGATATATTGTAAAAACGGACGCCACCGGAAATGTACAATGGAGCAAAACCTACGGCGGAAGAAAAGACGATGAATTTAAGTCAGTAACTCAGCTGACCAATGGATCTTATGCACTAGCGGGATATACCAAAAGTTACGCAGACTCTTTGGGTGATGCATGGATTTTTAGAATAGACGCATTGGGAGATTCGATTGCTTCTTACCACCATAATTATGGACTTTTTCAATTTGATGTTTATAATGACCTCAAAGAATTAACATCTGGTGATTTAATTTTAGGAGGTGCGATCACATATACAACCAATTTAAAACAACAATCAAATTTTGTGAAAGTTAATTCTGTTGGACAAGTAACATTACAATTTATAGATGGACAAGTAGGCACAGATGAACAGTTTTTTAAAGTAGACATCTCTAATTCTATTTTTGGAACGTTTACAGCATTGCAGAATTCACATGAAAACGGCTCTAGTTTTAAAAAAGATGTAAAACTATTGCTTCTCAGTAATGCTGGATTTTATGTTAATGGAGGAGCTATTGGAAGTAGTCAGGACGATGAATGCTTTAGTTTTGCTTTGACGAATGAAAGTTCAAAAGGATACATCGGTGTAGGCTATACAAATAGCTATAATAGTTTATTATCCGATGTCTTTATTATCAAATATGATTCATTACTGTCAATTGGTCCAAATATAGTCGGGATGAAAGAAGAAAAGAGTCAGTCCGAATTAATTGAGGTTTACCCAAATCCTTTCAGCGATAAAATCCTATTTAATACGAATCAATTCAATGAAGTTTTTTCCATTGCGATTTATAATGTTCAGGGAGAAAAAATATTTGAAAAGGATATTAGAACAAATAAAGGAGTAATAGACTTAAATTTCTTAGAGAACGGTGTCTATTTTATTCAGTTTATAGATAATTTAAATATTAAGTATTCTCAAAAGATAATTAAAACAAGTTATTGATGAGCAAAATTCTGAAAAAATTAGGAAGCGAAAATATTTTTTTTGCCGTTCTTTTCTTAAGTATTCTATTTTTTTTAAATTTTCATTCTATTTTTTTTTTAAATCCAAGAAGTTTCCATTTTATTAGGCAGACTGATACTTTATCATTTGTTAGTTATTATTTAAAAAATGACCTTAATTTTTTTAATGTCGGAAATTTAAATCTGTACAATGAGAGCGGAAAAACACTTTGTGAATTTCCGATATTATATTACTTAACCGCTTTAATATCTAAGCTCGGGGCCAAAAGTTATCTTGTATTAAAAACAATACATTTAATATTTTTCTTTCTGACCAGCTACACAATTTTTAATTATTTAAGAAATAAATTTTCATTTATTAATGCTGTTTCAATTACTTATTTACTGTTTTCTTCTACTGTTATTTTATACTACTCAGTAAACCACATCCCTAATTATCCTGCATTATGCTTGTCTCTTTGCGGAATAGTATATTTTTTGAAATATTTAGAATCAAATACCAGAATATTTTTTAATATATCAATGGTCTTGTTTTTGTTTGCATGTCTTATAAAGATAACTTTCGCAGTCTACCCAATTGGATTTCTAATATTTTTAATAATAAAATGGATGAAAAACAGAAAATATGAAAAGTACGCAATAGCGGTTTTTTTCCTTCTTTTCTCAGTTTTGTTAGTATGGAATCTATATGTCCTTCATTACAATAAAATAAATAACGCCGATTATTATTTAACTCACATAAAGCCAATATGGTCAATGTCATCTACTGAGGTCAAAGAAGTATTTCTTTTTATTATTAATTATTGGGTTTATAAATATTATTATCATTCAGCAATACATACTTTTTTTATCGTATTAATCATTTCAATGTTCTTTTATAAAAATTTCAAAAAGGATCAACTATTATTATCCTTTATCTTTTTATCAGGTACTTTTTTTTATTTTATTTTATTTTTCAAACAATTCAGAGACCACGATTATTACTTCATGGAATTTGTCCCGTTATTCTTTTTAATTTTTGTAAATTCTTATGAAGCCATAATATTTCATCTAAACACGAAAATAAAAATAGCGATATCTTTATTTATCATGTTAATTACGGTTTTGAGTATTAATTATGCTAAATTAAATTTAAACAGAAGATATTCTTCACCATTTGAGCAAGTTTCACGAATTGCTTATGTCCTGGAAAACAGTGATGCAAAATTAGATAGTCTTGGTATTCCTGAAAATGCCAAGATATTGGTAGTGCCTGATTTTACAATGAATGGAAGTCTATTTTTATTGGATAGATTTGGATATACCGTTGGAGATACTTTAAATTCAAACATGGCAAGTTATTTTAGTAAATCAGATTACATTTTGATCTCAGATTCCTCTTACCTGAATAATATGAAAAATAAGTTTAAACTGACTTCTCCAATACTAAAATATCGAACCACTGAATTATTTAAAATTTCGCATTAACTAAAAAAGCCATCCGCTATAGCAGATGGCTTTTTTTTAATAATGTATTGAAACCACTTACAAAATCAACATCGCGTCTCCATAAGAATAGAAACGGTATTTTTCTTTGATGGCTTCCTTATAAGCTTTCATAATTAAATCATAACCGCCAAAAGCAGCAACCTGCATTAGCAAAGTTGATTCCGGCATATGAAAATTCGTGATCATGCAATTGGCCACCGAAAAATCATATGGAGGGAAGATGAATTTATTGGTCCAGCCACGGTAAGGGTTTACATGCCCGGTTGTGGATACAGACGATTCTAAAGCACGCATTACAGTTGTTCCAACCGCACACACTCTTTTCTTTCTGTCTTTACCGTTATTAATAATCTTACAGGCTTCTTCCGTAATAATAGCTTCTTCGCTGTCCATTTTGTGTTTGGTCAGATCTTCCACTTCAACCATTCTGAAAGTTCCCAAACCAATGTGTAAAGTTACTTTAGCATAATTCACCCCTTTAATCTCTAAACGCTTTAATAGTTCACGGCTAAAGTGTAACCCGGCAGTAGGAGCAGCAACAGCGCCTTCATTTTCAGCAAACACAGTCTGGTAGCGCTCAATATCGCTATCCTCAACGGCACGTTTAATATATTTTGGTAATGGCGTTTCTCCAAGATCATAAAGCGCTTTTCTGAACTCTTCATAAGGACCATCAAATAAAAATCTCAAAGTTCTTCCCCTGGAAGTTGTATTGTCAATTACTTCAGCAACAACGTTATCGTTCTCACCGAAATATAATTTATTACCAATACGGATTTTACGGGCGGGGTCAACCAAAACATCCCATAAACGGCTTTCAGCATTTAATTCACGCAATAAAAAAACTTCAATTTTTGCACCGGTTTTCTCTTTGTTTCCGTACATACGTGCGGGAAAAACCTTTGTATCATTCAAAACCATCACATCACCATCATCAAAGTAATTAATAATGTCTTTAAACTTCTTATGGCTGATTTTTCCGGTCGCCCGGTCAACCACCATTAATTTACTTTCGTCACGGTTTTTAGAGGGATGTTCTGCCAATAATTCTTTTGGCAAATTGAACTTGAACATGGATAGTTTCATATCTGTTATAATTTAAATAAGGCAGAATGAAATAGGCCCGGGAGCCATTTCATAATCTTACGGGATTAATAATTTAGTGTGCAAAAGTAATTCACGAAAGCCGGATTGGTATCTCTGAACAATAATATTAAGCATCTGATTAACAAATATTTGCACTTTATATGTTATCTATAATTAACATTATGTTAAATAGATGAATCTGTATATTACATTATTCTTAAGGTCTTCTCCAGGAAACAAACATAAAACTAAAACTCATTTACTGCGAGCTGTCCTACAAGTGAACCAATCGCCACTCCCATGCCTCCCATTCGAACAGCACAAACTACATTTGAAGATACTTTTTTAATAATCGGCTTTTTCTCATTCCCAACCCCCATAATGCCACACCATCTCTGCTCAATCTCAAATTTGACACCGGGTAATATAGTTGTCTTTAAAAGCGTTTCCAAATGTCGGTGGATCTTCTCATTTAAAACAAATTCACTGCTGGTTTCCTTTTCAAAATCAAGATTACGTCCTCCTCCGAATAGGACCCTTTTTCCAATATTTCTAAAATAAAAATACCCTTCATCGTAATGGAAGGTTCCTTTAATTTTCAATCCCTCAATTGGTTTCGTAATTAAAACCTGTGCACGGGCCGGTTTAACATCCTCCCGCTTTAATAATTCCGCAGCAAAACCATTGGTAGCGACAACCACACGTTTTGCCTGTAATAAACCAATCGAAGTTTCTACGTCAACGCCTGTCTTAGTGTCGTTAATCCCATTAACATTTATAGAATTTAAAATGATGATACCTTTGCTTAATGCGAGCTGAATAAGACTTTGCATCATTTTTCCAGTATCAATCTGTCCTTCTTTTCTATTCCAGATCAAGCCTTTAACCTGTTTAAACTGGAAATTCTTAATCTTTTTATTCTGAATACTATAAGTATTTTTTATGCCTGTATATGGTTTTATCTTTTTATTAAAATAATCTATGGAACCACAACATTCTTCGAAGTTTTTGACATTATTAAATAATTCATAACCGCCAAATTCTTTATAATCAATGTTTTGATCCCCTAAACGTTTTCTGAGCAATTCCAACCCTTTGATCCTCATATCCACGGTTTGCCAGACAAAATCCTCGCTCGTTTTTTTTATATCTGACAAGAGTTCACTGACGCTTCCAAAACAGGCAAAGCCGGCGTTTTTTGTACTCGCTCCGTGTGGTAATACTCCACGTTCCAAAACTAGGATTTTAGCTTTTTTATGTTTTTCTTGGTAAGAGATCGCGGCATTCAAACCCACTATTCCACTTCCGATAACTATTAAATCAATATCCTTAAAAAAGGTTTGTGTTTCCCAAAAGCTAAAATTTGTTGTAATGGTTTTCTTATGCATATATTTTGTGGGTCAAGTGTGGAAATTTGATTAAATTTAACCCTTAATACAAAATTACAGCTTTGTAACATATGAACGGCTTACGCATAATATTATTCTTTCTTTTTTGTTCACATTTAGCTGTTTCTCAAGATTGGACCTTACCGTTTTCCAGCAGAATTGAAAAAAACGGCAAAAAATTAATTGGCGCCACTGTTACACTCATGCAGGGTGGTAAACAGGTCGTTCAAACAATTACCGGCGACGACGGAGCTTTTAAATTGCAGATACCGCCCAATGGAGATTTTACGGTGATTGTTACAAAGCCCGGCCATTGCACCAAAAAATTCCAGGTTTCTACACGGGGAGTTCCTGCAGATAAAACTCAGAATAATTTTAAAGGGTTTAATATTGAATCCATCAGCTTATTTGAGCCGTTGCCTAACATTGATTACTCAGTATTGAATCAGCCATTAGTAAAAGTGACTTATGATCCAACGAAAGATAATTTTGACTATGATGAGGCCTATAGTAATCAAATGCTTTCTGCTTTGGATAGATTGCATCAATTAGAACTGGATGCTTTAAATAAACAAAAAGAATTGGAAGCTAATTATGCCGCTTCCTTAAAAGCTGCTGACAAGGCATTTCAGAAAAAAGACTGGGTAACTGCAAGAGCCGGTTATAATCAGGCATTGACTTACAAACCAAATGAAATATATCCTAAAGATCAGTTAGCCCAAATCGAAATCATTATTAAAGACCAGGAGGCTTTGAATAAAAAAGCAGCTGATGAAGCTAAAGCGAAAGCCGATGCAGAGGCTGCGGCAAAAGCTACAGCAGATGCAGCAGCCAAAGCAAAGGCCGAAGCTGATGCAAAAGCGAAAGCTGATGCGGAAGCAGCGGCTAAGAAAAAAGCAGAAGAAGAAGCTGCACGTTTAGCAAAAGAGAAAGCCGACAAATTAGCCGCCGAAGCTGCTGCCAAGGCAAAAGCCGATGCAGAAGCCAAAGCGAAAGCAGATGCGGAAGCTGCGGCTAAGAAAAAAGCCGAAGAAGAAGCTGCACGTTTAGCAAAAGAGAAAGCCGACAAATTAGCTGCCGAAGCGGCAGCAAAGGCAAAAGCAGAAGCCGATGCAAAAGCGAAAGCGGACGCGGAAGCTGCTGCCAAGAAGAAAGCCGAAGAAGAAGCTGCAAGAATAGCCAAGGAAAAAGCGGACAAATTAGTGGCGGATGCTGCTGCTGCGAAAGCAAAAGCCGAAGCAGATGCAAAAGCCAAGGCTGACGCAGAAGCTGCGGCAAAGAAAAAAGCAGAAGAAGAAGCTGCAAGATTAGCCAAAGAAAAAGCAGATAAATTAGCGGCTGATGCTGCAGCGAAGGCTAAAGCCGACGCCGAGGCAAAAGCCAAAGCGGAAGCTGATGCAGCCGCCAAGAAAAAAGCGGAAGAAGAAGCTGCAAGAATAGCCAAGGAAAAAGCGGATAAATTAGCGGCTGATGCTGCCGCTGCGAAAGCAAAAGCCGAAGCCGATGCCAAAGCGAAGGCTGACGCAGATGCTGCTGCAAAGAAAAAAGCAGACGAAGAGGCTGCACGTTTAGCGAAAGAGAAAGCTGATAAATTGGCTGCCGATGCTGCCGCTGCCAAAGCGAAAGCAGAAGCTGATGCTGCAGCGAAAAAACAAGCCGAAGAGGATGCGGCTCGTTTAGCCAAAGAAAAAGCGGATAAATTAGCGGCTGATGCTGTCGCTGCTAAAGCGAAAGCTGAGGCAGATGCAAAAGCCAAAGCGGATACAGATGCCGCTGCAAAGAAAAAAGCAGACGAAGAGGCTGCGCGTTTGGCGAAAGAGAAAGCAGATAAATTAGCTGCTGACGCCGCAGCTGCCAAAGCCAAAGCAGAATCGGATGCTGCTGCAAAGAAAAAAGGAGAAGATGAAGCCGCCCGCTTAGCAAAGGAAAAAGCAGATAAATTGGCAGCGGATGCTGCCGCTGCGAAAACCAAGGCTGAAGCTGATGCAAAAGCTAAAGCGGATGCTGATGCCGCTGCTAAGAAAAAAGCAGAAGATGATGCTGCGCGTTTAGCTAAAGAAAAAGCCGACAAAGAAATAGCTGACGCAAAAGCAAAAGGAGACGCGGAAGCTGCACGTTTAGCAAAAGAAAAAGCGGATAAAGAAGCTGCAGACCTGGCCGCTAAGAAAAAAGCTGAAGATGAGGCTGCCCGTTTAGCGAAAGAGAAAGCAGATAAAGAAATAGCAGAAGCGAAAGCAAAAGGAGATTCTGAAGCTGCCCGTTTAGCGAAAGAAAAGGCCGATAAAGAAGCGGCTGATCTGGCTGCCAAGAAAAAAGCGGATGCAGAAACGGCCCGTTTAGCCAAAGAAAAAGCAGATAAAGAAGCGGCTGATCTGGCAGCTAAGAAAAAAGCCGAAGATGAAGCAGCAAGATTGGCAAAGGAAAAAACGAATAAAATAACACCTCCTCCTGTTGACAAATACAAAGAAGCAATAGCAAAAGCGGATGGATTATTCAAAGCGAAACGATACAAGGACGCAAAACTTCCATATGAAGAAGCGTTAATTGCTAAAGCTGGAGATGCTTACGCCAAAAGTCAGTTAGCAGAAATAGAAAAATTATTAAAGTCCGATGTTGCTACAGCTGCTGATATTGATGCGAGGCAGAAAGCGCTACTAGCAAAATACAGTCCGGGCGTTACCGAAGAAACCATTAACGGCCCAGGAGTTGTCATCATCCAAAGAGTAGTTGTAAAAGAAACCGCCGCTTACGTTTACCAGAAGAAAATTTTCAGCTGGGGTGGGATTTCCTACTTTAGAGATGCTGCGGCAATTACGGAATCTACATTTGAACAAGAAACTAAACCTTAACCTTTATTATGCCAGATATTTTTGAAGACATTCATTGCTGCGTTTGCGGCAACTCTAATCCTTCTGATTTTAAAATCCTATACCAAAAAGAAAAATTTTCAGTTGTTGAATGTAACAAATGTACTTTCACTTTTATTCCTCCTTTCTTTAGAAAACAAATTTCGTATGAAAACTATAAGGATGAAAACGTGGCCAATGCCGTACGTAATGGAAATAACTGGGTAAAGATTGAGCGTCATAAATTGCGTTATGATTTGATCAAAAAATATAAACCAAGCGGCTCTTTATTTGATCTGGGTGCCGGTTGGGGTCATTTCATGCTTACGGGAAAAATGCTGGGATACGATGTTTATGGGATTGAAATTTCCGAACAGCCTTATCTCTACTCTAAAAATGACCTGAAATTGCCGGTGGATCACATCGACTTTTTTGAAATGAAGGAAGATAGAAAATTCGATATCGTCACCATGTGGGATGTATTGGAACACATTGATAAAGCCGATGATGTTATCGCTAAATGTTCCCGCATCACTTCAAAAAACGGATATATCGTTATCCAGGTTCCTCAAATCGATTCTTATTTTGCAAAAAAACATAAGGATAACTGGAAAATGATGGGATTGGACCACGTGAATTATTTTGGTAAAAAAACAATTACACAACTACTGGAAAAGCATGGTTACAAGGTAGAAACCATTAAATCATCTTTTGAGATCAAACTTTTTATCATGTACACGATCCTACCTATGTTAAAGCGTTTAAAAGGAGATAAAAAGCAAACACAGCAGGAAGCCAACAGTGCGATCAAAGCATCGGAAAGACAGCAATACTTCAATACGTTTACGGAAAAGCCTATGTGGAAATTAAAGCTCTACATGAAAATTCATAATCTCATATACAAGACACTTTCGGCACTTAATATCGGTGAGGAAATGATTGTTGTTGCGAAGAAAGTGAATTAAGATTACAGAATCAGCTGATATAAAAACTCGTCTTCAAATTGATGACCTGAAACCCGGTTCCAGTCCTTTTTGACACCCGCTTTCTTAAAGCCACATTTCTCAAACAGAGCAATACTTTCCATATTGCCGGCACTGATATTACAAAAGAGCTGGTGCAATAACAAGGTGTTTTTAGCATACGCATTTATTAGTTGAAGCGCTTCCAATGCATGTCCTTTTTTTCTGTAGCCTTCAAAAATCAGAACCCCTACTCCAACTCTTAAATGCAAAGGTTCGAATTCAAAAAGATCAATTGTTCCAATCGCTTCATTTGTTTCTACCAAACAAATCATTAACCTGAGCTGTTTATTGGTGTAAATATCCTGATGTGCCGAATGAAGGTACAACTCAAGAACATCTTTACTGAAAGGGCTTAATGTATTACTTACTTTCCAAATGGACTGATCATTTTCAAACGAATAAAGCAGGTTAAGATCACCCGATTCGAGTGCCCGTAAATAAATATGTTCTGAGCGGATAAACATTATTCTTTATAATAATTAGCTCGCTCCGTCTTTATGATCTGCTGTAATTCTTCATTTGAATACATAGGCAACGAAAATTCGTGCTGTTCTAATTTTTGATCAACGTTTAAACCAAAAGTTTGTGAAATGTACTGGTTTTGTTTCAGGCGCTCAATTAATTCAAACAATAACTCATCTTTATTTTCTGAAATGGCATAAAACTCCTGCAAAAATAATTTAATCGGGCTCAGACACGAAGCTTCATTTGCTTTCACCTGGTTAAACTGTTTAATGTAATGCTGACAAATTTCTTTCTGAAATTCGCTGCTAAAAACAGGATGATGTTTCAACCTGATAAACAGAGATTCTATTTTTTTTTGCTGAATGGTTTTTAATAAAACAGAATTATGAATATTCAATTCATGCCCTTTAATTGTAAGGGAATTATAATTTCCATCAATCATCAATCCAACATGCGGTGGCGTTCTTGAGGCATTGAGAATAATGAGCCACGTTTCTTTATATAATTCTTCTTCAGAAAAAATTTCGGAAACTGTTAATGTATATGGACTTTGAACTATCATTCTTTCAAAGTTACGGAAAGATTTTGTATCAAAAAATTAAGAAAGGGATAATCCCAGTTTTTGACTAATCACCCCTTCTTTCAGCGAAAAAGTGGAAACACGCATAGCGTTCAGTTCAAATTCATTTAAAATAAAATCAATTAATAAGACAGAAATAACAATCATATCAACCCTCATATCAATCAATCCTTTAATGTGATAACGGTCTTTGAGATTTGTTCTTTTTATCTTTTCACTGATAAAAAAATAATGTTCCAGGTTAATCGCGTACTCTGTCTGATTCTCATTTAATTGACCTGTATTGAATTCACCGGCTATTACATCAATGACAGAATCAAAAGCACCGGAAGAACCAATAAGTTCAACGGATTTAAATTTTTTAACCGCTTCAAATAAAGGCACCAATTCCTGTCTTAGATAATCATTAAATAAAGCAGTTTCCTCCCTAGTAATGGGATCAGATAAACTGAATCGTTCCATTAATCTTGCGGCTCCAAGTAAAAAACTCTGTTTCCAGAAAACGGTAGTGTGATTGGCCAGAATAAATTCAGTACTGCCACCACCAATATCCATGATCAATGAAATAGATTCATTCATGTTCACTGCCATTCGGTTACCATGATAAATCAAGTCTGCTTCTTCATTTCCATCAATAGTGGTAACAGTTATTCCGGTCTCTTTTTTTGCCAATGCAACAAAATCTGGTCCATTCGAAGCGGACCGTATAGCGGAGGTTGCAAACGCATAGGTATGTTCGACTTCAAATTCCATTAAATAGTGTTGAAATTGTTTTAACGCATCGATACCTCTCTGAAAAGGAGCCGGAGCAATATACCCGTCATTAATGGTTCCTTCACCTAATTTTACGGAAATTCTGGTATTGAATATTTTTCTAAATGTTGAATTTTGTAACCGTTCAGCAATCAGTAAATTAAAAGTATTGGTACCTAGGTCTATTATTGCAAAAATCATCCGGCTAACGTTTAATAAAAACCAATATACACATAAAAAGCAGATTTCATTTTATTGAAGAAGGTATTGATACCTTTGCTTCAAAAAGCGTTTATCCATTCCTCTTTTCTTTTTATCGGTTCCCATATTCGAGGAAAAAATAAGAGTCAATTCATGTGAACCTTTTTGGTATTTTCTTAAAGGTGAAGTTACTATATCATAGGAGTAAGAGATCTGAATATTTTCTTTGATTGTGTATCCTAATTGCAAAGCGATGGCGTCATTTAACCTGAAACTAAAGCCAGCAATCAATTGTTGTTTCATGTGTAAACGCATTGTATAATCAAAGGAAATAGGGACTCCGGGAACAAAAACAGCGAGGATAGAATTTTCAAAAGTAAAATCTGTATTATCAGCCCAATTAAAGCCTGCCGAAACATTATAATGAGGTACACTCGTAAAAGTTCCCTTTTTTAGAGAATCTGTTATATAATGCTCTAATTTAGTACTGGTAATATTATTAGCGCCAACTCCCAGGTGAAAACGGTCGTTAAAGTATAATAATCCAAAACTTCCGTCAAAACCTCCGGCTTTGTCCTCGACGTATTGGTCTATTGCCATATCCTGTTGATTTCTAAGCGTAATGTTATTCCCAACAAATTTTTGTTTTATATAATTTCCCTGAATTCCAAAAGACAATTCCGAATCAGGAAATTTTAAATGGTAGGCTGCTGTCACGCTGCTGGCTAAATTT
This sequence comes from Bacteroidota bacterium, assembly GCA_021155905.1. Classification (GTDB taxonomy): domain Bacteria; phylum Bacteroidota; class Bacteroidia; order B-17B0; family Aurantibacillaceae; genus UBA4416. The sequence goes on from JAJNBG010000005.1 coordinate 71,371, forward strand.
CTAAAAGGTCCAATATCATCTTTGAAGATAAAGCCCCCTACCCCAATTCTGCCTTTCCATAGACGGGAATTTACAGCTAAAGCATAAGTTTTTGGGGCGCCCTCATAGCCTGTCCATTGATTTCTATAATTGATCCTGACGTCAACTACACGTTTAGTACCGCAAAAAGCTGGGTTATACAAAGTTTGATTAGCCCGGTATTGTGTCCACCATGGATATTGCTGTGCATTCAATCCACAGGAAGTGACAAAAAAAGCAAGTATGAAGTATTTTCTAATCAAAAATTTGAGTTTAAACATTAATTAGAAAATAAAAATTTAATTAACCCGGACTCCGTTCTTATACCTGGCAATAAAACCTGTATATCCTTTTGATTTCAGTTCGTCCCTGAATCTAACGGCCTCGTCCAGATTATTAAAATTACCAACGGTAACTTTATACATTCCATTGATCAGATCAATATTAACTTTACCGGCCCCCGAAAATTTACTTTTACTCGGCTCGTTTGAATAAGCCCCTATTTGTACCTTAAATGTCATTCCGGCTTCAGAAGCTGCAACAGATGGTTTAGGTTTAGCCGTTTCAACCGGTTTTGATGCAACAGGCTTAGTTTCAACCGGTTTTGATTCCACCGGAGTTGACGTTGCAACAGGTTTTGTTTCTACCGGAGTAGAAGTCGTTACAGGTTTTGTCTCTACCGGGGTAGACGTTGCTACCGGCTGAGTTTCTACAGGTGCACTGGTCGATGCGGAAGATGAAGCTCCGCCAATATTTATAACTACCGGAGTTGCTTCAACCTCTTTTTTCTCACTGTTCTCTAAATAATAAAATTTTTGGTTGAAAGTCCCCGGATTCGTTGCGTTAGACATAGCCTGAACCTTTAATTTAATTGTAAATTCAGGTTCACTTGGTACAGATACCCAAACAATTTTAGCTCTTTGGTTTTCAAAAGTAAAATTCCCTGTTTTCGCATCTATTGCAGAAACAACATATCCTGTTGGTACATCTAACTGGTATTTAGCAAAATTACCCACGGCTCCTTTATTAATTTTAACATCTGCATCTATAGACGAACCTGCGTTCATATTAGATGGAAAATTTGCATTAATAGTAATCTGTGAAAAAGCAGCCGTTATGCTGGTAAGTGCAAAAATGGTTAATAATTTTTTCATATATCAGTTTTGTGATTACACAAATATAATTAATTTGTTTAATTACAACGATAAGTCCTGTTCATTTTATCCGATTAAACAGGCCATAAAATTAATGCATTCCTTGTTTTTTGACATACACTTAAAAAGAAAATAACTTATGTATTTCCTTTTTTCCCGGAGAAAACGTGTTTGTTCCTAAATTGATTTAATTAATATTTAACACTTAGATGTTAAATTGTGTCAGAAAAATGATATATTTTTGATGTTAAACGTAACTCAAAACTCAGATGAAAAAACTTCTATTATTCTTTCTTTTCCTTTCAACTTTTTCATTTTCACAGCAACGTAATACTTCAGATATACAGAAAGAAATAACTAAGACTCACTACTATACATTTACGGGGTACGCCTCTCAGGAAAAACTTGACGAATTACAACAGGCACTCATTTCCCTTGAATTTGCGACCGAAGCAAAAGTTAAGTATAAACTGGAAAAAAATGCCGGACAGGTAATTTTAATAACTAAAGAACCAGTAGTTGTAAGTGAAGATCAAAAGGTATTCAGCCCTCCTGTGATTAAACGGACTATTATTAAACATGGATTAACTCCCGTACAGTATACAAAGGGAGAAATAATTTCAAAATAATTACAACACATTTTCTATTCAATTCTTAGATCAAACACGTATGCATAAAATTTATCTAGTCTTTTTATTGGTATTATCATTTAATGTTGCATTTTCCCAGGGAGAAAACTGTTCTGCCGCTGTGCTGCTGACCAATGGTGCCTGTGTTGCGGGTACGCCCGGAACCTCTCAAAACATTATTGGCTGTGTGGGTAACGCCGACGATGATTCGTGGTATAGATTTGTGGCTTCTTCTTCGAGTCATTCCATCACAGTGACAGGCTCAGCCAGTTACGATGCTGTTTTACAAGTGTTTTCAGGAACGTCCTGTGGGGCTCTTATTTCTATGGGATGTGTGGACAACACGTTAGGCGGGCAGGCCGAATCCATGGTGGCATCCGGATTAACTCCCACTAATACTTATTATGTCAGGGTTTACCATTATTTTGCAGGATCAGGTGCGGGCACTTTTACCATGTGTTTAAACAATGCGCCGGCTCCCCCAGCCAACAATAACTGTGCAAGTGCAATCAACTTAGCAGTGAACGCTGCTTGTGTTCAAACGTCAGGCACAACTTACGGCGCAACGACACAGACATTATTTCCTACCTGCGCCGGTACGCCAAACGATGATGTCTGGTATACATTCACAGCAACTAACTATACTCAAACCATCCAGGTGGCCGGCTCGGCATCCATGGATCCTGTGATAGAATTATTCGACGGAACCTGTGGCGCATTTACATCTTTGAGTTGTACTGATAATACTTTTTCGGGAGGGACAGAAACCACCATTGCCAGCGGGCTAACACCCGGTAATCAATATTTTTTCCGGGTGTATGACTATTATTCTTCTGCGGGAAGTACTTTCAGTGTGTGTGTTTCTGGTAACAGTATCATTAGTGGAACACAACCGAATGATGAACCCTGTAATGCAATACTTTTGCCGACGGTTACAGCGGACTGTAACTACTCCACCTTCTCAAACGAAAATGCAACATTGAGTGCAGCTGCACCATCTCCAACGAATTGCTTAGGTGGAACCGGCGGATTTGATGCCACTACCAAAGATGTATGGTTTGCCATTACGGTTCCAGCAAATGGGAATTTGTGTATCACGCCGCAGCCAAATTTAACAGGTACCGTAGTCACTGATGGCGTAATGGCTTTATACAGCGGCTCCTGCGGAAGCTTAACCCAAATTGCTTGTTCTGATGATGCTGATGGTACAGCTGGTATTTATAATTACCCGGGAAGCGCCAATGATTTTTTACCCTACATTAATCAAACAGGCTTAACGCCTGGATCTAAGGTATATCTCAGGTATTGGGGTTGGGAAGGTGAATCCGGAGAGTTTGGAATATGTGTTTCGTCCCCAACCAATGATAATTGTGCAAATGCTCTTTACATATGCGATTTGAATGGATATTCAAGTTCAACAAACGCTGCTTATTCTGCCGACTGGCCATCAAACATGAAAGGTGATGCTGAAACAACATGGACACTTACTCCTGCACCGCCGCATTATAATTTTGTTCCAGGTAATACACCTTCCGGGGGCATTTTTGGATTAGGTGGAGCATGGGGTGCCGGACAACCGTATGTTGTTAATGCACCATGTATTCCATTTGCTTATGATGTTCAGATCAATAATAATTCCTGGCTTAAATTTACAGCAGCCTCTACGGTTGCAAGCTTCAGTGTTACTGTAAGCGATTGTTGGCTTGGCGGATGCCAGGCTGGAATTCAAATGCAAATTTTTTCAGCAGTTTCTGCCTGTACTACATTTACTCCTGTCTCGGATTACAGACAAAGTGCATCCAGTTTTTCAATTTCCGCCAATAGCTTAGTGGTTGGACAGGATTATTATGTGATGGTTGATGGCTGGGGTGGTGATATTTGTAATTATAATATTCAAGCGCTTACAGGAGTTTCGTTCCCCGGGATAACTGCTTCGCCACCGAGCATATGTCCTGGTCAAAGTTCAATATTATCTGCTCCTTTGGGAGCAACCGGTTATACCTGGGAACCAACCGGAGAAACAACCCGAACTATTTCAGTAGCACCAGGAACGACTATGACCTATACTTGTTATGTTGGAGGAGTTTGTGGTTTTAAACAAACTTTAACAAAGACTGTGACAATGTTAAGTACTCCGACTGTTGCTATAAATTCAGGAACCGCTATTGTGAATTGTGGGACTAAAACTACAACTTTAACAGGAAGTGGTGCGAGTACTTATACTTGGAGCACAGGAAGCACATCAACTTCGTTTACAGTTGCACCATCCGGAAATCAATCCTATTCTGTCGTCGGTACAGCAACTAATGGCTGTACTAGTTCGGCAATCACCAATGTTACCGTCAATGCGGTACCTTCACTCACATTTGCCAGTTCTTCGAATACCATTTGTAATGGTGCCAGTGCCACGCTTTCCGTCACCGGTGCCAATACGTATACCTGGGCGCCTGCCGGAAGCTTAAGTTCGGCCACAGGCTCCACCGTTACAGCCTCACCAACCACTGGTACAAATTATACGATAACGGCAACCGGAGTAAACAGTTGTACAAATTCGGCAAATTACTCTGTTACAGTGAATCCAAAGCCAACAGTATCTTCTTCGGCCAGCAGCACGACCCTTTGTAGTGGAGCATCAGTTACTTTTACAGGTACCGGTTCGGCTTCAACTTACACATGGACAGGCGGAATTACTGACGGAGTTGCATTTATTCCTCCCACGGGAACGTCTACATATACAGTGACAGGTACTAATGCAACTACAAGTTGTACCAATCAGGCGACGAGAACAATTACGGTTAGCGCAACGCCAACTCTTACTCCGGCTGGAACAAATACTATTTGCAACGGATCAAGCACCAGTTTATCGACGGGTGGCGCCTCCTCATACTCCTGGTCTCCTTCGTCTGCTTTAAGTTCTCCAACAGGCGCAACAGTAACTGCTTCACCAACCGTTGGAACCAATTATACGATTATTGCTACAGCCGCAAATAGCTGTACCAGTTCAGCCACGTATTCAGTATCTGTTAACTCGAAACCATCGGTAACATCGACCGCCAGCAGTAATACACTTTGTAATGGAAGTTCCGCTACTTTAACAGGAACAGGAACTGCAACTACTTACACCTGGACAGGTGGTATTACCAATGGAGTTGCTTTTAATCCTGCTTTGGGGGCAAGCAGCTATACTGTAACAGGAACTGATGCGACTACAGGATGTACCAATACGGCAGTTAGAACAATTACAGTTTATTCCATTCCAACATCAACAGTTTCAACATCAGGTTTTATTTCCTGTGCAACCAACACCATAAACTTAATTGCCGGTTTATCCGGACAAAGTTATACCTGGACAGCTCCGGGAGGAAGTTCAATGAGTGGTGGCACAGCTAATAGTCAAAATGCGATAGGACAAGGACCTGGCACTTATACATTAACCGTTTTAAGTCCTTCCGGATGTGCCTACTCAACCACATTAGCTGCGAATGTCAACATGACAACTCCGAGCGCTTCGGCGACAGGAGGAACATTGACCTGTGCGGTAACGTCCATTACACTTACCGGTTCACCGGCAAGCGGAGTCACTTATAACTGGTCAGGACCCGGTATTTCAGGAAGCGCCACTTCAGCTAATGCTACTGCGACAACCGTTGGTACTTATTCGTTAATCACTACCAATACTTTAACAGGTTGTTCAAATTCAGTCGCTGCTGTTGCTACTGTAACAAATAACTTAACAACGCCAACCGTTTCAGCGGGCTCCAACCAGGTCATTACCTGTGCTGTACCATCAGTAACGTTAACCGGTAGTGCAACCGCAGGGTCCACTTTAAACTGGAGCAACGGTGCTACAACTAATACAACCACAGTTGGCGGAGCTAATACCTATACATTAATTGCTACCAATCCTGCTACGGGATGTTTTTCAGTATCAACCGTTCAGGTAATGCCAAGTGCCGGAACTCCAACAGGTTCAATTGGCGCTGCTTCTAATTCCATTACCTGTACCAACCTTACTTCTGTCGTTAGTATCACGACGGGTATTTCACCGGTTACTTATTCATGGACGGGACCTGGAACAATTGCGTCCCCGACGTCGTCTGCTACTACGGTCTCATCCGGAGGAAACTACACAGTTACCATTACCAATACGGCAAGCTGTTCACAGGCATATGCTGTTAATGTTCCTAGTGATACCAACCCGGTTCCATCAAGCGCTTCTCTTACTGTATCCGGAAGCAGCATCACCTGTAACACAACAACCTTATCTTTATCTTCTGCTCCGACAGGATCACTTTATGCATATTCATGGTCAGGACCTGGAATAGTATCAGGAGGCAATACCGCTAACCCAGTGGTTAATGTGGGTGGAAATTACACAGTTACCATTACCAATACACTAACAGGTTGTTCTGGCGTGACAGGAACTACTAACATAGCAGTTCCAACGAATACGACTGCACCAACCTTAAGTTTAAGTGCTACTTCGGTAACCACCACTTGTGGAAATCCAAGTACGACAGTCAGCGCTACAAGTAATTCCAACCCAAATACTACCTACATATGGACCGCACCTGCCGCCGGCACGATCAGTAATACATCTGTCAGTACTCCGACAATCGGAGGAACGGGCACATTCACTGTAGCGGTTACCAACACTGTAAATGGATGTTCTTCTTCCCCACAAACTGTAAATGTAACTGCAGATGTTAATGTGCCTACTTACACTTTGTCATCAACTTCCGCTACTGTGAATTGTACGACACCGGCGCCAACAGTTACGATTTCTACCACTCCTACCGGTTTAATTTATACCTGGAGCCCAACTCCTAATTCCGGTGGCAACACTACCTCGCCGAGCTTCACAGCAGCAGGTATTTATACGTGCACAGTTCTCAATAATTCGAACGGATGTAGCACCAGTGTTCCCACGGTAACAGTAACTTTGGACCAAACAAGTCCGACGGCAACGGCGGCAACTTCCGCTTCGTCAATTACCTGTGGCACAACATCATTAACGATCAATTCGACAATTGTTCCTTCAACCAATGTCAATTTTAACTGGACAGGTCCGAATGTGATGTCAGGCAGCACATCGTTATCTCCATTAATTGGCACCGGAGGAAGCTATGTGATTACAATGACCAATACTGTAAATGGTTGCACAGGCAGTTATACAGCTGTCGTTCCTTCGAATACAGTTGCTCCAACTATGAGTCTGTCAGCCAATGCTTATACGACCACCTGTTCTGCACCATCTGTTATAATTACAGCAAGCAGCGATGCCGATCCAAACACTACGTATAGCTGGACAACACCCGGAACCGGAACCATCAGCAACACGGCGATCAGTAATCCAAGTATTGGTGGAAGCGGTGATTTTACGGTAGTGGCAACAAATACGGTTAACGGTTGTTCTTCTGCTATCGGGACTGTTTCGATAACGGCGGATGCAAATATTCCAACTTTCACTTTTTCATCCGGTAATACAGCGACCATTACATGTACAACGCCATCTCCTAGCATTTCTTTAACATCAACCGTTAGCAATGTCTCGTATTCCTGGACGCCAACACCAAGTTCGGGTGGTACTACAGCGAGCCCAAGCTTTACTGCAACAGGAATTTACACCTGTGTGATTACCAACACGGTTAATAATTGTTTTACAAATCTCCCACAGGTAACTGTTGATGCAGATACTTTAGCTCCAACTGTTAGTATTGTCCCTCCCTCTTCGATCACCTGTGCTTCAAATACAGTTGATATTAGTGCAGCGGCCAATCCACCAGCCAGTACGTATACCTGGTCAGGAACCGGAATTAGCGGAAGCGTAAACAATTCATCCATTACGGTAAATTCTGCAGGAACATTCAGTGCATCAGTCACCAATCCGCTTAACGGATGTGTGAACGACACTATATCCGTGACGGTAGGAACTGACACCATTATTCCTTCTCTTTCAGTAAATGTGACAAGTACTGTAATCACCTGCGCTACAACGGCCAGCACATTAAGCGCTACATCAGGGGTAACCTGGACAAGTTCTACGGGAACTGTTACTACAAATCCTTATCCGGTTACTGCAGCCGGCGATTATACTGCTACTATTGTTGATCCATCAAATAATTGCCGTCATGATACGGTTATTACAATAACCGATAATATTGTTCCACCGGATGCCAATGCCGGTGCTGCAACGGTGATGCCATGTAACACTTCGATAACTACCTTAATGGGTACTTCAACAACAACAACAGATGCTGTTTCATATAGCTGGACAGGGCCAAATGTAGGAAGCATTACTTCTGCAACAAACATTGCTGCGCCTACGGTTACAAGCACCGGAATTTATACGTTAACCGTCACTAATTTAAACACCGGATGTACCGCAACTTCAACCGTTGATGTGTCACAAAACAGTGTAACGGCGGATTTTAACGCTGACCCGATGCTTGGTGAAATACCTTTAACGGTGACCTTTACGAATACAAGTGTAGGCGCCACCAGCTATAGCTGGAATTTCGGAAATGGTCTTAGCTCTTCCTTTACCGATCCTAATACAATTTATACAAATGCCGGTACGTACACCGTTACCTTGGTAGCTTTCTCGGGAGCATGTTCTGATACCATCACCAAAACCATTGTGGCAGAAGATGGATTTACCATAGAGATCCCGAATGTGTTTACTCCGAATGGAGACGGCGCCAATGATGCATTTCATATCAAGATTACCGGAGTGAAATCAGCCGAGGGTTTTATTTATAACCGATGGGGCCAACTGCTTTACAGCTGGGATGCCCTGAATACATCATGGGATGGAAAAGCATCGAACGGTGAAGGATGTCCGGATGCTACTTATTACTACTTAATTAAGGTGATCGATAATAAAGGTAAGGAACACGTCGCTCCCGGTTATGTATTAATCATAAAATAACAAAGAAGGCTGCTAAATTTAGCAGCCTTCTTTTGTTAAAGTGTTTTTCCAAAAAACTATCTTTGCACCAATCTTTCTCAATATGGTATCTTTTTTTCTTAGAAACAAGTTGGTTATTGTCTATGGTTTATCCATGGCAATCCTTTTGTTTCTATTAAAATGGCTGGAATTACGTTTTATGATTATTAACCATTCCATGGAAATTTACATCGGTGCTATAGCCGTTATTTTTATGGGTATTGGAATCTGGGTAGCACTTAAACTTGCCCGGCCAAAAAAAGAAACCGTGGTGATTGAAAAGGAAGTGTTTGTGACCCAAAGTGCTGAATTTGTTTTTGACGAGAAAGAACTCAACCGGTTAGCGATTAGTAAACGTGAACTGGAAGTACTCCAACTGATGTCGAAAGGATTAAGCAACCAGGAAATTGCAGAGGCTCTTTTTGTTTCACTGAACACCATTAAAACACATAGCTCTAATTTATTTATAAAACTCGATGTAAAAAGAAGGACTCAGGCCGTTGAAAAAGCTAAACAGTTGAAAATCATCGCATAAGCATACTCACACTTAAGTGGGATTGTGGGTTTTAACCTCAGAATCATACTTAAGTATGAAGAAAAAAGCCTATTCAAACTGTAGTTTTGCGGGCATATAACCAATTAAAATTTAAAAAAATGAAAAAAAATGTATTAGTTTTTGGAACCATTTCGGGAGTAATTGTCAGCACATTTATGTTCTTTAGCATGTTATCGCTTCGGAATAATCCTGAATTTGAAGGAAGCATGCTGGTGGGATACACCTCCATGTTAGTTGCGTTCTCGTTTATTTTTGTTGCCATTAAAAACTACAGGGATAAATACAACAATGGTGTAGTTACGTTTGGCAAGGCCTTTCAGATCGGATTGTATATTTCGCTGATCGCTTCTTCATTTTATGTGGCAACCTGGATGATGGAATACAATTTTATGATGCCGGACTTCATGGACGCGTATAGCCAAAAAATGATTGAGCAGGTTCGCAAAAGCGGTGCAACAGAACAGCAGGTAAATGATCAAATTGCGTCAATGGCAGGTTATTCGGAAATGTACAAAAACCCTTTCTTCTTCATTTTGATTACTTATTCTGAAATACTTCCCATTGGTCTTGTAGTGAGCTTGATTTCAGCGCTCATTCTTAAGAAAAAAGAGAATTCTGATACTCAGTTGGCATAATAAATTAAGAAGGCTGCTAAATTCAGCAGCCTTCTTTACTTTTGGACCTTCCTGTTTACATCCCAAGATTCATATGCGACCTGAACGATTTATCATAGTCTTTGATGCTTCTTCGAATCACTTCATGGGCTTCTTCCCTTCCGTATGTTTCTGTGATTTCAACTATCGCCGTGGACTCCCCCGGTATGTTTTTATAAGTTAAAAAATAATGGCGCAAACGATTAATCAATGGTTCCGGACAATCTAAAATATCCTTCCATTTACTATAGATTTCATCTTTAGCCATCACCGCAATGATCTTATCATCTGCTTCGTTCTTGTCAATCATCCTGAAACCGCCAATAGGAATAGCCTCTACAATGATATCACCGCTGGTAATGTTTCGTTCCGTCAATACACAGATATCCAGGGGATCTCCATCGCCGACGATGTCTTTACGTCTGGTTCTTTCATTGGCCCTTTCTGCTACCAATTCACCACAATAGGTCTGCGGGACAAAACCATATAACGCCGGAATGATATTGGAAAATTTCTGAGGCCTGTCCACCTTACGGTAACCGGATGCTTTGTCAATCTCATATTTGACGTGATCGGCAGGAACCATTTCAATAAAGGAAGTAATGATTTCCGGGCACTTTTCTCCGATAGAAATACCGTGCCAGGGATGCGCTTTATGTAGTTGAACTTTCATTTAGAATAATATTAGCTAATTTTTTTAAAAATTTTATTGATGAGCACATAGAAAAAGATGAGCCCAAGAATTGAACAAATGATAATAACAATAGATTGATTACCGGTGGGAAGAATGTTCCGATTCTCCACTCTGTTTGGATTTTCCTTCATCAGTTTATGTAAACCTAAGTTGGATTGCAGATAACGTAACTCTTCTTCATAGGAGATTCCCGTTGTTTCTGCAAAAAAATCTTCCTTGTTATTTTTAAAAAACTTTCGGCTCCTGCTGCAAAAATCCATTTTCGCATTATCGATCTGATGGTAGTTCGCGTAAATGATCCACTCATCCCCCGCCCTCATTTCAATCTTACAAACGTCAGCATCATTGAACAGAACCTTAAAGTCCTGAGCCAGCAATCCTTTGTATAGTTCATCTATTGTAAAAACAGCTTCGCTGTTTGTATTGTTCAGCTTCACGGATTTGATCTTTCCTTTGAAAATGATATCGTACTTATTGGTTTCTTTGTCCGTTAAAGAAGTGATGGGACACTGACAGGCAAGGCTGAGTTTGCAGCTCAGGATCAGAACTATGATGATTAAGTGTTTCATTTATATATTTTTAGTTTTCATTGTTCTTTTTGCTTGAACAAAAAGAACCAAAAATTCAAGTCAAAACGATATCCACGCGCTCTTTTGATTTTTAAGTTTCGTTTTTGAAAGAGAACTAAAGCTCTTTCAAACTCAACTAAAAAAATCAAAATTCACAGCGACCCGGCGCCGCGTTTTGACAGCCTACGCGCTATACTCTCGGGCATTAAATATTCATTGTCTTTACAAACTGCAAAGTGGCTTCGAGTTCCTGGTACATGATTTTATCATCCTTAATAAAAGGGATTAATTTTCTGAAATCCGCCAGTGTTTTTTCTACCTTTTGAGAAGATTGTAGTGGCCTTCTGAACTCTATTGCCTGTGATGCATTTAATAATTCAATGGCCAATAACTTTTCTACATTCTCAATTACTTTGTAGCATTTTGTGGCTGCGTTGGCACCCATACTCACATGATCTTCCTGTCCGTTACTGGATACAATACTATCAATACTGGCCGGTGTACATAACTGCTTATTCTGACTAACGATGCTCGCTGCTGTGTACTGAGGGATCATAAAGCCGGAATTTAATCCGGGTTTTGCTACCAGGAATGCCGGTAGATTACGGGTTCCAGAGATCAACTGGTATACACGTCTTTCTGAAATATTACCTAACTCAGCAATCGCGATGGCTAGAAAATCTAATGTAATCGCTAAGGGTTGTCCGTGAAAATTCCCGCCACTGATAATTTCATCATCTTCCGGAAACACTGTTGGATTATCCGTTACCGAATTAATTTCTGTTTCAAATACAGAGTTCACATAAGCCGTAGCATCTTTAGTCGCTCCATGAACCTGCGGAATACAACGGAACGAATACGGATCCTGTACCTGTACTTTTTTCTGAGCTAAAATCTCACTTCCTGATAAATTGGCAATGATCGCTCTGGCCGTTTGTAATTGTCCTTTATGCGGACGAATCACATGAATATTATCTTTGAATGGTTCACTTCGTCCATCAAAACCGTCTAAAGAAATAGCACCAATAAAATCAGCCAGTGCATTTAAACGGTTTGATTTTATAAGGCACCATACACCATAAGCACTCATGAACTGCGTTCCATTCAACAAGGCTAAACCTTCTTTTGATTTTAAGGTGATTGGCTCTAAACCCAATTGCTTTAGAACAACAGATGCCTGATACTTATTTCCCTGGTAATTCACTTCGCCCATTCCTAACAAGGGCAATGATAAATGTGCCAAGGGAGACAAATCACCGGAAGCACCTAAAGATCCCTGCTGGTATATGATCGGATACACTTTTAAATTATAAAGATCTATTAAACGCTCCACTGTTTTTAATTGAACTGCACTTTTACCGTAGGACAAGGATTGGATCTTCAAAAACAACATAAGGCGAACAATTTCCAAAGGCACTTCATCGCCCATCCCACAGGCATGAGACATCACCAGGTTGGTTTGTAATTGTTCCAGTTCGTTATCCGGAATAATCACATTACACAAAGACCCAAAACCTGTATTGATCCCATAGATTGGCTCTTTCTGGGAGGCCATTTTTTTGTCTAAGTATTCACGGCATTCTACAATGTTTTGTTTGGCTTTTTCAGAAAGCACAAGCGTGACATTAGATTCTAAAATATGCTGAACATCACTGAGAGTAATTCTTTTTTCGGGATGGATGGAATAATTCATGCTATTTATATTCATTTGTTTTAAAGTAAATTTTAGTGATTACGAATAACTACGAATGTACGAATCTGTGTATGCATTTGTGTGCATATTGCATTCGTATATTCGTATCAGATTCGTAATTTCTATCGTTGTTCACTGGTAGCGTTATCTTTATTTATGTTTTTTAAATTAAATACGATCGGGTATTTGGTTTTGTAACGAATGGCTTTACCATCTTTTTTACCGGGTTTCCACTTGGTTTCACGCATAATCCGTAAAGCCTCTTGTGTACACAGGTGGTTAAATTCCTTTTCAGCAACCAAATTACTGATTGTTCCATTAGGTTCTACGATAAAGCTCATCATCACTGTACCCTGCAGGTTTTGACGAATTGCCAGATCCGGATATTCCAGGTTTGATAACACAAACTCGCCCAGAGCTTCTTCACCTTTGTAATAATCGGGAGAAGAATCAGCCATTTTATAAATTACAAAACTGGTATCAAAACTGGCCTGTTCTTTATGTATGACAAAACCCCTTGCCTTTGTGAATTTTTTATAAGCATCAGGGCTAAATTTAAAAACGAGGAAAGTCTGCGAGGCCACATTCACATTACCAACAGTGGCCGGCGCAAACACAAAATAACGCAACAAGCGTTTGGCTTCTGTTTTAAATGCCTCTTCATAGTCCTGGTTGAATTCAATATCTTTTACTGCTCCATCCGCGGTAACCGTAAAATAGATAGCCACATCACGGCTCACTTTCTTTTTCAATAAATCTGCAGGATAAATAACCTGGGATTGAAAAACATAATCCGCATCTAATTTACCACCAACTGGCTGGGCAGGTTTTTCGACATCCGTAACCAACTTTTCCTGGGAAAATATAAACGAAGACAAAAAAGTAAAAAGGATCAGTAACTTATTCATTTCTTTTGTGCTTTTAAAAATCGTTGCTTGCCACTCATGTCATTTAAAATCTCAGTAAAAATAAAGATTTTACTGTCATTGGCATAGTTTTTTACCGCATCCGCGTACAACGGATTCAGTTCAAAAAACAGGTACCCTTTTGCATCCATGTGTTCCCTGCAAAGCTCAATGATACGTTTATAAAAAATGATAGGATCATTGTCTTCCACAAAAAGCGCCACATGAGGTTCGTGCTCCAAAACCCTGGCTTCCATTTGCTTAGCTTCAGAATTCAAAACATAAGGAGGATTACTAATTATAATGTTGAATGATGAGTTATGAGGTATGGATTGAGAGAGGATGTCAAGTTTAATAAACTCAACTTCTACGTTATTTTTGAGGGCATTGGATTGAGCCACCTCCAGTGCTTTTTCCGAAATGTCAATGGCTGTTACTTTCGCCTGCGGAAGATGCTTTTTAAAAGTCACGGGAATACAACCGGAACCGGTGCCAATATCTAAAATAGTGCTGAGTGAGTTTTGAGTTTTGAATTGTTTAATGATGAGATCAACGAGTTCCTCTGTTTCCGGGCGTGGAATTAAGGTGGAGGAATTAACATTGAATTTCAGATCATAGAAATGAGCTTCTCCTAAAATGTATTGAACAGGGGCTCCGGTCTTTAACGCTTTGGCCGTGTCATAAATTTTCAAAACATCCGATTGGTTCAGGTTACCATGGAAATTCGAGCGGGTGTCAGTTTTGGAATACCCTAAATAATGTTCGCAGACCAATTCAAAAATGGCATACAACTCTTCTTCATCATAAACAGATAATAATTCCGTTTTATAAAATTCATAGAGGTCGGATAATTTGTTAGTGGCGATTTTCATATTTTGTTTTAAGATTAAAGTATCAAGATGAAAGATCGGATAATTCCAAAACAATCTTTATACTTAATACTTTCATCTTTGGTACTTTTTTATTTATTCTCCATTAATTTTTCCAAACCAAACATTTCGTCCCTTAAGCTGGCTGCTTTCGCAAAATCCATTTCCTTGGCGGCTTTCAGCATGGCCGATTTTAATTTGGTGATCTGTTTTTTCAATTCGTCTTTGCTCATGTATTGAACCACGGGATCAGCCGCCACACTATATTCTTCCGGTTCAATATAAGTTCTTACCAATTTACCATCCACTGTCACTTCAACGCCATGATCGTTTGGCTGTAATAATAATTTTTTACCGGCCTGTGTTGGTGTAATGCCATTCTTGTAGTTATATTCGATCTGGCGTTTTCTTCTTCGATCGGTTTCTTCAATGGTAATTCGCATACTGTCTGTAATTTTATCAGCATACATGATTACTTTCCCATTGACATTCCGGGCTGCCCTACCCGATGTTTGAACAAGGCTTCTTACATTTCTTAAAAATCCTTCTTTGTCTGCATCTAAAATAGCAACCAGGGAAACTTCCGGAAGATCCAACCCTTCTCTCAATAAATTGATCCCGATCAACACATCAAACATTCCCACCCTTAATTGCCTCAAAATCTCCACACGTTCCAGCGTATCTACTTCGCTATGGATATAACGGCAACGGATTTGCAGTTTGGTTAAGTATTTGGATAACTCTTCCGCCATGCGTTTCGTTA
Organism: Bacteroidota bacterium; assembly: GCA_021155905.1. Classification (GTDB taxonomy): domain Bacteria; phylum Bacteroidota; class Bacteroidia; order B-17B0; family Aurantibacillaceae; genus UBA4416. The sequence continues at coordinate 86,823 of JAJNBG010000005.1, forward strand.
GAGTTGTCACTAAAACACGTTCGTCTTTTGCCACTACTTTATGAATCTCGTCCAAAAGATCATCTACCTGGTTACCACTAGGACGCACTTCGATGATCGGATCTAAAATACCGGTTGGACGAACCAATTGCTCCACCACAATTCCTTCCGCTTTTTCCAGTTCATATTCCGCGGGTGTGGCTGAAATATAAATCACCTGGTTAGTGAGGTCTTCAAACTCTTCAAATTTTAAAGGACGGTTATCCATCGCCGATGGCAAACGGAAACCATACTCTACCAGGTTCTGTTTACGCGACAAGTCACCACCGAACATCGCCTTGATTTGCGGAATGGTTGCGTGACTTTCATCAATCATCATTAAATAATCATCCGGAAAATAATCGATCAGGCAGAAAGGCCGTGTGCCGGGCGGACGCCCATCCATGTACCTGGAATAGTTTTCGATCCCGCTGCAATAGCCCAGCTCACGCATCATTTCCAGATCGTAATTCACACGCTCTTCAATCCGCTTGGCTTCCAGGTCTTTTCCCTGTGATAATAAAAATGCTTTATGTCGCTCCAGGTCTTCCTGGATCTGAACCATGGCACTTTTCATCGTATCAGGAGAAGTCACAAAGATATTGGCCGGGTAAATGGAAAAGGTCTTAAACTTTTCAATCACCGTTCCGTATTGTGGATCAAAGGTTTCAATGGATTCAATTTCATCTCCAAAAAAACTGATACGCACCGCATGATCTGCATAAGATAAATTCACATCCACCGTGTCACCTTTCACCCGAAATGTACTTCGCTTGAATTCCTCAGTGGTCCGTGAATACAAGGCTGCGACTAATAGATGCAATAGTCGGTTTCGCGAAATGACTTTTCCGACTTCAATGGCAATAATGTTCTTTTTAAAATCAGTTGGATTCCCAATACCATAGATACAGGAAACGGAACATACTACGATCACGTCCCTCCTACCCGATAGTAAAGCGGAAGACGCACTGATTCGTAATTTTTCAATTTCATCATTGATCTGGAGATCCTTTTCAATGTAAGTTCCCGTCGTTGGCAAAAAAGCCTCCGGTTGATAGTAATCGTAGTAACTCACAAAATATTCAACGGCATTCTCCGGGAAGAATTGTTTGAATTCACTGAACAACTGGGCTGCCAGCGTTTTATTGTGGCTTAATATGAGGGTTGGCTTATTTACCTGTTGGATGACATTGGCCGCTGTAAAAGTTTTTCCCGAACCGGTTACTCCTAGAAGCACCTGGTGTTTAGATTTGGAATTCAGGCCTTCAACTAATTGCTTAATAGCAGTTGGCTGATCTCCGGTTGGCTGAAATTCAGATATAAGTTTAAATGACACAGGGCTAAAGATAATAAGGAAATGGCAGAATTCGTTTGCAAAATTAGATTAAATTCTGATGGTTGTTGATAGCCGGTTAACTGCTAACAGGAGAGCAGCTATTATAAAAAGTGCCTCAACGAATAGAATGAATTGCCGCAGATTAATGCTATAACTTTGATAAAAAACCACAGGTGAAACATCTGATACTCTTAATAAGTTGCCTTCTGAATCTTTCCATCTTCGGGCAGCAATGGACCTGGGCAAAGCTCGTCGATTCCACCTATGTTAATCCCTCAAAAAATAACCTGGTATCAAATGATAACACGAATTTTTATTTGACAACCAATTACTCTGATAGTATGGGAACCGCCATTGGCTCATCCATCATAAAGTATGATGCTAGTGGAAATGAGTTATGGAGAAAGAATTTGTCCGGGGAATTATGGATTAACGGCATCACATTAAGTGGGACTAATCTATATATAACAGGAAGATTTAAAGACACCATTCAAATTGGTTATAACTCTTTATTCTCAAATGAGAACGGTGATCTCTTTATTGCTGCCTTTACTTCCAACGGAAGCACCGTTTGGGCAAAAAGATTCGGAGGTAATGGTTTTGATTTTGGAAATTCAATTGCTGCAGATAAAGAAGGCAATCTATTTGTAACCGGTGCCTGTTCTAATGGTGCGACATTTGGAAATACCACTCATTCGTTTAGCGATTATCACAGAACATTTGTAATGAAAGCGGATACAAACGGAACCATATCTTTTTCAAAAGTTTTTGGTTCCATTTACAGCACAGGCCATTCCTTTGGTAAAAGAATTCAGATAGGCCAAAATGGAAATATCATACTACTGGGCAGCATGAGTTATGATATTTTACTCGACACGATCTATTTTAGTCCCCGGGTTTATCCAGATGATTTTCTATGCAGCCTTGATACAGCAGGAACTATTCAATGGGCAAAAAGAGTTGGCGGTTACGGATGTGAACGACCTGATTTTGATGTTGACTACGAAGGAAATATTTTTCTTACCGGCGGATGCGAAGGGAATCATGGCAGCGGATACACAATTTTCAATAAGTTCAATAACAGTGGACAGCTCCAATGGAGCAAATCGATACTGCATCAGTCCATTGGCTATAGTTATTCGGATGCGATCACAACAGAGAAAGATCATTCTTATATGACCATCAATAATCTGAATTGCCCATCTTTCGGCTTTTGTCAGCCCCCACAGTTCTTCATTGCAAAAAATGATTCCTCGGGCAGTACCATGTTTCTTGATTCGATTCATGTGATGGGATTAAATCCCGGATTTATATATCACTCGAAAATTATCCCTTTTTCAAAAGGAGAATTCCTTGTATGTGGTACCATGAACGGAACGATGCAATTCGGTAGTTCTTCATTGTCAACGTCCGCCAAAAAAGTGTTTATTGCAAAATTCACCGAGAAAGCCCTTGTCCCGGTATATGAAGTAAACTATGCAGATAAATTTGTAGTTGCTCCTAATCCTTCATCAGGTTCTGTCTCCATTGAATTTCCTGATCATAATGATACAAAAATTACAGTCAATGACATTTTAGGAAATTGCCTGTTTAATAAGGATTGTAAGAATGAATTGAGTACACTCATTGACTTAAGCACCCAGGCTAAGGGAATTTATTTCCTGGAAATCGTATCTGGAAATGAAAAAGTCGTTAAGAAAATTGTCATCCAATAGATGCCTTTATTTAACTACCTGCTCAAAACAATCTTTCTCGTCTGTACTTTATCATTCCTCTTTACAGTCACAAAATAGACACCATCCGCCTCTGCATCCATGTTGATCTTTAAATTGTTGTTTAAAGATTCTTCTTTTAAAATTAGTTTACCATACATATCGGTTACGACAATTTCTGTCATTTCATTGGAACCATTCGAAAATACGATCTCGAATTCTCCGTTCGTCGGATTTGGGTACAGATTAAAATTTCCTTGTTCAAGCTCATTGGCCGAAGTAGCCAGATTATAATACACCTGACCGTCACTGGTTAACACCGGTGATTTTAAAGTCGCGAAATTTTCAGAACGTACACTCACGTAATACTTCTGTGATTGTACCAGACTTAAACCTGTAATAGTCACAGAAGGTGCGGGAGCAGCCAAGCTGGTCCAGCCCACTACATTACTGGCTCCTGCCGTCGTACCAACCGCGTAATAATAATTTTTAATGTTCGAATTGACATCGGTCGCTGCCGACCAGTTCGCTTTCAACTGTGTTCCGATATTGGTGGTATCGATATCAGTTGCACTTCCATCGTTCAAATTGGAAACCATGGAAGGGTTGGTCCAGTCCACATTAACTGTCTTCGTAACGACCGTGCTTAAGTTTCCGGAACCATCCGTGACAATGGTCCTGATCTTAGCCGCAGGACTCGCTGGGTTTTGATTCTGAAAACGGATGTAATTGGTTGAAACAGATCCTGTGAAAATACTCGCTGTGGTATTTCGGGAACGGTATACTTTAAAATTATCCACTTTATAAATACAATTCCCGCTTCGGAATGAAACGTGTGTTCCTGTATTAATCGGCGAGGTATCGGTCCACTCAGCAGACAAGACATTATTCACATACACTTTAATCACACCTGTTGTCCGGTCATAAGACACTTTATAATCATAAGCCTGGTTAGGTGTAAAACTATAGGTTACATTCTCCACCGGCCCGCTGCCCCAGGAATTATTAACAACTTTATAAATCTGGATCCTGCTGTTATCCAATCTAAAAAATACGAAATAGGAGTTCCCCCTTTCTGTAGAATCCGGTGCATCACAGAAAAAATGGAAACCGGCCCTGCGGTTCGTTCCAGTACCACTCATGGTTCCTGTCCAGTTGTATAAAAAACGATTGGAGACAGTTGTCTGAGTTAAAGCTGCATATAAATTCGTATTCGAATTTGATTCATCACTTTGCGCTACCAAACTTCCTGTAGCTGCGCTCCAGGTTCCTGTTTTAGATGTCCAGTCCGGGTGAATAGCGGGACCGTTAAAATCATCATTGAAAAAACCTCTTCCTGCATTAGCCCTCCACTCTGTTCCATTAAAATCACTCACCTGGTAAAAGCTTTTTTCTACGCCACTTCCTCCGCTATTATCAATATCAGTAAAGCTGGCCACAAAGGTGGTTGTATCCCATAAATTTGGTGTAGAGATCGATGCCGTCGGTGACGTGACATCATTCGGTCCATTTAAACAAGAAGTAATTAAAGTCCCTCCAACAGCAGCTAGCTGTGCATTACCCATACTATCAATTTGCGCAATTGTTGGAATGTATCCCTGTCCAAAACCTGATCCCGGAAACACGACATAATCAATAATACCCTGAGATGTTCCCCCTGTTTTCGGATTCGGGTTCACACCCACAAGAGTTGCCGTCTTCATAGAAGCTTCACCAATACTGGATGTTCCCCCGGCATCCGCATAGATCGCAAAACAGGATTGCCCGGTAACTGTATTATGAACATAGGCCACATCGCCACGAATGATATTACCGGACGCTAATACATTAGTAGGCATAGCAATATAAGGGATGGTTTCTGAATTCACATACCGCAATGGATTATTAATGCCATATTGAGAATTCACCAGCGAAGTCGCACACACATACATTCCGGGATATGGGTCACTCGCATTCTGAAGAATCGGGTTTCCACTACCATCTGTTACCAAAGCCCACCAGTTACCAGGATAACCGGCGTTCGCAGTCCAATCCAAACCACTGTTATTTGGCCCATAAGCACGCGGACTTCCATCCGCATCAATGTACATTTTTGCACGGTACATAGTGGCTCCTGACGAATTATGAATATAGACGTCGAAGCCAGACAAGGTTCTTTCGTAAGTTAAATTACAGGAAACGGTTGATGTTTTAGCAGCGTTTTGAGATTTACCAATGATTGTTATGGTAATGAATGCAAAAAATAAAATTTTCTTCATAGTAATATAATGTAAAGGCAAGTTACATCAAATAACGTCAACAGAAAAACCCAACAAAAATCTAAATCCTTTAACCAGAAAAATAATTACAATTATTTACTGATCACCAATGATTTGTTAAGAGCACGTGTGCCGTCATGGAGTTGAACTATGTACATTCCATTGGTTAAACCGTTGGTATTTAATTTCACTTCATGCTCTCCTTCGTCATACACATCCTTCTGAATGGCCTGCACTTTTTCACCGAGCATATTATAAATATGAATCGATAGAGTTTTCGTTTGATTCAAATTGAATTTTAATGAACAGGTGCTTGATGCAGGATTAGGATAAATTGATACCATATCAACCATCTCGGAGATATCTTTAGTTCCTGTAGTTATGTTGATATTGATATCATCAATGAACAGATTATTTCCACCGTTACCATTAAATAAAAACTTTAACCTGAAACCGGAAGTATATTGTGCTGAAATGATAGAACTATTAACGAACCTCCAATCCGTTGCAGACAACGGAAAAAACGGTGCAGTCGTCACCGGTACCGTTTCCAAAGCCGAACCGGTTGAATTAAATTTAGGAAGTGCTGTACCGCCACAGGCGCTTACGGCATATAAAATAAGCTGGTCCTTATTGCTGGTATCTTTTCTCGCGAATGCATATTTAAAACTAACGGACAAGGACGATCCTCCGGTTAAATTTATCGCCCTGCTGTATAATTCATCCCGTCCATTAACGGTGCTATTAAAATTATCCAGCATCACACTTGTGCTACCCGTTGCAGCGGCTGAGGTAGTCAACTGCCAGGTATTGGCCGTATCCATGTTATTAGCAAACCATTCATTTCCATTCAATGAAGCAACAGTTTCAAAACTTTCCGAAAAAGGATAAGCAGCACCGGTATTTGACTGCACATGAATATAATTTTGTTTAACCACGATCACCGAATCATTTCCGTTTTTTACTTTTAAGGTCACATCGTAAGAACCCGGTGTAGAATAGCTTACAGTTGGACTCGCCACAGCAGATACAGATGGCGTTCCTCCGGCAAATAGCCATTCCAAGGAGGTGAAAGCACCATTATAGGAAGTATTCGTAAACGTCACCGTGCTTTGACTTGGACACACCATAGTTTTATTACTCACAAAATCTGCTTTACATAACGGTGCGGTAGTATAAACTCCTGTTGCCATTAAATTAGATGTTTGCCACAAATTATTTCTTCCGGCTACGGTCGAATTTAAACAAGCCTGCATCCTTGTTTTTTGTCCCTGGGTGAACATGATATTGCAATAACTGTAATCCATGGCGTTCTGCACATTATCCACGGCATTGCCACAGGAAGCGCCATTAATATTACAGGACTGCCAACCAATCGTGGGTGGTGTATCGGCAACCAGGTCATCGATGTTACAGTCTTTATTCGGATCAGCGCACGGATAAAAATAAAAATTCGGGACATTGTTACCGCCCCAGATGTGATGCAGGTTTAAATAATGTCCGCATTCATGGGCAAAAGCAACCGACTGAGTGAGATTGGAAGTGCCAAACGTTCCTACGTACGTATGCGATAAAACAATTCCATCCCATGAAGGCATCGTGTCTGCATCGCTAGGCCAGATCGCGTGTCCGGCTAAACCGGCGGCATTGGCAACTATATATACATTCAGATATTGTGTGGGTGGCCAGTGAATTAAACTTTTTACACGATGATCTCCTGAAGAAGTCAACGTTGAGGCAACGCGGTTAATTCCACTGTGGCAATTACCATTCGGATCTTTGGCTGCCAATCTGAATTCAATATCGCAATCGGCGTGAATTCCCTGAAATGCCGCATGAATAGAAGACGTATTGGGATGTGTTTTATTGAATGTTTTATTCACAATGTCCAGGCCGTCTTTGATCTGGGTATCCGAAATGTTTTCTATTCCGTAATTATGGATAACATGAAACACTACCGGAATCACATATGTAGCTGTACTGGTTTTATTTAAATTCTGAACGAAATTCTGCGTGAAACTTTCCAGTTGCGTCTCCCTTTTCATCACTGCCCTGGCAATATCCGGATGTTGTTTTAATGTATTGATACGCATTTCATCCGCACCACAATGCTGAGGAGTCTGAGCAGATGAAATAGCCGATATGATTAGAATAATAAAAGATAAAAATTTCTTCATGATAGTATTTTATAAATTAAAAATACAATAAAATTCCCTAAATGAAAAGAAGACCCTTAAGAGATAATAATTCAATTATAAACGAACACCGATGATACACACATCATCCACTTGTTCCAGTTTACCTTTCCATTTTTCAAAAGAAGAATCCAGATCCTGTTTTTGAATTTTTAAAGGTTCATCACATATAGATACCAGCTTATTCTTCAACTGGCTATACTTAAATTTTTTCCCTTTCTCCCCGCCAAACTGATCGGCAAACCCATCGGTGAATGTGTACACGACGTCTCCCTTTTTTAAATCTATCTGAGACGTATGGAATGGAATTGCATTTTCCATATATCCTACCGGCATTTTCTGCGGTTTGTAATCCGATAATTCGCCATTTCGGATGATGTAAACGGAATTATTTGCTGAGGCATATTCCATGCTTTGTTTTTCTGTATCAATCCGGCAAAAGGTACAATCCATGCCATCCATGGAATAACCTTCATCGGTTTTTAAAGAACGGATGATCTCTTCCCTTAACTGATTCAATACTGTTCCCGGATCTTTGATTTTGCGCTCTATCACAATTTCACTTAACAAATTAATCCCCAACATGCTCATGAAGCCTCCAGGAACACCATGCCCGGTGCTGTCAGCCGTCATGTAATACAATACTTTGCCATCCACATGGAACCAGTAAAAATCTCCGCTAACAATATCCTTGGGTTTAAAGACAATAAAATTTTCAGCGTTTAATTTTTTGATTTCCTCCTCGATATAAGTTCCTGAAGTCAGCATGGCATCCTGGATGCGTTTGGCATAAGTAATGCTATCAATGATCTCTTTATTCTTTTGTTCTAAACTGAATTTCTGTTGCTCGATCAATTGCTTCTGCTGGCGGGTCGTTCTCAATCGTTTGTTTAACACTACGGCGAAATAAATTACGATCAATAATACGACCCCAATGCCAACGATAATCAACATTTGACGTTTTTGTTTTTCCGCAACGATGGCTTCCTGTGCCTCTTTGATCAGTTTTTGTTTCTCCAGCTGTTTATCGTATTCGTACTGACTTTCTTTTCTAAATAACTCACGTTGTCTTTCTTCCCCAACGACTTCTTCTTTTAAATGAGTGTAGGTTTTTAAATAAAAATACGCGCTGTCTTTATTATCCAGTAATTCATAACAATTGGCGAGACGTTTGGCAGACTCATATTGTTCACTGGTGGCATTCAGACTTTTAGAAATGGAATACGCTTTCTGAAACTGGGGAATGGCTTTTGGATAGGCTTTCTCTTTCATATACACATCACCAATACCATTGTAGCCATAAATCAAGCCAAACCGGTTCCCTACCCTGCTGTTTATTTCCACAGAACCCCGGAAATAAATTTCAGCAGAATCTAAAATACTCTGGCGAACCGGGGCCGATGATTTATAGTGAATGTTCAGCGCCACGATGGACATAGAATCTTCAGAGAGGGATGACATCATATCGTAAATTGTTCCGATATTAATGTGCGCCACCGAAATACCGATCTGGTCACCCCCGAGCATGTGGTAATCCTTGCTCTTTTCAAAGAATTTTAAAGCCTTAATCAAATCATGGTTATCCATGAACACATTGCCTAATCCATTATAGGAAATGGCAATACCACGATTGTTTTGTAAACGCTGATGAAGGCTCAGCGCTTTGAACAGATATTTTTTAGCAGGTTCTTCTTCATTGAGCCTGTTATAAACCTTGCCTATGTAATTGCAGACATCAGCAATACCTAAGCTATCATTAATATTACTGTAGGTTTTAAGCGCGTTCAAAAAATTCTCAAGGGATTTCGGAAAATCACTAAGGTCGTAATACACATTCCCGGTTTTAGCATAGGTGTCAGCTAAGCCTTTCTGGTTTTTAGTTTGACGGAATAATTCAAGGCTTTTAGCATGGTGCGGCAAGGCTTCCTGATAACGGCTTTGGTGCCATAATACCAGTCCGGATAAATTGTGCGCCACCGCCAGCTCATTTTTTAGATGGTATTTTTCCGCAACGCCCAGGCTTTGAGTGAGATAAAAATTGGAGCTGTCGTAATTGCTCCGGCTTTCATAAATGTAAGCCAGCTGGTTCGCCGCCGAAGCGATGCCTTTATTATTTCCGGACTTATGACTAGCCGCCAATGATAGCCGGGCAGATTGTAAAGCATTCTCCACCTCATTTTTTTTCAAAAATTCCCTGCTCCGGTCAAGGAGACTGAAAATTTTCACAGAGTCTTGTGAAAAAACAGGGTAAGCAAAAAAAAGAAGTATAAGTAAAAGGCTGTTTTTCATTACTTGTATAAATCAAACATACGAAGAAGAATTTAATTTTTCATGTTAATTAGCGGGCATTTTATGGACTCTCTGCAAGATGATGAGCGATAAAAAATGCTTTACCGACGAAAAGAAAAATGATTTCTTCAAAGCCTTCATAATTTTGTAATAACACTTTATGAAATGAAATTATCTATTGTTTTAGGTATACTCCTTCTTTTCCAGATCTATCCCCTAGGGAGTCAAACCGCCTGGGTGCAGAAAGCATACCTGGCCGGAGCGGCAAGAAATCGTGCCGTTGGTTTTTCCATCCATGACTGCCTGTACCTTGGTACCGGTGAAACTACCTCTCAGCGTTGGGGAACAACGGATCTCTGGCAATGGAACCAATTAACAGATACCTGGATCCAAAAAGCCGATTTTCCGGGGGGAGCACGCTTTGATGCCATCGCCTTTTCTATTGGCAATAAAGGTTACATCGGAGGAGGAGGCTCACAATCCGGATGGCAGGAAGATTTTTGGGAGTATGATCCTGCCGCTGATCACTGGATTCAAAAAGCCAATTTAGGCGGTGGACCAAGGGCACAGGGCGTAGGCTTCTCCATTGGGGACAAAGGATATATCGTAACGGGGGGGAACGGAAACCCACTCAATGATTTCTGGGAATGGACCCAATCCAATAACACCTGGACAAAAAAAACTGATTTTCCGGGCCCACACAGAACCTTTGCAGCTGCTTTTACCATTGGGAATAAAGGCTATGTTGTGGGCGGTTTAAACAACGAAGCGTTACAGGATCTATGGGAATGGAACCAGGCGACAGATACCTGGATTCAAAAAGCATCCTTCGAAGGTCAGGCCGGGATTGGAATTGTGGCATTTTCCATTGGTACAAAAGCCTATATCGTGACGGGAAAAGATAACCTCGGGAATACGCTGCAAACCACCTGGGAATGGGATCAGCAAACGAATGCATGGACACAACTATCTGATTTTATTGGAACAGGGCGTTGCATGGCAACCGCTGTGAAAGTGGGAGACAAGGGTTATCTTTCTGCCGGTGGCCATTATAATAATAGTCCATACCCTGAACTTGAAAAGGATCTTTGGGAGTTTTCACCTCAAACAAGTACCGGCATTAGCAACTTCGAAAAAGATCCTGAACTTCGTTTATTTCCCAATCCCTCTCATGGCATTTTCACAATTAGTCTGACTTCAAAAGCGAAAGAGAAAAAATGGTTCGTTTATCATACCACCGGGAAATGTATCCGAACAGAATCATTCTCCGGAAATGAAATGAACATTGATCTCAGCCAACAGGCCAAAGGAATATACTTCCTGGAAGTCTGGGCCCATGAAAAGAGAATGGGGCAAAAAGTGGTGATTGAATAATATTAAAAATCACTTTTTATATTTTCTTTTCTTTCTTGATAAGGGCAATTGTGTAGTACACAATTGAGCCGGAATGTTGTGCCGAGAAACAAAAGAAATCAAGAACGAAAACCAACTTCAATTTTTCATCGCACAAATCTGCGCAATACCGCCTGAAAAATTGCAGTTTGCACTTTTCGTTCACGCCAACCGCACACTTACCAACGTATGCAGTGATAGTAAATTTTTCAAATTTTATTTTTTCTTTACAGTTCCTTTTTTAGTTGCAACCTTTTTAGCTGCCTTCTTAACCGCAACTTTCTTTGGCGCTGCCTTCTTTGCAATAGGTTTCTCAGCAGCTGTTTTTTTAACCGCAACTTTCTTTAGTTCAGCTTTCTTAACTATAGTTTTCTTGATTGGGACTTTCTTCACACTGGCGGCTGAGGCTCCCGAAGCCACCGGTTTCTTAGTAACTTCTTTTTTCGAAGGGTCTTTTTTAACGGCTCTAGATTTAACGGATACATTACCACCATTCATTTGACAATATTCACAATACTGACTCACCACACATTCGTCGTGTTTTGGATTCGTTGGACGGCAGGTTTCACGGCCTAAAAAAGAAATGGCCATTCCTACTTCTCCCCATGTATTTTCAGGCATGGCTTCCATTAACTGGGCTTCAATTTTTTTCGGATCAGTCCCTGTTGCAATGCCCAAACGCGGAGCTACGCGCACCACATGTAAATCCACAATAATACCTTCGGCTTTTTTACCCGACTCACGCATGATGACATTGGCCGACTTTCTGCCAATTCCTGGAAGAGCGGTTAAGCCTTCCATTGTTAGAGGAATGTTCTTATCCTCTTTTACTGTCCTGGCAATCTGCATGATCCAATTAGCTTTGTTTCCGAAATTACGAACCTTGGAAATAAAAGGGATCAGTGATTCCACATTGGAATTTGCCAGTACTTTTAAATTGGGGAATTCTTTGAACAATGCAGGAGCCAATGAATTGATGTGCCTGTCTGAATCCTGTGCAGATAAAATAACCATTACCAATAGCTGGTAAGTGTTCTTATAGTCCAAAGGATGTTGCTTTCCTTTGTACTTATCAAGCAATGGTTTTAAGGCAACCGGCCAGTTGGTTGATTTCATGCAAATAAATTTAAATAATTATTTACTTAATTCAATTTAAAATATTCCTTGGCTTTCATTGCGATCTCATTACCATAAGCCAATGATGCCGTTGCCGCTGGTGATGGTGAATTAATCACATGCATAGAGTTGCCTTGGTATTCAATTTTAAAATCATCCAGCATATCACCTTCAGGTCCTAAAGCCATCGCACGGATCCCGCAACGGGCAGGTTCAATATCATCCATCTGCAAATCAGGAATCAATTTACGCAAGCGATTCAGAAAATAGGTTTTACTGAAAGCGCCACGGTATTCATCCATTCCAAAACGCCAGTGCTTGGCAAAAAATTTCCAGGTACCTTTAAAACCAAAAGCCTGCAAAGTATCCCTGAAACTGAAAGCAGTTTTGCTATAGCCTTCTCTGGCAAATACAAAAACCGCATTAGGCCCGCATTCTACTCCACCTTTGATCATTCGTGTAAAGTGAACACCCAAAAACGGGAACTGAGGATTAGGAACCGGGTAAATTAAATTCTTCACTTTCTTTCTTCCCTTTTCAGTCAGGTCATAATAATCTCCACGGAAACCTACAATAGCCGCATCGGTTTTGACTTTATCTTTTTTGGTAATACGGTCAGCCTGTAAACCAGCACAGGAAATCAAATATTTACAATTAAATGTTCCATGTTCGGTGATGACATCGGTAGAATCGCTTTGGTGATTAAAGTCGGTCACTTTATGGCCGGTTAATACTTTACTGCCGTTATTTTTGGCATGGATCAGTTCCACATATTTTCTGGCAACATCTGTATAATCAATGATCCCTGTACATGGCACCCAGATTCCTGCAATACCTTCACAGTGTGGCTCAATTTCCTTGATGCGTTTGGCATCGATCATTTCAATGCCTTCCACTCCGTTCGCCAAACCATTATTAAAAACTTTGTTCATGTGCGCCAGCTCGCTTTCTTCAGTGGCAACAATGATCTTTCCACAAAGGTCATGTGGGATATTATGTTCTTTCACAAATTCCATCAGCTCCCTTCTGCCGGCCACACAATTGATGGCTTTGTAAGAACCCGGTTTGTAGTAAATACCCGAATGGATTACACCTGAATTATGGCCCGTTTGATGTTCAGCCACTTCTTTTTCTTTTTCCAGGACCAGGATGGTTTTATTTGGGTTTTGTAATGTCAGCTTATAGGCAGTTGCTAATCCAACGATCCCGCCGCCAACTATAATGATATCGTAATGTGTAGTGCTCATTTGTCTCAATTGTAATTCGTCAAAAATACAAATTATTATGGTTTAATAATGCGATGGTGCTCAGGTATAAATCCGAAACTAAGCGGTAAACATCTCTTTTTCAGGTTAACCTAAAAACCATTAATTGCCTTTTCCTGGTTGTAAATTACAACCGTTTTTTAAGTAATTATATATATATATATATATATATACCCTATTAGTTCAATTTTAATCGTGTTATTGTTTTTCATTCCCTATATTTATCTTTTTAGGCTGTTCACATCTAATATATATTTATGGGAAACAAAGAAACTCATATTGCTTTTAATGTCCTTTTAGCAGATGACGATAAGGATGACCGTTTCTTTTTTAAAAAAGCATTGGGTGACATTAACATTCCAACGAAGCTTGTCACTGTTCCTAACGGAGAACAACTGATGACATACCTTAGTGAAAACTCAGAAAAACTTCCTGATGTTCTTTTCCTTGATCTCAACATGCCCCGGAAAAACGGGAATGAATGCCTGGTAGAGATAAAAGAACAGGTTAAGTTAAGGAACATGCCTGTGATCATTTATTCTACATCCTTAAGGGATGAAGTGGTCGATGTATTATATGACAGCGGTGCCCATTATTATATACAAAAATGTGATTTTGTAGAACTCACCAAAACCCTTCAAACAATTTTTACCGTGCTTTCACAAAATACAAAAAGGCCCTCCAGGAGCAAATTTGTGTTGAGCTTAAAAGAATTAAAAAATTAAACCAATGTTAAAAAAAACCGCCGCAAAAAAAACAAAAACTCCGGTAAAAAAAGCAACCAAAGAGCGGCCGGTTAAACAGAAACCTAAAACCAGGTTGTCAAAAAAAGAGAAGCATTTTCCTGTTGTTGCTATTGGCAGCTCTGCTGGCGGAATAAAAGCACTCACCTCATTTTTCAAGAACCTTCCGGCAAAAACAGGAATGGCATATATCATTGTGCAGCATTTGAGCAAGGACCATGAAAGTTTTCTCACCGAGATATTATCCAAAACAACCTTAATGAGGGTACAGGAAATTGATGATATGGAACTGATGAAACCTGACAATGTTTATGTGATACCCTACAACAAAGGCATTGAGGTAACAGACGGTCATATCAGACTTATCCCACGTGACAAAGGCGGAATTCCTGTGTCCATTGATGTTTTGTTTACCTCCCTGGCAGAAACCCATGGGAAGAATGTGATCGGCATCATCCTTTCCGGTAATGGCAATGACGGCACCAAAGGCTTAAGAGCGATCAAAAATGTAGGAGGAATTACCTTTGCCCAGGACGATTCAGCCCAATCAGGCAGCATGCCGGAATCCGCCATTGCAGAAGGTTCTGTGGACCACGTTTTATCAGCCAGGGAAATTGCAAAGAGCCTTGCCGCTTTTAGTAAAAACAAATTTAAAGAAGTACAGACCTCAAAAGAAAAATCCTTGAACGACCTTGACCTGAAAAAAATCCTGGTAACACTTTACAATACTATCCATGTGGATTTTAGCCGTTATAAAATGACGACCGTCAAACGCAGGATCAATCATCGCATCCACTTATGTGACGCAAAAAATTTGAAAGAATATGCTGAGCTGCTGGAAAAAGATAAAAAAGAGGTTGAGCATCTATATAAGGACCTGCTCATCAATGTCACCAGTTTTTTCAGAGATAAGGACACTTACCAGTATTTAAAAAAATCCTTCCTCCCCGCTCTGCTCAAAAAGAAATCTCCTGGTGAATCCTTACGGATCTGGGTCCCGGCATGTTCTTCCGGAGAAGAAGCTTATTCCATTGCGATGATGCTCATTGAATTGCAGGATCGCAAAATTCAAAAGATACCGATCCAGATCTTTGCCACCGACCTGAGCGAACAGGCTATCTATAATGCCCGCATGGGAGAATATTCCCAGGCAGATGTAGAAAAGATCCCTGCTCAACAACTGAAACGCTTTTTTTTAAAAACAGGAAACCAGTACCGTGTGGTTAAAGAGCTGAGGGCCATGTGTGTGTTTGCTCCTCATAATATATTAAGTGACCCGCCTTTTGCACACCTGGATTTTATTTCATGCTGTAACCTGTTTATTTATTTTGATGCCAGCGCGCAAAAGAAAGCACTCACCACATTGCACTTTGCCCTGAACGATGGAGGATATTTAATGCTGGGAAAATCAGAGAGTGTTGGTTCTGTATCGCCTTTATTTATCCAGGCCAATAAAACATTTAAGATCTATAGCCGCAAAAAGAACGGGGGTATACGTAAAATTCCCGAATTAACACCTCGCTCACATATTCCATTTGCCGATAAAAATGTAAAAGCCTATTCTAAAAAGAATGATGGTGCCAATTCCATAGAACTGGATAAAGCCATCGATGCCTTTTTGCTGGCCAAACACATGCCCGCCTGTGCCATTATCAATAAGGATATGGAAATCATCAAATTCAGGGGCTCTACCTCTTTTTACCTGAACCATCCTTCCGGGAATGCAAGCCTTAACATTTTAAAAATGACACGGCCGGAATTTGCCTTTGAATTACGCAGCGCCATTCAACAGGTTAATGCCAGCGGATTGTCAGTCAGGAAAACGAATATTGAATTAAATTCAGAATACCTGGCAGATACAGCGCACAGCGTTTCACTGGAAGTGTGTCCGCTCAAAATGGAATGGGAAGAACCCTTGTTGCTTGTTGTTTTTAATTTACAGGAACTGGTTGAAAAAGATCCTGAAAAAGGAAAGGGCACTAAAACAGGTATTACTCAAAAAGATCTTAAGATAAAGCGCCAGGCAGAGGAACTAAAAACAGTACATGCAGAAATGCATGCCATCATTGACGCTAAGGAAACCGCTTTCGAGGAATTGCAGGCCGCCAATGAAGAAATTGTTTCTACCAACGAAGAGTTCCAGACCTTAAATGAAGAACTGGAAACATCCAAAGAAGAAATCGAAGCCACCAATGAAGAGTTGATTACGGCCAACCAGGAACTGCGTGCCAGAAATGATCAGTTGGCGGAAACCTATGACTTTGCCGAAAACATATTAATGACCCTGCATGAACCTTTTCTGATCCTGGACAAAAACCTGAGGATCCGTTCAGCCAATGACGCATTCTATACTAAATTCCTGGCCAAGAAAAATGACACCGAGGGCAAGCTACTATTTGAATTAGGTAATTCCGAGTGGGACATTGATCAGCTGAGGGATTTTTTAGAAGGTTTACTTAAAAAGAATGCGAATTTAAAGGAATACGAGATCACCAATGTGTTTCCTACCATTGGCAAAAAAACCCTGTTACTGAACGCCCGGCAAATCGTTCAAAAATCACAGAATGAACAGTTAATCATGTTAGCCTTTACAGATATAACAGAAAGAACCCAGAAAGGAAAAGCTGAAAAATATAAGCTGGAAGGTATTATCAATGAACAAACGAATGAGCTTGAAATAAGTAATAAAGCACTTGAAGAAAAGAACATCTTCCTGGAAAAAATCAACACGGAGCTTGAAACCTTTACTTTTGTTTCAAGTCACGACTTGCAGGAACCATTGCGAAAAGTGAAAAACTTCACATCTATTCTACTTCTTGAAGAAAAGAAGAATTTATCCCGAACAGGTAAGATGTACCTGAACAGAATGCAGGAAACGGTCACGAAAATGCAGACTTTACTCGAAGATCTCCTGGCTTATTCGAGAGCTAAAAACAAGGACTATAAAATAGAAAAAACAGATCTTACCATGATCGCTAAAGAAACAGTGCTTGATTTTAATGATCTGGTCAAAGAAAAAAAAGCGGTGATCAAAATAACAGAAATGTGTTCTGCAAAGATCATCCGATTCCAGTTCAGGCAGGTCTTTCAAAACATGTTGAGTAATTCACTTAAATTTGCTCATCCTGAACGAAGGCCAACCATAACCATAAAAAGTGAGATGGTATACGGAAAGACACTAAAGGAGCTGGGCCTCTCGTCTACTTTGAAATACTGCCATATTACGTTTTCAGACAATGGCATTGGTTTCGATCCTAAATATAAGGAACGTATTTTTGAAGTCTTTCAACGTCTTCATGAATACGATGAATATAAAGGCACCGGTATCGGGCTTGCGATTTGCAAAAGGATCATTGAAAATCATAATGGAATCATGTTAGCCAGCGGAAAAACAAACATAGGAGCCACATTTGAAATTTATATTCCTGTATCTTAATTCAACTATTGAAGGAATAGTTTTAAATTCGTAAACATTTATATTAAAAATTTATGAAAATCATTTGTATAGGACGCAATTATGCCGAACACGCTAAAGAGTTAAACAATGCCATTCCAACCGAACCTGTTTTTTTTATGAAGCCTGATACCGCTTTATTAAAAGATGGTGAAGCGTTCTATTATCCTGATTTTACCAAAGACCTGCACCATGAAATTGAGATCGTGTTAAAGATCAGTAAAGTGGGCAAGCATATTAAACAAGAATTTGCACATAAATATTATGATGAAATAGGTTTGGGTATTGACTTTACTGCCAGGGATTTACAGACCAAAGCCAAAGAAAAAGGATTGCCATGGGAAAAAGCCAAAGCCTTTGATGGCTCTGCTCCTATCGGTAAATTTGTTTCCAAAAACTTATTTACCGAATTATCCGACATTTCTTTTGAATTAAAGATCAATGACGAATCCAAACAGATCGGCAACACCAAAGACCTCTTGTTCAGCTTTGACCAGATCATTGCTTATGTCTCTCAATTTGTGACTTTGAAAGTCGGAGATTTGATCTTCACAGGCACACCTGAAGGTGTAGGGCCTGTAAACATTGGAGATAAACTGCAGGGTTACATCAAAAACGAATTGTTTCTGGAGTTTGAAGTGAAGTAGTTTAATGGCCAACCATTTACATAAACAAAGAGTCAATAAGCTTCATTTTTGTCTTTAACATTTTAAATCAGTCTTATTGTTCAATAAGTCCTATCTTTATGGATATGCCTGGAGCTTGCAAATCAGGCGTTTACTTAACTGAATTAAAAATATGTAACTAAAACAAAATAAATGGAGAACCTGTACAAAACCACTGATGAATTAAAAGCAGAATTAATTGAATTAAAGCAGGAATTCCATTATTTACGTGATCTAAAAAATATTGACGACGATAAACGTGAACAATTAACACAGGAATTAGTAAATGTTTATAAAGAGATTGCCATCCAAAATGAAGAAAAAGGAAAACGGGCAGCCGAATTGATTATTGCAAACCTGGAATTAGACTTTCAAACGGAAGAGAAAAAGAAGCGGGCGGCTGAATTACTTGTTGCTAATATTGAACTTGCATTCCAGACAGTTGAGAAAGCAAAACGGGCAGCCGAACTTATTCTTGCTAATAAAGAACTTAGTTTTCAAAATCAGGAAAAGGAGAAACGGATTGCTGAACTTGCAAAAACAAAAAATAAATTAGAACAAATAAATAGTCAGTATCAGACACGGGAATTAAAAATAATTGAATTAAAAGAAGAAATAAATAAACTGTTAGCAGACGCCGGCGGGGCGGAAAAATATGTTATTTAGGCACTTAAAGCTATTTCATATTCTTAATTAAATTTGTTCTTCCATAAATTTTCAGATGATCTGATCAGGTTCGTTGGCGGACTATTACCCAGTTTCACCATATTTTTATTCATTTAAATCCGTTTCACATTGATTAAACTTTAGCGTAACTTTACATTCAATAAAATTTATTGTTATGAAAAAAATAAATGTTGCCATCAACGGTTTTGGACGAATTGGAAGAGTGTTTTTCAGATGCGCTTTTAATCACCCGGACATTAATATAGTTGCTATCAATGATATTACAGATTCTGAGACCCTTGCTCATCTTTTAAAATACGATTCCGTACACCGTCGTTTCCCCGGTGAAATCACACATGATGCGACACACATCTATGTGAACGGGAAAGAAGTAAAAATCTTCGCATCCAAAGATCCTGAAAAATTGCCGTGGAAAGATCTTGGAATTGACATCGTGATCGAGTCCACCGGATTATTTTTAGATAAAGAGTCAGCGCAAAAACATTTGAACGCCGGTGCCAAAAAAATTATTTTGTCAGCGCCCGCTAAAGATGACGACATCCGCACCATTGTGATGGGTGTGAATGATGACCAGTTACTAGCCACCGATACCATCGTTTCGAATGCTTCCTGCACGACTAACTGTGCTTCGCCTATGCTCCAGGTGTTAAAACAATGGGGCATCGAAGAAGCATATGTGACGACCGTTCACTCTTATACAGGCGACCAGCGTCTGCATGATGCTCCTCATAAAGACCTGAGAAGAGCAAGAGCTGCAGCCATGAGTATTATTCCAACAAGCACCGGTGCTGCAAAAGCACTGGGAAAAATATTTCCTGACCTGGAAGATAAATTAGGCGGATGCGGTATGCGTGTTCCTGTACCTGATGGTTCCTTAACAGATATTACCTGTGTATTGACCGATTACCCAAGTGTGGAACAGATCAATACAGCATTTAAAGCCGCCTCAGAAAATGAACTAAGGGGCATTCTGGAATATTCTGAAGATCCTTTGGTTTCTGTCGATGTGATTGGGAATCCTCATTCCGTTGTATTTGATTCGGATTTCACCAGCGTGGTTGGTAACCTCGTAAAAGTGATTGGCTGGTACGATAATGAATACGGATACAGCAACCGTTTAGTGGACCTGGTGTTGAAAATGCAGAGTTTTAAATAAGCGTACCGTTTATTTTGGCAAACAGCCTTTCAAACCTGTTTTAACTTTTTTTGTCACCTTTTAAATAAGGTGCGTTATTATCTTCATTATTTTCGCTGCAAGCAAAAACCTATATGAAGAGATTATTACTCTGTTTATTTTTAATAAGTACGATCTCTTCCTTCTCACAGAAGCTAAGTGTTTCTGGTAATGTGCAGGACACGGCCGCTAAAGGTCCTCTTCCAAATGCCATTGTCATGGCGATCAAATTAATGGATTCTACCCTGGTTGGTTTTACCAGAACAGATGAAAATGGTGCTTTTAAATTAAAACCCATCCCTGTGGATACTTACCAGGTGATCATCTCTCACCCGAAGTTTGCCGACATGGGTTATTTTATTTTTGGTGACAAAAAAAACCTGGACTACGATTTCGGGAAAATCATTTTGCAACCAAAAAATGTCTCCCTGGATGAGGTGACTATTTTCGCTTTTAAAGACCCGATCTATTATAAAGGAGATACACTTATTTATACAGCCGATTCATTTAAAACCAAAGCAAACGCAACGGTGGAAGACTTGTTAAAGAAGTTACCCGGGTTAAAAGTGGATAAGGATGGTAAGATTACCTCGCAGGGAAAAGCCGTGGATAAAGTATTAGTAGATGGAGATGAATTTTTTGGAGGCGACCCAACCGTGGCGACAAGAAACCTGAATGCAAGCTCAATCGAATCTGTGCAGGTATATGAAAAGAAAAGCGATGACGTTGCCAACTCAAGTACCGGAGAGGAGACACAGAAGATCCTGAACCTGAAATTGAAGGATGAAGCGAAGAAAGGATATTTCGGGAAAGTGAGCGGAGCCAGCGATTTCCAGAAATTCTATGAAGGGGAAGCTCTGGGGAATTATTTTAAAAAGAAATTAAAAGTGTCGGTTTTCGGATTGGCCAGTAATACACCCAATTCAAGTTTCGGATGGGATGATATTTTTAAGTACGGTTTGAACAATGAATTTAACCGGGGCGAAAATGAAGACGGAGATATGTACATGTCTTATTCCAATAGCCAGCCACAGGGAATTCCACAAACCTTAAAATCAGGTTTTTATTACAATGACCGGATCTTTAAAAACACAAAGATTAATTTGAACTATTCCTATAACAACAGTATCATCAATTCAAAAACAGTTAAAACAGCACAGTACTTCCTGGAAGATACCAGTTATACCTCTGTTAACACGGCAGAATCTGTCACTAAAAACGAGGCGCATGCCATCAATTTAGGAATAGAACAAAAAATAGATTCACTGACCGATCTGACCCTTAATTCAAAAGTGAAATTAATAAACACAGGTATGTCCAGCATGGATGAAACCGATTTTTTAAGCAGTGATAATATCAAAACACGGAACACGTCCATTAATAATTCCAATAAGAATGCAGGCTATGATCTTTCCAATAACCTGAAGTTATTAAAGCGTTTTATGAAAAAGGACCGGTTACTTACTTTAACCTACAACAATTCATTTTCAGAATCCAATAGCAATGGAATCTTAAAAACAGATAACTATTTTTATGCAGATACGAGTGACTCCTTTAATACCGTCAATCAAAAGAAAACAGGCTTTAACTCTAATCAAAGCCATTTTGTTGGAGCTTCATTCCTTGAACCAATCACCAAAAAAATAAAGATCGAAGCATCCTACGATTACATGTACTACAATAGCAAGCAGGATAAAACAGCCCTGAATAATATTGGAGGAGAATACAACCAATTAGATTCTTCTCTCACCAATAATTTTGTGAATATCAAACAGATCAACCGGGCCGGTATTAAGTTTATTTATGAAGTGAAAAAAGTACGTTTCACGATCGGTACCAAAGCACGCAATGTATACGTGAACAACAATAATATTTTTAAGGAACAACATGTGACGCAGAACTTCAATAACATACTCCCCTTCTCTACCATGCGTTACAAATTCTCGGAAAATAAGGCAATAAATATTAACTACAGAACCAGCTCTACCAACCCAACCATTAGCCAATTGCAGCCGGTACGGGATAATACGAATCCTAACTTTATCAACATCGGGAACCCAAACCTCTTGCCAACCTTTACTCACCAGGTGGACCTGAATTTTAATTCCTGGAAATCGATCAGCGGAAAATATACCTGGCTGGGAATGACATATATGTATACTGATAATGACATGTCAACCGCCACTTATTATGACAGTATTGGAAGAACTGTTTCGCAGGCGATCAATGTGAACGGAAATTACAATATGAATGGTTACATCGGTACAAGTATGCCTTTCTTTTCTAAAAAGCTGGAGATCGGTCCAAATTTAAATGCCTCCTATGCAAGCAATAAAATTCTCATTAATGGTTTGGAAAATACTACCAAGGATCTGAGAAGTTCTGTTAATCTTAATATTCATGTTGAAATTGATGATTTTGAAGCAGGCATCAATGGGTCTTATTCCTACAATGCCTCTTCCTCAACCCTTAATAATTCAAGTAACAAACCTTATTCATCACAGTCCATCAATGGATTTATCAATGCGAAATTACCTTTAAAATTTGCCATAGCTACAGATGCTAATTATACCATCAATAACAACCGGAGTAACGGCTACAACATCAATTATCTGGTATGGAACGCTTCTCTTACAAAGAGCTTCGGTAAAAAAGAGAATTTTATCCTTGGAGCCTATGCATATGATATGCTCAACCAGAATATCAGTGTAGACCGTGATATCAGCAGCAATGTAGTGACTGATATTAAAACTAATATTATTTCCCGGTATTTCTTATTGAAAGCCACCATTAAATTTAACAGCAATAAAGCAAAGGAGGAGGAAGATGATTAAGCGCCTGTTACCGATTTTATTATGTTTATGGATATTGCCGCAGGTTCTGTCTTCACAGATTACTTATGGAAAAATTACCTATGAGCGTAAAACCAACCTTTACAAGAAATTCAAAAATAACGGTGATGTAAAAGAATGGCTGAAGGAAGAAGATAAAAACAAGATCGATATTTTTGAATTGTATTTTAATGATTCTTTGTCTGTTTTTAAACCCCAGGAAAGTGACCTGGTGGAACGCATGAGCTGGGCCACCACTAAAAACGTAGTATACCAGAACCACATAGCCAATAAACGTTTAACCGAAAAAAAGATCTGGGGAGAATCCTTTTTAATGGCGGATACCATCCGTACATTCAAGTGGAAAATCACCGATAGTAAGCGAAATATATGTGGCTACCAGTGCCGCAAGGCTATCTGGCAAGCCAATGATACCACAAGGATTTATGCCTGGTTTTGCGCTGAGGTCATGCCCTCCATCGGACCCGAGAGCTTTGTTGGTTTACCCGGTGCCATTTTAGGATTAGCTACCGAAGATGGTGGTATTATTTATTTTGCAAAATCTGTAGAAATTGTAAAACCGGACCTCATTGCATTAACCCCTAAAAAAACCAAACAAAAAATATACAAGACCTCTGAATTAAAGGAACAGATTGCTAAACAGTTTGGAAAGGAAAAATGGGGCAAGATCATGATCTATAACAATTTCGAGATCTGGTAAAAAGGTAAAAACGACCGCTTGCAATAATCCCGCCTGTGATCTTTACACCTCTTATTTCGGTGATATTTCATTTCTTTTTTTACATTTGTCTGAATGTTAAGGGTTATACTCTATATCTTCTGTTTCAGTTGTTTAGCCGGAACAGGTTTTGCACAGTTAATCGCTAATGCAGGCCCTGATCAGGTTGGCTGTTATAACGGCAGTTTAACTATTGGAGGAACGCCTAGTGCCACAGGAGGAACACCACCTTATAAATATTCCTGGCAGCCTTCTACTTTTTTAAGTTCCACCACAGTTGCTAATCCGGTGGTTTCAGGATTTAACGGGACCATTACCTATACCCTTACGGTTTCTGACAAGGACACTAACATTGTTTCCAATACGGTAGTAATAACGCTTGACAAGATTCACACATTTAATGCAGGTATTGATACGGGTTATTGTTTTGGTCAGGGCAATGGCGTGCGTATTGGCGCTCCCAACAATGTTAACAGCGCTCATACATTTAAATGGTTACCGGTCACCGGCCTCAGCAGTCCGGGTGCCGCTAAACCTATAGCCACTCCATCTGTTACAACAATTTACACGCTTACTGTGTCTGACGCATATTGCCCAGACAATGTTACCATGGTCACCGTTACTGCTTTTGGTCCGCCGGATGTAAATGCCGGTACAGATACAACAATAGACGAAGGCGCAACAATTACCCTGCATGGTTCAGGAGGTATCACTTACTGGTGGCAGCCGGATTACAAAATCAAGTATCCGTCGTCAGCCACTCCGGATGTCTGGCCCATTAACACGACTGTGTACACACTCTACTGTACGGATCAACATGGTTGCGGGGCAAGTGATGATGTAAGGGTTAACGTTATTCATGGTGAGGTTTTGCATTTTTATTCGGCCTTCACCCCTAACAACGACGGAGATAATGATTTTTTCTACATCGGGAATCTTGAAAAATACCCGGATAATAATTTAAAAATCTATAACCGTTACGGGAAGATGATTTATAGTGCAACCAATTATGATAATACCTGGAACGGAACCCACCTTGGAAATATCCTGCCTACCGGTACGTATTTTTACATCCTCAATGATGGTAAGGATAAATTGTATAATGGTTCTGTCACCATTTTAAGGTAGCGTCTACAAAAAACAAATTATACCATTAAAATTTCCCGGAGCTTCCTTTTTAACTCCATATCTTTCATTACTAAAAACACGACCACACTTACGAGTGCTGCAAAGAAGCACCAGACGGAGATGACGTAATCGTCAAAAAATAACTTCGTGATCAGAAACGAAACAAGAATAGAGGTTCCGACAAAGGACATTTTTCTGACACTGGAGACAAAAGGCGAAACAATGGTGGGTAGGAAATAAAACAAAGCCAGGAACGGCACAAACTCATGCGGAAAACTCAGTTCATAACGGATATGATAGGTTTGAATATGCGCTGAAAAATGATACGATAAAAAACAGTAGGATAAATAAAGCGATAGCAGTGTTCCCATAAATAATAAAACAGCCAGGAGAATTTTACGCCACTTACTTGTTTCCAGTAAAAAAATGGAGAAGGGCACCCAGAACGGCCAGACAACCTGGGCAAAAAGCAGAAAAAGAATGATGGGAGTTTGCTGCCAGTCTGCATTATTTTTTAGTGCAATCCACACAAACCCTTCGCAGAATTGCTGGATAGAAAAAATAAGGGGGATGGCGGCAAAAGGAATTTGAGTCCGCGTATGTACTTTTTTAAGGGAAGCGACACCGGCAACTGCAAGTATAGCACTGGCTCCAAAACTTGCTCCGGCTGAAAAACACATAGGTTGATATTTAAAAGATAAGTAAACATTTAATGGTAAAATCGTTTAATGAAATTAGACACAAAGCATGTACACGGGCTTACATGTATCAAAAAACAGGGCACTATTAGTTATACATTTCGCATGTCATGTTTCACTGATATTTTGGATTGGAACTTAATTCTTTTGAAACCATCCATGATGCTACAAATTGTAGCAGTCACCTATTGTTCTTTAGCCTAATTTTGCTGTATGGATCTTAAAGAATTTTCTAAACTGAGTTTGCACGGAAAAGCCGCCATTGTTTTTGGCGAAGGCGATTTCATCGCTTCCATTAAAGAGTATTCATTCCTGATTAAATTGTTTATTGTGGAAGATACTTTTGTGGAAGTTTTTTACAATATCCACAGTAATGAAATAGAAGACATTGCCATCCTGGAACCTGAAGAAAGGCGGTTAAATCAGTACAGCCATGGGATTGATATACAGGATTTGTTTAAGTAAGTTTATCGCCATTTTTGGTGTTATCACCAACCCTGCTCCTATTTTGAAGCAAAAACCATAATTGCAATAAAAGCAAAGATGATCAGATATGCTTTAGGATTAGCAAAATTTGGGGTGATCCCAAACAAGGAAATCTTTTTAGGAACAAATAACCGACTGTCCTGTGGACAGAAATAAAAGATCCCTAACTTCCAGTTATCCGGATCTCTGTACATTTCGTCTTCCTGTTCCTGTTGGTTCATAATTGTTTTTAATTTGCATTTATAAAATGGCTTTAAACTCAAGCAATAATGTCATAATTCCATAAGTCAGGATAACAATACCACCCACCTTATAAAAGATACTGAATTTTTCATAATGACGCAGCATGTTTTCATACCCTTTCTTTGTCTCCTCTATAATGGTATGTTATGAAGTTTGTGAAAGGAAAGCTTGTTCCAATAGCCGCGTTGGGAAATAATTTTATCATCCTTTATATTGAAGAAGCCACAACCACGAAGCCCTTTTGGGTCCTTCCATTCTAGAATGGCCCAATCACCGTCCTCAAATATATTTTCGGGAATACAAATCATTTCTGCGTTTGCAAATTCTGTCGAGAACATTTGTCTTATCGCCTCTTTACCAATTATAGGCTCATTAGCAACTTGATGGTTTGTCGCATTTTCTGCATATAGATTTGAAATCGTTTCGGCGTCTGCTTTATTAAATGCGTCTAACCATTTTTCTAATATTTGTCTTGGTGTCATATTCAATTACTTATTGTTTAGTAGCTCATACAATGACCACTAACCTACTTATAGGACCTAATTTTATCACATCAAAACAACTCTATATTGCATTTTGGGTGATTTTGTCCTTTCTATTTTACATCAAATTTAATCAATTTCGTTTAATGAGTTCTTTAAAGAGAAGGGGCAGTAATCAAACCTGTATGCGAAACAATCAAAAAGGGAGGCTGATTAAGTAAATGTAACTTAGCATTCATTAAAGGAAGTGGATGATGAATCCCGGCTCAATTTTGATTGATCCAAATACAATTTTGATTAAACGGAATACTGTTTTGACTAATTGAAATTAGTTCAAGAGTACTTTTTATTCATTTATTATTAATCATCATCGGATGATGATTAATTAAAACCCACTGATAAGGAACCAAAATTCCATAAAAATTAATTCAAATCCATGGCGAATTAATGACGTTTCATTAAAATACCGTCAAAATGAAAAGCGGAGTCATCCGCCCTTTATAAAAAGTTCGCTGAATTTAACGTTGAGAACAAATCGGCCATTACTTCACAATCTTCATCTCCACCCTGCGGTTCAATTGCATCCCCTTCAAATCAGGCTTGCCGTTTGATAAAGCATTAGGGGCTACAGGTGCCGTTTCCCCATAACCTTTGGCTATAAGCTTCTCCTTTTTAATGCCTTTCTTAATGAGGGCATTTACAACAGCCTGCGAACGTGCCTGTGATAAGGTCATGTTAGCGGCATCGTTTCCTTTATTGTCCGTGTGTCCGGATACTTCGACTACCAGTTCCGGATATTGCTTCATCAACTCCACCAGCTTATCAATCTCTACCCTCGATTCTTTTCTCAGGATAGATTTGTTGGAATCAAAGAAAATATTGTTCAATACAATTTTAGAACCCACTTCCACCCTATTCAGGACCACATCTTTTTGCATCACCGAGTATTCCGCCACTTTGGGTACGTTAATATTTTCGGAGTGGAACAAATAGCCTTTTGCTTCATAGGAAATGTTGTAATTCTGTCCGCGGTTCACCACAAAATAATAGGAACCTGAATCAATGGTAGTATAAAAGGTTTCCAGCAATTTTCCCGTTAAGTTATCTTTCACAATAATTTCTGCTCCCGGGATGGACTTGCCTTCTTTGTTCCTCACCACTCCTTTCACACCCATTGTACCCAATGTTTTGGTTTCAAGGTTGATCATCTGGAGAATAAATTCCTTCTCAATTTCCTGGTAAGAAGAGTTTGGCGGAATCACCAATGAGATAGAAATTGGCTGGTAACTTTCGGCCTCAAAATTAACGGTATAGGTTTTTCCTTTCACACCGGGCGCCAGAATCATGATGTATTTTCCCGTTTTTTCATTCGGACGAATGTCCTGCACCACCATGCCTTCTTCATCCATCACCGTTATCCTGGCATTGGCAGGTTGCTTGTTAGTTCCGTTAAAAGTCAATATACCTTTTAATAAAGTCAGAGGCTCAGCAATGGCTCTTTCAAAATCAATACGGTAAATGTCTTTTTCACCCATACTTCCCTTTCTGGCAGAAGACACATATCCCCTTTTCCCATCCGCAGACTGTACATAAAATATGTCATCATCCGGAGTATTAATCGGTGCCCTTAAATTTTCAGGCTCGCTCCATTTTCCTTCGTCATTCCTCGTGGTTTTAAAAACATCAAAGCCACCCATATTTTTGTGGCCCTTTGAACTAAAGAACATCGTCACTCCATCCGGATGCATAAAGGGTGCGTCTTCATCTTCGGCCGTGTTAATGGTTGGTCCTAAATTTGTTGCCAGGCTCCATACGCCATTTGGTAACTTCACGCAACGCCAGATATCACGTCCGCCATAACCACCTTCTTTACGATTACTCACAAAATACAATGTGTTCCCGTCCACAGAAATGGAAGCGTGCGTTTCCCAATCGGGAGAATTGACGTTGGGCCCATAAGGCAATAGAGGACTCCAGGTCTCTCCTTCTAAGCGGCTATAATAAATATCCCCGCCATTCGCGTCCTTATATACAAACAGTTGGGTACCGTCCGGCGACAAACCAATATTGGCTTCATTACCAATAGTGTTAATCGTTGTTCCAATAGGCCTGGCCTGCGTCCAACTGCCGTCTCTTCTTTTATAACATACATAAATGTCTTCCATGTACTGGTCAGCATCTGTTTTTTCGCCGCCGGTACTACCCGGACGCCTTGATGTAAAAATCAAGGTAGATTCGTCTGCTGAAACAACGGGTGTATAATCCGGGTAAGGAGAATTAATACTGTCGCCTAAATTAACAATCCTCACTTTGGCGGTGTCTTTGGTGAACTCCTGGGCGTTGGTATTTTTTTGTAACTGTCTGTCTAAGTCAGCCGTCAATTCAGCATTCCTTCCGCCAACCAGGTCTTTAAACTTTTGAAAGTAAACAAAGGAGGCAATGAAATTATAGTTCAACCGGTAAGCCTCTCCCAATGAATAATAAGCAAAATCCGAAGCTTTTTTTTCGGTAACGTCTTCCGGAGAATAATTATGGGTCACGTTTTGAACCGCTTTTTCTAGATGATAAACAGCTTTGTGTTTTTCGGATGGAGATTGCAAATAACAAAGTCCCAATTTATAATTGATATTGGCAGAAGAAGAATCGATTTCGTAAGCTTCCTTAAAATGTTTTAAAGCCAGTACATAATTTTGTTCTAACATGAGGTAATTACCCTCTGTAAATTTTTCACGGTACAAAGCTTTATTAGTTTGAGCCTGAACAATTTGCGATATGATAATTAAAACAAAAAATAAACCTGTTTTCCTCATAAATAACTTTTCGGTATATGTTCAAATATAGAAGTTTTATTTAATTGCACATAATTTTAATAAGCAAAGGAGCTTACATGATTTTATAGTTTTTGAGTTTACCATATAGGTAAAATCCCACTCAGGATGTTTATTATTTTTTGAGTTAAAAATGGATTTATCATAAAAAGCTACCGTAATTTAATTTATATTTGGTAAAATGAAGCACTGTCTACTTTTTCTTATTCTTTTACCTGCCTGCCTGCTGTCTTCCAATGGTGATGGTCCGATAGGCCCGCGCTCAGCCGCTCTTGGCCATGCCTCTTCAACTATCTATGATGTGTGGAGTGTAAGAAACAACCAGGGAAGTTTAGGCTTTGTAAGAAAAGGCGAAGCAGGTGCTTTTTATGAGAACCGTTTTTTTGTGAAAGAACTGAGTCAAACCGGTTTTGCAGCTGCCATGCCTGTAAAAAAAGGAACGTTTGGTATTTGTTATTCTACTATGGGTTATCAACTATACAGAGAATCTCAAACGACCTTAAGTTACGGGATGAAGCTAAACGACAACATATCTGCCGGGATTGGTTTTGATTACTTGTCTACTAAAATAGCCGACATCTATGGACAAGCTCACGCCTTCACCGGCTCAATTGGCCTCACCGCCAAATTGCTTCCACAGGTGGTAGTTTCAACGCATGTATATAATCCGGTCAGGGCAAAGATTACCGATTACAATAATGAAAGAATTCCTACCATTTTTAAATTCGGAGCGCAGTATATTTTTTCGCCGAAAGTTTTTATAGTTGGCGAAGCTGAAAAAACATCCGCACAAAAAATCAATATCAAAGGCGGTATCGAATACAAACCCTCTTCTTTGATTTACATTCGTGTCGGTGGTTCCTCATATCCTGCACAGGCAGCGTTTGGAGTAGGAATGGATTATAAGGGATTAAAAATAGACCTGAGCTCCTCCTATCATAGTGTGTTAGGTATGTCTCCTCAGATTGGACTGAGTTATTCGTTCGGGAAAGACAGATCGAAAAAGACGGAAACCACTGAAGAAACCGAAAAATTGTAGTTATCAAAACCAGGCATTACATAATCAGCGCTTTGTTCATGGGCCTTGGGACATTTGTTTCCCATGCACAGAATGATACGATTAATAACAAGAGTAATGAGCAGGTAGATGAACAGATCAATCAGAACATTGAATTATTGTCTGAACAAATGCAATCGGAAGATGGTGATCTCACAAATCTTACCGAGGCATGGACGTATTATAAAAACCATCCGTTAAATCTTAACAGAGCAAGAAGAGAAGAGTTAACTGACTTACTCATACTTACTGATATTCAGATCAATAACCTTCTTAAGCATCGCGAGAAGAATGGTTACCTGATTAGTATTTATGAGCTTCAGAGCATTGATGGCTTCGACCTGAATACCATCAAAAAAATAACGCCCTTTGTGTATGTGAGTGATAATTTCAACTCGGCGTTTTTTAGTACTAAAGAAATGTTCAAAGATGGGAAACATGAATTTGTGACCCGTTTTCAAAGAATCCTGGAACCGCAGGCAGGTTATAACGTATCTGATAGTATTAAAAACATTAAACCAAATTCTTATTATTTAGGAAGCCCGAACCGGATTTTTGCTCGATACTCTTTTCAGTATAATAATAATGTATCATTTGTACTGGCCGGTGAAAAAGATGCCGGTGAAGAATTTCACATTGGAGGCTCAAAAATAGACAGCATACCTTTAAATGACGGAACGGGGCAAAAACGTGCCGAATACAGACAGATTAAGGGTTTTGATTTTTACAGTGGCCATATAGCTGTGCGTAATATTAAATTCATTAAAACACTAGTCGTTGGTGACTACCAGGCTACGTTTGGACAGGGCTTAACCTTATGGCAGGGATTTGGTTTTGGGAAATCAGCATCTTCCATGAGTATCAAACGAAGCGCGACAGGTATAAAACCCTACCGGAGTTTTGACGAGAACCGTTTTTTCCGTGGAGCAGCAGGAACGTTCAGAATTAAAGATTTTGAATTGACAGGATTGGCTTCTTTCAAAAAACTGGATGCGAATGCAACCATCGCCGATACTTCAGAGAGTGGAGAAATTGATGTTGTTGGAATCAGCAGTTTGGAAATCAGCGGAATACACAATACAAATTCGTTGATGCAGGATAAAGGTATTATTAATCAAACCGTGCTAGGCGGGAATCTTGCCTACAATAAGCGTAATCTGCATGTAGCTGTGACCGGACAAAATATGAACCTGAGTGCCGAATTAATCAAATCTCCTAGCATTTACAATAAATTTGACTACCAGGGCAAAAGTAATTTCGTAGGCGGGCTTGATTATAATTATGTATTCAAAAATGCCAATTTGTTTGGAGAATATTCCGTGAGCTCCAGTGGCGGAAAAGCTTTCTGCCAGGGCTTGATTGTTGCCCTTGACCCAAAATTAACCTTTGCGGCGCATTATCGTAATTTTGATAAGAACTTCCAGAACCTTTTTGGAAATGCGGTATCAGAAAACACGCTGCCACAAAATGAAAAAAGCATTTACCTGGGCATGGAAGCGAAACTTTTCAAAAGCCTGACACTTTCCATTTATATGGATCAGTACAAATTCTCATGGTTAAAATCCACTGCCAGCGCCCCATCATCAGGAAGGGATATTTTCACCCAATTGAATTATACACCCACCAAAAAAATTGACATGTATTTCAGGTTCAGGCACCGCACCAAATTCGTGAACAGCACAGAATACAATTTTTATGATTACCTGGAACCATATGTACAATATAACTACCGTTATAATTTATCGGCCCAGATTACTCCGGATATCAAATTCAAATCCCGTATTGAGTATACGCACATTGACAGAAGCTCAGAACCGGATGAAGATGGTGTGGCCTTTGTTCAGGATTTGATATACAAGAAGATGAAATTCCCCTTTACATTCACGCTTCGTTATGCAGTGTTTGACACGAAAAGCTTTAACAGCCGGGTTTATGCCTACGAAAATGATGTTCTCTACTCCTACTCTGTTCCCGCGCTATATAATAAAGGACAGCGTGCATATTTTATCGTGAACTGGGATATCACCCGTAACCTGGAAATATGGGTCAGGGTGGCTTCCACCATTTATGATAACCAGGCCATTCAATCTGAGGGCAGCCTAAATGAGATCCAATCTGAACATAAAACTGAATTGAAACTCCAGGCAAGGCTGAAGTTTTAGGCCTTCAA
This sequence comes from Bacteroidota bacterium, assembly GCA_021155905.1. Lineage (GTDB taxonomy): Bacteria > Bacteroidota > Bacteroidia > B-17B0 > Aurantibacillaceae > UBA4416. Next base: position 119,789 of record JAJNBG010000005.1, read on the forward strand.
TTTAATTTCTGTAGAATTTTTGAAACTTTTTGTTTCCCTTCTCCGTATAACCCTCTGTTGACATTTATTTTTAAAAACACATTTAATTTAAGTCGATTAAACAATATGAAAACAATTTTTCAAAAATTACTTCCGGTTGGCGTTCTTTTAATCTCATCATTTTGCCTTAAATCCCAGGTAAATACAGTTGAAATCAATGCGTCTGCATTGATCGAAGATAAAGCAACCGATGACTATTCAATAGTGGTATACTCTGACGGTCAGTTAAAAGATTCCATTTATAATAAAAAAACCAAGGCAGTTACGCTTTCACTGGAAAGCAATACCCTTTACTCTGTGGTATTTAAAAAGGCCAATTATCCGGACAAACTGGTGATTGTGAATACCAAAATTCCCACAGGATTAATGGAGCTGGCTGAAGATCCTTTTGAGCTACAAATCGAATTAACACCAAATACTACTACGTTAAAAAAAGATTTATACGATTACCCTGTGGCGATTTTACAGGTGAATAAAAAAGTAAAATCCCTGATGGCCAGTGAATCATATCATAAATTCACACACAACTAACAAAACCAACTTAGAGCTTTCCTTCCGAAAGCTCTTTTTTATTTAGGATATTTTAATAGTTGATTTTAACAAATGATACTTATCTTTGTACACTATTAAATTAATCACATAAATCAAAAAGATATGTACCCAGAAGCATTAGTTACCCCAATGAAAGCAGAATTAACTGCTGTAGGATTTGAAGATTTAAGAACTCCGGATAGCGTTGAAAACGCTTTAAAAAATGAAGGAACCGTTTTAATGGTTGTGAACTCTGTATGCGGTTGCGCTGCAGGTGCTTGCCGCCCGGGCGTTAAATTAAGCCTGGAGAATGGCAAAAAACCTTCGAAATTAACTACTGTATTTGCAGGATTTGACGGAGACGCTGTTAATCAGGCTCGTCAGCATTTTGCACCCTACCCGCCTTCTTCACCAGCTATCGCCTTATTTAAAAATGGTGAGTTAGTTCATTTTGTGGAGCGTCATAATATTGAAGGAAGAAGCGCAGCAATGATTTCCGAACATTTGAAAATGGTTTACGACGAGTTTTGTTAAACCTGAAATTGCAAACAATTCTCTCTTAAAAAGTACTAAAAATAATAAAGCCTCCTAGTGAGGCTTTTTTTAATTTTAAGCTATGATTATTTCCTCCAACATTTCTTTAAAGCCTTATAATACGTTTGGCATTGAAGCCTTTGCTAAATATTTCACGTCAATTCGGTCTGTCCAAAACATTCAGGAATTATTACGTGACGCTACTTACCAAAATAATGCGCGTTTGATTTTAGGCGGAGGAAGCAATATGCTTTTAACTAAAAATGTGGGTGCCTTCGTGATTAAAAACGACATTGAAGGAATAGAGGTTATAAAGGAAACAGAAGATCACGTTTTAGTGAAATGCGCTGCCGGTGAGGTATGGCATAAATTTGTGATGTGGTGTATCGACAGGAATTATGGCGGATTGGAAAATCTCTCTCTCATACCGGGTTGTACAGGTGCCAGCCCGATGCAGAATATCGGTGCCTATGGCGTGGAAATAAAAGATACATTTTACGAATTAGAAGCAGTTCATGCAGTAACAGGTGAACTAAAAACATTTTCAAAAACAGAATGCGAATTTGGATATAGAGAAAGTGTGTTTAAACACCGTTTCAAAAATCAATTTATCATTACCTCTGTTACTTTTAAACTATCAAAGACTCCTGTTTTTCATGTTGAATATGGTGCTATCAAACAGGAACTCGATGCCATGAAGATCTCAGAGTTAAGCATTAAAGTCATTTCCCAAGCGGTGATTAACATACGAAGCAGTAAGTTACCTAATCCGAAAGAAATTGGTAACGCGGGCAGTTTTTTTAAGAACCCTGAAGTCTCTTCTGAAGTTTATAACAGACTTAAAATAAATTTTCCAAATCTTGTAGCCTATCCTCTGGATAATTCTAACTACAAATTAGCGGCAGGCTGGCTTATCGAACAAAGTGGCCTTAAAGGTTACAGGAAAGGAGATGCCGGAGTACATAAGTTGCAGGCGCTCGTGTTGGTCAATTACGGAAATGCCTCCGGAAATGAAATCTATGATCTCTCTACCCATGTTTTACAAACAGTGAAAGACAAATTTGGTATTGAGTTAGAGAGGGAAGTGAATATTATTTAAAAAGTAGATCGTCTCTTCGGTCATGTTGAATTATTTCAACATCTTTTTTTTAAGGACCGGGATTCTGAAACAAGTTCAGAATGACTACCATTATAAAAATTTATCATAAAAAAAGCCTCTCAGAATTCTGAGAGGCTTTTTTTAATATATTGAAAAGATTATGCTTTATCAGCGTTTCTTTGGATCTTTTCACGGATACGAGCTGCTTTACCTGTACGTGTACGGATATAGTAGATTTTCGCTCTGCGAACGATACCTGTTTTATTTAATTCTATTTTATCAATGAATGGAGAAGATACAGGGAAAATACGCTCTACTCCTACACCATTGGAAATTTTACGAACTGTGAAAGACGCAGTTGCCGGCTCGTTTTTGCGTTGAATAACAACACCAGAAAACTGCTGGATACGCTCTTTTTCACCCTCTTTAATTTTGTAGTGAACAGTAACTGTATCACCAGCTTTAAATTTTGGATGCGCAACTTCTGCTGCTAATTGTTTTTTTACGTAATCTAATAATAAACTCATTGTTTCTTATTTAAAGTATTTGTCATTTTTGGCATTCGCTGCACCGTGCAACCAGAGGCTAAAAAGTGGAGTGCAAATATAGAACATTCCTGTTTACCATCAAAATAAATTTTACAATCCCAATACGATGATAAAACATTGATTATTAACTATTTATCGTTCTCCTTTTTAAATTCCTTTTGGTGATCCTCATTCGTTTTGTAAACATCATCGATGTCATCCTCGTTTTCTTTCAATTCGTAATTGGCTTCTTTCTCCAGATTCACGTTGACAATCACTGGCGGAGGCGTTGCATTAAAAACCCAAACCGGTCCGTTCATATAATAATAGCCCTGTCTCCAGTTATCCCAGTAAAAATTATAACGTGGAAAATACACCCAGCGACGGTGGTATCCGTAATTTGGTCTCCAGTGCGGATGAAATACAACAATTTTTGCCGGGCGATAAGGGCTTCTCACAAAAACCCGTTGGTTGTGACGGACGTTTTTTTGTTTAACCACCATTTTCGTTCTTTTTGTCTCATGAGGATGGCCATGTCCATGTCCTCTTCCTTTTTGTGCAAAACCGCTGCTTATTGTTCCAAGTAAAACTATCGTTACAAGGAGAACATTTCTTAATGTATACATAATGATTTTTTTTAGAGATTCCTGAAATAAGACTCAAAAAATGTACTAAGGTTTAATCCGGTTAAGAAATTAACCAATTTTGGGAAGTGCGGTACACCGTACCCTTAAATAATGCAACCACCGATTTATCAGCTGGCCTGGTAATTTTTATTGTATAAATCGATATTTTATTGGAACATTTTTCTTCGATGGCCTCGGCAATAATTACGTCATTTTCATGTAAGGATTCTGTGTGGGAAATGGATGTTTCAATGGAAACTGCCTTCCTTCCATGAGAATTGGAAGCAAAAGCCAGGGCACTGTCTGCAAAAGAATAGGTAATTCCACCGTGTGCAATCCCGAAGCCGTTTAACATCTCTGCCCTCACGGTCATTTTTAACTTGCAGGCTCCCTCTCTTATTTCTAAAACTTCAATTCCCAACCACTGACTAAAGTAATCCTTAGCCATCATCGTATTTGTTATTTCCTGAGAAGTTAACATTTAAAGTCGTGGCATCCACGGTGTTTCCACCGCTTTTAAATCCTGTGTAAATTTGCGGGAAAGAACGAATAAATAATCAGACAAACGGTTCAGGTATTTATATATCAATTCGTCCAGAGGATGCTGTTCATTTAACCTCAATACACAACGCTCCGCACGACGGCAAACACATCTTGCTACATGGCAAAAGGAAATCGTACTGTGTCCGCCAGGCAAAACAAAATGTTTCATTTCAGGGAGATGCTCGTTCATGGCATCTATCTCTTTCTCCAGTAATTCAATATCTTTCTCAGAGATCTGCGGCAGCACCATTTTATTTTTTTCAGGATCAGCCGCTAACAGCGAACCGATTGTAAATAACCGATCCTGGATCTCAATTAAAATAGTTTTGGAATGCTCGTCTATTGTCTGATCCCTGATCAAACCGATATTAGAATTCAGTTCATCTACTGTTCCATAGGCTTCAATACGAATATCAAACTTAGGGATTCTTGTACCACCTATTAAAGAAGTCTGACCCTTATCGCCTGTTTTCGTATAAATTTTGAAAGCCATTTGGAAGTAATACTTTTTAGAATTTAAAGCTAATATTAACGTTTGGTAAAATCGGCAACTGGTTTACACGCTTATTCTTCACGCGGTCATAATAGAAAATATTCTCGCGGTTATAGACATTAGTTGCGCCAATATTAATTTCAAGTTTTGTTTTTTCAGTGACATTATAGGTCCATTTTAAACTAACATCCATGCGGTGATAATCCGGTAAACGGCGGGAATTGTAGTCACCCGGCACATACCCAAGGTTTGCGTTGGAAGTCGTATAATCGTAATTAAAATTATTATTAAAATCTACCTGAGGGTAATAACCTTGTGTTGGCGTGAAAGGGAAACCTGAACCATAGTTCCAGCGAATGCTCAGATCAAGATTACGTTTTTTACCAAAAGAATAAGTTCCAACCAGGTTAACATTATGTCTTCTGTCGTATACCGGTGCATATTCATATACATCACCACTCGCAGTATTACCCGTGTATCGTTTGTTGAAAGTCAAAGAATAGACTGCCCAGAAATAAAGGCGCTTTTTCTCAAATTTTGCAGTAAAATCAAGACCTTTCACATCACCCTGTTCCATAATAAAATCTTTTTTCTGAGCATCCAGTTTATCAGCATTCTCAGGTGTATCATCAAACAATTTATCCCTGTTTACACTTGCCATTTGCGTAAAATATTTCTGGTACCCTTCAATTTGAATTTCAAGGTTTTTCAAAATATCAATCTCGAAACCGGCAACAATATGACGTGATTTTTGAATCACCCCGTTCGTAGCAACGGTTTTGTTATTTTTATCTTTATACTCTGCAGGCAAATTTTCCGGACCATTAATAAAGCCATAAAATAAATTCACCACATCACGATCTGAGCTTGCACTCATGATGCTCTGGCTATACAAACCACCGGCAAATTTGAAACGAATTTTTTTCGTGAAATTCACTTTACCCTGCAAACGTGGTTCCGGGGAAACCTGAGCGAATTTCGCATAATATTGTAACCTGAAACTTGGTTCTAACACAATCCATTTCTTTTTATCCAACCAGCGAAATTTCATATGAGCCCCCAATTCCAATGAGTTTTTTGCATAGGTAATTGTTGCCAGGTTGGGGTTCTGCAATTCGTAATTTGTATTTGTTCCAACTAACTCAAATCCATATTTCAATTCGTTACGTCCAAAATACTTCAGGAAATTAAATCCTCCGTTAAATCCTCCAACGGAGCTTGACTTTTTATCTTCCGGAACCGAACCCTCATAATTGATCTTATATTGAGAATAAGCAAAATTTCCCTCGATTAATAATGTGGAATTTTGAGGAATCAAAATAAAATTACTTCCTCCTCCAAAAGAGGTCCAGTTAAATTTGGCAAGATCTTTATAAATAACTTTATCATTAAAATTATATCCAAACAAATTTACTTTACTTCCGTTATTACCATTAAAAGAAACTTTACCATACAAATCAGTGTAATAAAATGGTAAACCATCGTCATTCGTTTTATTTGCATATGGATATAAAGTCTTTGAAGTCTGAGGCAGATAAGATGTCTTTCCTGATAATAAGAATGAAGAGCTTCCTTTTCCATCTTCTTTTAGTTTTTTCAAAGGGCCCTCCAAAGTTAATTTAGCTCCAAAGGTTGAGGCAGATACTTTTCCGGATAAATGCTTTTTATTTCCATCACGTGTGGTAATATCCATAATGGCTGAGGTTCTTCCTCCGTATTCCGCACCAAAACCGGCACTGTAAACATCGGCATTACGCATAATATCATTATCAAATACCGAAAATAGACCAATAGAGTGAAAAGGATTATAAATAACCATACCATCTAACAACACTTTATTCTGAATTGGCAAACCTCCCCTGATATACAATTGCCCCCCCTGATCACCTGTAAAAACAACACCGGGTAATACCTGTAAATACTGCGCCAAATCCGGTTCACCTACACTCGGTAATTTATTAATAGCAACAGGGTCAATTTTTTGAACTGCAACATTAGGAGTTTCCAATTTTTCAATCTGATCAGCAGTAACATCTACTGAATTCAGGATGATTCCGCCTTTCTCGGCAAAGAATTTTTTATTTAAAATTTCGCCGGCTTTAACAACAATATTCTCAGATATAGTATCAAATTCCAGATTGGTTACCATCAACGTATAAGCACCTGCGCTTACTTTGTTAATAGAAAAGTAACCATTCAAATCGGTTGAAGCACCTGAAGTAGTTCCTTTCAAAAACACATTGGAGAAAGCAACCGGCTCTCCATTGGACTTATTGTAAACGAACCCCCTAATAGTTGCGTGTTGGGAAAATCCTAAAAGAGATATAAAAATCAGACAAAGCGTGTAAAATGTACGGGTCATATTAATTGTATTTGCGATTCCTCGTGTTTCTGTTATTATTAAAATGGATAGCAAATTTAACTATTAAAGTGATTTAAAAAAGGTATTTTTTTGGTTAAATCCGGGATTATTATCAGTGGTAAAAAGAAACGGGCCGGTTAATTACCGGCCCGTTTTTCCAAAATTAAAAACTAATTATTTCAACGCTTTTATCTTATCATTCATTTCTTTCCCTTTTGCTTCATTACCAGTTTTGTAGTATAATGTACGTAAAGCTGACATTGTTGTTTGATCGTTCGCCTTTACTGCCAGAGCTTGTTCTAAGTAGGGAATCGCTTTTCTATAATACTCCATACTTTTTGCATCCATCTCTTTTTGCTTTTTCGCCAATTCAGCAATGGTTGTTTTCTCCATCGCCTTGTTATAAAGTGTATTGCCATAATTATTATACAAGGCGCCCAAATTGTACAAGGTGTTAAAATAACTTTCCTGATTGGCCGGTTTCAGATCTACCGCTTTTTGATAATGTTCTGCTGCTTTAAAAACAAGCTCGTCGTATTCAGCTGGCTTGGTGGTATCTTTGCCAGACTTTCCTTTCGGATTTGCCAGGTTATCATAAACATTTCCAATCACATATTGCAAAACGGCATTGTTTGGTTCCTTGGAAATTGCAGTTTTTAAATTCTCTAATGCTTTTTGTTGTTGTCCTTTTTGAAGAAATATCTCCGTTTCCTTATTCATTAAAAAAATGTCACCTGGAAATTGCTCACGTCCCTTTTTCAAATATTCCATCGCAGTTGCTGTGTCGTTCTGAGAGGTTTTTAACTCATAAATCGTTTGATAGTTATAGGGGGATGCAATGTTCAGATCGATCATTTTTTTATTGTAGGCGAACATTTTGGTTGGATTTTTTGCCTTTTGAGCACAAACACTGGCATTATAAAAGTTCGAAGTATCTTTTTTTCCTGTCATCATGGTGTTTGATAACGCTAAAGCTTCGAAATAATCAGCAGCCTCATCAAACTTCTTCAACTTATATTTGCCGGTTGCTAAATTTGCCTGATAAACCTGGATCTGACTAATAGATGTAAATAATTTTCCGTCTTCTTCAGAATCAGTTTCACCTTTAGAAATTTTTTCGAATTTTTTAGGATCTATTTCCTGGATCTTTGTAACACTTTTATTGGCTTCTTCCAACTCCGATGTCGCAACATTTCCATAGGCCGTTTGCATACGTTCATTTTTATCTGCAATGATAGCCGCCAGTTTTTTCTCCTCTGCTTTTAAGCTTTCAGAAAACAAACTCACGTAGATTCTGGTTCTATACGCATGTGTTTTCACCTGGTTTTTTGTTTCCTCATTGCTTGCCGCTAAGTCAATATTTTCTTTTGCTTTTAACAGATAAGATACGTCCGGATTATCAGTTAAAGTTGATTCATAATCACTCAGCGCCCGCCACGCGCCCTGAACTTTATTCTTCTGGGAGAACACAGCGAAAGGAATTGCTACTAAAATTAAAATTTGTAAGAGTTTCATGAAGAATTTATTAAGACCTTAAAAGTACTATTATTTGTATTTATCCGCTTTTTCTGTTTCACCCAAACGTAAAAACAATTTCCTTAATTGCTGTTTCGTGGCTTTATCAGGAGAAACCTCATAAGATTTTTCGAAATTAGCAACTGCTTTTCTGAAATACTCATTCGCCTTCGCTTCGTATTCTTTTGCTTTTGCTGTTTCTTTTGGAGGCAAAGCCCCTAGTTTATCATTCCACTCATTACCCGTATTAAAATACATAACACCTAAGTTATAATTGGCAATTTCATAATCAGATTTAATTTCCAAAGCTTTTAAATACTCTGCCTCAGCCTTGTCATTCTCATTAGTTTTCTGGTATAGGTTTGCTAAAATAGCATGTAACACTTCGTTATCTGGGGCAAGATTAATGGCATCATTCAATTTTGTTTTCAGCTCATTGGTTTTATTTCTTGCGAGGTAGATGTTAATTTCCTGGTTCACTAATTCCATATTATCTTCAAACATAAGCTTGCCTTTAGTAATATAGTCCAAAGCCTTGGTTGTGTCCCTGTCGATAAGCGACAATTTTACCATGTCCGTATAAATTTTCGGTTCCTTGTATTTAATATCAATCAGCTTATCGGCGTATTCTTTCGTTTTTTCTTTATTAGCTGCGTATTTATACATATCAAACTTGTTATACATCAGCTTTTCTTTAGTGATGTTTGCGCGTTTCATTCCCTGATCAAAATCATACGGTAAAGCCTGCTCCAATAATTCATAACAATACAATGCTTTATCAAATTCTTTATTCATTTTATAATAATTAGCCTTATTGCTCACTGCAGCAGTCGCCTGAACCAAAGGACCTTTTACTTCATCTTTATAGACACCGTCTTTATCAAACTTCAGACATTTGATGTAACTATCAAGGGATTTTTCAGCAGACTCGAGATCGTAAGCCTTAACTACTTTTGAGGTATCGAAATAAATGGCCTGATATACTTTACCACGGTACATCCATGCTTTTGGATTATTCATTGTGCTTTCATGAACGGTTGCTGCATCTGCAGAAACTTTAGCCTTATCAAGCTCTTTATTTCTTAAATAATTAATGGCATTCTGAATCTGATTACTTTGACTAAATGCTATTGCTGACATTGATAAAAACGCAGCGGTGATAATTTTTTTCATATAGGTAAATTTTGGATTAAGGTATAAAAAAACACCAGATAAATTTATTATCCGGTGTTTTTTATGTGAGTTATTTATGCATGATTATTATACAGACGCAAATATTGTGCATTTGCATAAATTAATCAACAGAAATCTTCTTTAATTTAACTTTATTTAATACATCTTTGTTCTTCGCATCTTTGGAGGCTTTATCCAATTGTGCTTCAATCATTGCTTTATCACCAACCACAACCGTTGTTAACTTATTTAAATCAAAATATTTTTTGATTTGTGCGTTCACATCATCTTTGGTCATGTTCTTCAGAATCTGGTTTTGCTGAGCCGTAAAACCTTTATCCAGATTATATCTCACGATATTTGACAGGAAAGCCGCTTTTTGGTAAGGAGCTTCATACTTCAAAGCTTCTTCATTTAATAAAGAGTTTTTAGTAAACTCCAATTCTTTATCTGTAATACCATTAGTCTGGTAATTAGTAAACTCTTTAATGATCTCAGCTAAAGATAAAGCAGTTGCAGGACGTTTCACAGAGGAAGATATAGCAAATGTTCCTGTGTATTTCCCTCCGTTGAATCCGGAACGGATACCATAAGTATACCCTTTGTCTTCACGTAAATTTAAGTTCAAACGACTGTTAAATGCGCCACCGAAAACATAGTTAGCAATTCTGTTCTTGTAATAGTCACCGGTTGCATCAAACTTCAAAGACGGATAACCCATGGTGATAACAGAAGAAGGAGCGCCAAATTTATTGTAAATAAAGAATTGTGGTTCAGTAGAAGGTGTAGGCTCAACAATTGGCTGAATCTTCACTTCTTTTGCCTGCCATTTATTTAAGAACGCAAGCTTCGCCGCGATATCTTTTTCTTCAATATCACCAACAACAACTGCACTTGTAACTGACGGAGAATAATACTTATTATAATAATCTTTCACATCTGCCAGTTCTACACTTTCAATTGATTTAACAGATGGATCAAGCCCCATTACCGTACTACCGTATAAAGCAAAGTTAAATGCTCTGCTCGCCATAACATTGGCACTGGTCTCATCATTTTTTACGCTTTCCTTATATTGCTTTTTAGCCAGTTTAAAGTCTTCAGCATTAAAACCCGGGTTCAATAATTTTTCCTCAAACAATTTCAAAGTAGCATCCAGATTCTTTTTCAAAGAACTGATTTGAATTGTCGTTGCAGATTTGTTAGCAGAAAAACTGATGCTGCTTCCTAATTTTTCAAGTTCAGCGCTGATCTGTTCTGTTGTGTAATTTTTTGTACCCTCATTTAAAACTGCTGCCGTTAATTCAGCCACACCAAGCTTTTTAAGCTGGTCAGCCGGTAAAACCAAACTTCCGCCCTCCATTGTAAAAACAATGGTCACTTCAGGAGTTTCAGTGTTTTTTGTTCCAATAATAGTAATGCCATTGGTTAGTTTAGAGGTAAAATAATCAGGAATAGTAACCGCTTTCGCAGACCCGGCTTTAGGTCTTGCTGCGCGATCAAATTTATCCGCGGTTGGAGCATAAGATAACCCATTGTATTCAGCGGGAGTTTCAAATTTCATATTCGCATATGGATTGATACTTTTCACTGAATCTTTTTGATTCATGATTGGGTATGTATTTAATACCGCTGCACCTGCGCCTTTAATGTATTTATTAAATACACGGATGATATCATCTTTGGTAACTTTATTATAACGATCAATTTCATCCGATACGGTAAAGGTCTTGCCTAATAATCTTTCCCATTCAGAAATCGTACCTGCTTTACTACCAACGGTTGACAAAACTCCGTACATGCTGGCTTCAATTTCTGCTTTTGCTCTTAACAAAGCGTCATCTGTAATACCTGATGTACCAAACTCTTCAATGGTTGATTTTACTTTATTATCAATATCGGTAAAAAGTTTCTCAAGGTTGAAATCCTCCGGAGGGTAAGCAAAAATCTGGATTGAAAATTCGCCGGCCAATTCTTTAGAACGGTGATTTACACCTGCATCTGCAGCAATTTCAGGCTTAGCTTTTACGAAATTTTTATAGAAAATAGAGTTATTACCATTTCCCATCATCATTCCTAAGATGTCCAGGGCCGGCTCATCTCTGTGGTATTGAGGGACAGTCGGATATACCCTTAAATTTAGCGGGAAATAAGTCCTGTCTTTATAAGCAGTATATTTATCAGTTGCGAGGGTTACCGGAGCCACGCGCATTTTTTTAACTTCCGGACAAGGTTTGATGCCTCCAAAATACTTATCGATCATAGCTAATGCTTCAGGCGAATTGAAATCACCGGAAATTGTCAGGATCGCATTATTTGGACCATACCAACGCAGAAAGAAATTCTTAACATCTTCCAGTGTAGCTCTGTTTAAATCATCTACATAACCAATAACCGGCCAGCTGTAAGGATGTCCTTCAGGATATAAAGCCTTTTGAATTTCCTCCACAAACGCCATAGCATACGGCTGATTTTCAACATTCTGAGATTTTTCGTTTTTTACGGCATCTCTTTGGTTTTCAAACTTTTTTGTTGTTAATGAATCCAGTAAAAAACCCATGCGGTCAGCTTCTAACCACAATGCCATTTCTAAATTATTAGAAGGCACTGTTTCAAAATAAACCGTTCTGTCTTCAGTAGTATTACCATTCATGTTACCACCTGCAGTAGAAACCATTTTAAAATGTTCTTCATCGGCCACGTGTTTAGATCCCTGGAACATCATGTGTTCAAAGAAATGCGCAAAACCTGATTTACCGAGACTTTCACGATCGGACCCTACTTTGTAGGTAACCAATACATGAACTACCGGATCAGAGTGATCTTCATTTAACAGAATGGTTAAACCATTTGGCAATTTCCATTTTTCATATGGAATAACCACTTTGTCAGCTTTCTGCTCGACTTTTTCAACTAAGGTTGGCTGAGCAATAATTGATGTTAAGCCTATTAAACTTAATGCACCGGTGATGATTGTTTTTTTGTTCATACTTTTTTTATTTGTTCAAATATAATTTTAATGTGTTATATTATTTATCCGCTATTAACTGATATCGTCCGTTGGTGTAGTATTCTCACTCGGTGGAATTTCTCCCGGTGCAACATCACCGGTTGGCGTTTCGGTAGTCGCATCTTCTGCCGACGCTTCAACTTCATCTTCATGGTCTACCTTCGTTACCGCAGCGATACTGTCATTATCCTGGATATTAATTAAACGTACACCCTGAGTTGCGCGTCCCATTACCCTTAAATCAGAAACGTTCATACGAATGGCAATTCCATTTTTAGTAATGATCATTAAATCATTGGCATCCGTTACCGACTTAATACCAACCAGATTACCAGTTTTTTCAGTGATGTTAATGGTTTTTACACCTTTACCGCCACGGTTTGTAATACGGTATTCCTCAATATCCGAACGCTTTCCGTATCCTTTTTCTGAAACTACCAATACATTAGCCTGCATGTCATCAATACAGATCATTCCAATCACTTCATTGTTGCCGCCTTCCTCATCATTTAAGTCAATACCGATTACACCGGAAGCATTACGGCCCATCGGACGAACTTTTGCTTCAGGGAAACGACAAACCTTTCCTAATTTGGTAGCAATCATGATTTCATTATTACCATTAGTCAGAGCAGCTTCTAATAAAACATCTCCTTCACGAATGGTAATGGCATTGATACCATTAGCACGCGGACGGGAATAAGCCTCTACTGAAGTTTTCTTAATGATACCATCTTTAGTACATAATATAATGTAGTTATTCTGAATGTATTCTTCGTCGTTTAAATTTTTGATGTTAATGAATGCCTTGATCTTATCATCAGATGCAATGCTGATCAAATTCTGAATAGCGCGTCCTTTACTGTTCTTAGCGCCTTCCGGAACTTCGTAGGCACGAATCCAGTAACATTGTCCTTTTTCACTGAACAATAAGATATAATTGTGAGTAGAAGCTATAAACATGTGCTCTACGAAATCCTCATCGCGGGTGGCTGTTCCTTTACTTCCTCTTCCTCCCCTGTTCTGCGAACGGTATTCAGCAAGGTTTGTACGCTTCATATAACCCAAATGAGAAATAGTAATCACCACATCTTCATCGGCAATCATATCTTCAATCTTCAGATCATCTCCTGCGTATACAATATCCGTACGGCGTTCATCACCATATTTCTCTTTGATCTCCACTAATTCATCACGGATAATTTTATAGCGTAACGTTTCATTTCCTAAAATATCTTTGAAGTGAGCAATGCTCTTCATCAACTCATCGTATTCTGCATTTAATTTATCAACCTCGAGTCCGGTTAATGTTCTTAAACGCATATCCAGAATCGCACGCGCCTGGATCTCTGATAAAGAGAAACGGGTGATCAATTCATCTTTCGCAGCATCAGGACTTTCGCTTTCACGAATAATCTTGATAACTTCTTCAATGTTTTTCTGAGCTATTAATAAACCTTCTAAAATATGAGCGCGTTTTTCTGCCTGCGCTAAATCAAATTTAGTACGACGCACAACCACATCATGTCTGTGATCCACAAAATGACGAATCATATCTTTCAGATTCAACATCTCGGGACGGCCTTTTACTAGAACTACGTTATTAATTGAAAATGAAGTTTGTAGCGCCGAGTACTTATATAAATTATTTAAAACTACATTTGAAATAGCATCAGTTCTTAATTCATAAACGATACGCATCCCTTCACGGTTACTCTCGTCGCGAATTTCAGTGATCCCTTCAATTTTCTTTTCGTTGCATAGTTCCCACTGACGTTTGATCATTTCAGCTTTATTGATCTGGTAAGGGATTTCTGTCACAATAATACGCTCGCGGTTATTCACAGGTTCAATGCTAGCTTTTGCACGCATCATTACACGTCCACGACCAGTGCGAAAAGCATCTTTTACACCTTCGTAACCATAAATGGTTCCTCCTGTTGGAAAATCAGGAGCTTTGATATATTTCATTAAACCATCAATGTCAATATCATTGTCATCAATATAAGCTAAAATTCCACTCACTACTTCAGTTAAATTGTGAGGTGCCATATTCGTGGCCATACCAACCGCAATTCCGGATGCGCCATTCATTAATAGGTTCGGGATCCTTGAAGGAAGAACGGTAGGCTCTGTCAACGAGTCGTCAAAGTTAGGACGGAAATCAACGGTATCTTTTTCGATATCATTCAACATCTCTTCCGTAATTTTACGTAAACGCGCTTCCGTATAACGCATCGCCGCAGGCGGATCGCCATCTATAGAACCGTAATTTCCCTGGCCATCAACCAACATGTATCGTAAGCTCCAATCCTGCGCCATACGAACCATAGTATCATATACCGAAGTATCGCCATGCGGATGGTATTTTCCTAAAACCTCCCCGACAATACGGGCAGATTTTTTATAAGGACGATTATGTAAAACACCTAAATCTAACATTCCGTACAACACCCTGCGATGAACCGGTTTTAAACCGTCTCTCACATCAGGTAATGCACGCGACACAATAACTGACATCGAATAATCGATGTAAGCTGTTTTCATTTCCTCTTCAATGTTAATTGGAATAATTTTCTCTCCGCTCATATTCTTTTTATATTTTTTAAGTTCTTATATTTTTCACACTAAAATCAGAAATAATGTCAGTAAATATGTATTGTAAATTTCACTGAATTATCTTTCCAAAAAAAGCTAATAGGCTTTGAAAATACCTAATTTATCAGTAATTTAGATGTATAGTTATTAACAGGTTTAATGTTAAAAAAAAGGCGCCGAAAAATTACCAAAACTGCCATTATCGGTTACTTTTGATTATGGCATTAATTATGTTTAGAACATAACAGAACTTA
>JAJNBG010000061.1 GCA_021155905.1 Bacteroidota bacterium
CCGTAATTTTGGTAAGAAATCTTTAACTGAGCTCGAAGATTTAGTATCAACAAAAGGGTTACAATTTGGAATGAACGTAGTAAAATATAAATTAGATAAGGACTAAAAACAATTGGTGAAATAAAGGATGAGTGAGTTAAAGAAATTCACAAATTCATAAACTCACAAATTCAATAATTAAACAAAATGAGACACGGAGATAAAATAAATAATTTAGGTAGAACAGCTTCTCACCGTAAAGCATTAATGAGCAACATGGCTTGTTCTTTAATTGAGCACAAACGTATTTTCACAACTTTAGCTAAAGCTAAAGCGTTAAGAACTTATGTTGAGCCAATCATTAACAGAAGTAAAGATGATTCAACGCATAGCCGTAGAACAGTTTTCTCTTACTTAAAAAGTAAAGAAGTAGTTGCGATGTTATTCAAAGACATATCAGTGAAAGTTGCTGAAAGAAACGGTGGTTACACACGTATCATCAAAACCGGTAACAGACAAGGTGATGCAGCTGAAATGGCATTAATCGAATTAGTTGACTTTAACGAGATCTACTCAAACGGTAAAGCAGCTAAAACTGAAAAAGCTAAAACTACTCGTCGTAGCCGTGCTAAAAAAACTACTGATGCTAAATCAGAAGGAACCGCAGAAACAAAAGCAGACGACGCAGAATAATTATAATTTTTAAAAGTTTAAACGATCCCCGGTTACTATGTAGCCGGGGATTTTTTATTTCCCTGGTCATGCTGAACTTGGTTCAGCATCTCTTGCTCTGTAATGTCACTTCGAGCTGTCACACTGAGCGAAGTCGAAGTGCGAGAAGCAAATGCCTGGAACAATTTTAACTATATAGAAACATAGCTTGTAACTCTGCAAAATACTACGTGCCTATGTGTTTTCAAAATCAATGAAACACACCCTTACTAACACTCCATTGTTATTACTTAACCCTAAAATAGCTAAAAACTCCACTCCCCTGCCCTAAATTTGAGTAAACCAAAACATAAACATTATGATGGATATCAATTTTTTAGCAGTATTAGTAGCGGCCTTAGTGCCAATGATCATGGGATTTATCTGGTATAACCCAAAAGTATTAGGGACAGCCTGGATGCATGCAGCAGGCGTTACCGAAGAGAAAATGAAAGGAGCCAATATGGCCGTTATTTTCGGAGTAAGCTTCTTATTAAGCTTTATACTGGCTTTTTTCTTACAATCCATGGTTATTCACCAGTTTCACATTGGCGCTGCATTCTTTGATTACCAAGAGCAAATAAAAGACCCTGCTACAACTGAAGGAGCTATCTTTAAAAAGGTAATGGATTTAGTGGGCATGGGACACCGTACATTTGGCCACGGGGCTTTTCACGGATTTTTAAGTGGTCTGTTTGTAATAACACCCGTAATGGCAACCAATGCCATGTTTGAAAGAAAAGGATTTAAATACATCGCTATTAATTGCGGTTACTGGATCATTACCCTGATGATCATGGGCGGCATCTTATCCTGTTGGATGTAAGATTCATCTGCACTATTAAAAAAACGCCGTTATGTTCATCCTAATGGCGTTTTTTGTTTTTATTGAAGTGTTAATCGTCCAGATTTTCTAACCCTACTCCTGCCCTTCTTTTATCCAGATTCTCAGGGTCAATTACAGGGTACATGGTGTAATTATAATCTTTATCATACTTACCTTGTGTACCATAAATCTGTTTCTCGCCCTTAGCAACTTTCATTTTATCGATAAAGAAAGCAAGAGATGACCATGCAAGATTTCCTCTATCCGCCGCTAAAATTAATTCATTTACATATTTCTCTTTGATTGCTGCCGGAGCAAAGCCTAAAATGTAAAATGGAACTCCTGATACATCACCCGCTATTTTAGACGAAGGATACCCATAACGATCTATAATGGTTGTGATTGCGGAAAACGATATACTATCTCTATATCTCAACTCAGTTTTAAAAGTTTTGTATTTAACATCGTGCGCGAGATTAGTGTTTATACTATCCGCTAAAGCAATATTATGCGCCGTAAATTCCTCATCAATCTTAGTTAATGCAGTTATTAAAGAATCATTTGTTTTATTATTTTTACCCAAATACTCCGTTTTGACCAACTCTCCTTTGTTATAATAATAGTGTTTCACTAAAAGCCCACTATCATTATAAAACCTCCATTTTGCCATAAAAATAATAATGAATTTTTTCCGGCAAATTCTCGATGCGCGCATTTCCCTTTAATTTCACCGTCCCATTCGGATAATAGAAAGTGGTTTTCATTTTTTTGAAACGGTTTATTTCTCTTCGGGCCAATACACCATCGTTATTATAAAAATAACATTTGCCTGAAGAAACGCCATTTCTGAATCTTCCCTCGAAAGATTTCTGTTTTTTATCGTCGTCAATATAGGTGATCCATTTTCCCGTTCTCTCTCCATGTCTATTTAACCGATTGATCTTTTGGGAAGAAAGCGTCAACGTCAATAATGAAAAAAGAAAAAAAATACCTGCTTTCATTTCAAAACATTAGATTTTTATTCCAATAATAGTCACATCATCCACTTGCTCCAGGTGTCCTTTCCAGCTAAAAAAAGCGTCATGAAGTTCCTTTGACTGTTCTTGTAAAGACATGTGAGAGATTTGAGTTATCAAAGATTCGAGTTGCTTGAATTTAAATTTCTTACCATTTGGCCCGCCAAACTGATCCTGGTAACCATCTGTCATTAAATAAAAAACACATCCCTCTCTATACTCGATTTTGTGAGATGTAAAAGGAACGTGACTCTCACTCCTACCGATAGGTTGCTTGTTAGGCCTGATACTGATTAACTCATTATTGAATGTATACAATAATTGATTATTGGCGCCACTCCAGTTAATTTTTTGATTGGTTTTATCAATACATAAGAGTGAAATGTCCATGCCGTCATTAATTTCTTCACCACTCTTGGCAAATGTTTCCAAAACCAATTCGGTTGTTTTATCCAGAATTTTCCCGGTATCCGTTAGTCCAAATTCCTTCACAGCTTTGTCCAGCGCATTACTACAGACAATACTCACGATAGCTCCCGGAACACCATGCCCGGTACTGTCTGCCGCTGCAATAAACACTTTGTTATCAAAGGCATGCATCCAGTAAAAATCACCGGCTATAATGTCCTTTGGCTGATACAAAACAAAATGCTGAGGAAGCCGGTCGTTTAATTCTTTTTCCTGGGGCAGAATTGCATTCTGAATCCTCTTCGCATATTTTATACTGTCGATAATCTCCTTTTGTTTTTCCTCTATTAATATTTTTTGATCCTCGGTCTCTTTACTTTTTATTTCAATGATCTTCTTTTGCTGGTTCGTCAACTGATAACGTTTGAATAAAAAGAAGGAGAACATCAACACAATCAATAAAAAACCGATAACAGAAAAAATAATAATCCTTTGCTGCTTTTTCTCTTCATTAGCCACCGCTTTTAAAATCTCTTGTTCTGCTTTCAACTCTGCTTCTTTCTTCTCCACTTCGAAATTTGTTTTGATATCACCGAGTTGCTTACTTTTCTCAGAATTATAAATACTGTCCTCCAAAGCTTTATACTTTATGTGGTAATCATAAGCGTCTTTATAATTTCCTGACTTCGCTTTTAGAAAAGCAAGACCTTTATAGGAATGAATTTCACTGTCCATAAATTTACCCCTTGACAATTTTAACGCTTTTGTAAAATAAGTTTCGGATTGTCTCAAATCACCCATATCACTGTACAACCAGCCCATCATGATGTAATCTGCCGCCAGGAATTTATAGTCGCCGATTTCTGTATTTAATTTTACTGAATAACCGGCATACGCAATGGCATTTTTAAAATCTTCTTTTTCACGGTAAATTCCACCTATATTAGATAACACTTTTGCTTCAAGGTGCTTCAATTCAATTTCCCTGGCGATCACCAGACTTTTATTATAGTAATACAAGGCGGAATCCGTTTTACCTTCTTCCCCTATTAATATAGCATAGATATTATAACACTTTGCCTCTACCCTTTTATTATTAATTTTCTTTGAGAGATTCAGTGCCTTGAACAGGTACTTTTTCTCCTGGCTTGTTTCATCTAAATTTCCAAACAACAAAGCCAGTGTAAAATAATCGCTGACTAATCTTTTTTCATCATGCTTATCCTCATCGATTTTCAGTGCCTTCAAAAAATAATCGAGCGCCTGCGTATAGTTGGCCTGACTACGGCAGGTTTCGCCAAGATTAGTATAAAAAATAGAAATATTATCCTCATCATTTTTCTTTAAAGCAAGCTCAAGCCCGGCCTGAAAAAACTTCTTTGCATTAGGGTAATCTCCATTATCGTCAAAAGCAATTCCTAACAGGTTATAGCAACGTATTGTAATCGAATCGCATGATAGCTTACCGGAAAGATCCAGGCTTTGTTTTCCAAAACGGATTGCCAGATCGTTTTTGCTTTCATCCTGGAAGGCTCTTCCTATCTGGTATAAAATACCCGCGCGCTTGCAATCATGCAAAGAGGTACTCAATAAGTTTTTTAACGAATCAATTGTTTTGGTTTGTGAAAAACCAATTTTAAAAATAAGAATGAAGAGTATAAGATATAGATATCTTAATTTTTGCATATAGTTAAATATACAAAACATTTTCAAATGTTAAATGAAGACGTCACTTCGAATAGATCGATTGCTGTCGAACATAGAGAAGTCCCTTAAAGTTCTCGATACAGCGCAAAGAAACGACCCTTACTCGAACTGACATTAAATTAATGATGCAGGAGCTTCCTGAACTTCAATACTTGTTTTGAAAACAAATACAGCCGGACCTTCCAACCAGATGTTGTAAAATGTATTCTCCAATACCTTATCAAATTTTACATTCAGATTTCCGCCAAGAGTTTTAATCACACAGTTATTCTTATCCGTGCTTTGCCCTTTAAACGCAGCGATTAAAGCGGCAGCTGTAACCCCGGTACCACAGGATAATGTTTCATTCTCAACGCCTCGCTCATAAGTACGAACAAATAATTCGTTGTCTTTCTTCTCAATAAAATTCACGTTGGTGCCTTCCGCAGAAAAACGCTCATTATATCTGATCTTTTGTCCTTCCGTGAACACATCTACATTTTCAAGATCGCTGACAAACTTCACATAATGAGGGGACCCCGTATTTAAATAAAAATAATCGTCCCCTACTTCAATCTCCCTCACATCATTCATTTTCAAAGACACATATTCTCCATTGATTTTCGAATCATGAATGCCGTCGATGGCTAAAAATTTTGCATCTGAATTTATGATCCCCAATCGCTTCGCAAACGCCGTAATACATCTGCCACCATTGCCGCACATGCTGCTTTCGTTTCCATCACTATTAAAATAAACCATTTTGAAATCAACACCAGGCTCCAGCTCCAGTAACATGAGGCCATCCGCACCAATACCAAAGCGACGATCACAAAGCCATTTGATTTGTTCAGCAGTTAATGAAATAGTTTTCTCACGGTTATCAATGAGTACGAAGTCATTACCTGTACCCTGATATTTGAAGCATTCTAACTGCATATGAAATTAATTGATTTTTGCTAACAGATCGGTGTCATGAACCAACTCCATTGGTTTAAATTCTGTTCCTGAAGAAATTTTATAAACCACATCATCATTTTTTAAATAGAAATTGTCATCTACTTTATAAATGGTGATACTGCTAAAATCCGATAAACCATATAATATCACACGGTTACGCGTCATGCGGTACCCTTTTGAATTCAATGGGGTTTTCCAGAACTCAACAAAAAACAAGTTAGGATAATCAGAACTGGTAACCCCGGCCAGCTGGCCGGTTAATGTGTCTTTTTTTGACGGGCCATCCAGGTCAATCACCTTTATATTTTTTACAGACAATAACTCTTCCTGGGCAACATTGATATCTTCTTCCTTCAATAAATCATCTACTTCATTGTAATTAATGTTAGGTGAATTGTTGGTGTTGATAGTTATCTTTTTTTCTGACCTGGCAATTTCTTTCTTTTCGAGAGAAGGAGCCGGAACAACCTGTTCTACAATTTTAATATTATCAATGTTCGGTTTATTGAACTTTTTCAAATAATCATCAATCTTAAAAATAAAAAAAGCAATGCCGGCTAATAGACCGATGGAAACTCCGAAAACAAAAGGTGGTATTTTATACTTAAATCGCATGGTTATTTGGGAGACTAAAATTACACAATTTTTCTTCAACTCACTTAACTATTTCCATAAAGTTTTGAGGTTGCAGTTAACGTGTTTAACAAACCAAAAAACATAATCCGGATGTTACTTTTTTTTACAAAAAAAAGTATGTAAAATCCTCAAACTATGCGCTGCCGTTAAGTATTGTTAAAAACAAAACGAAACCATAACTTATGCTTTAATTTTGCGTTATACAGTCAGTACTTACATAAAAAAAATACAAAAACAATCAAAAAAATATCAAATATGAAAAAAGTAATCTCTTCTTTATTTGTAGGCGCTCTGGGTGGCGCTTTCGCGTTGGCGGGTAACTATTACTTTGATCAACAATCATCCAGTCAGGTTACCAGTTATAATCCATATGCCGCACCGGTTCAGCTCACAAATTATAGCGGTTTAACGACAGCAGCCAATGCTCCGGATTTTGTGGCCTCTGCCGAAAAATCAGTTAACTCGGTAGTACATATTAAAACAATTGTTGAACAAAAAAACAATCTGGCTTATGATCCTTTCCAGGATTGGCTTTTTGGCGGCAGACAACGTCAGCCGAACATGATGCAGGGAAGTGGCAGCGGTGTTATCATCAGCCAGGATGGTTATATTGTCACTAACAATCATGTCATAAATGATGCAACAAAAATTGAAGTTGTTTTAAACGATAGAAGAACTTACTCAGCGGAAGTTATCGGAACGGACCCAAACACGGATCTTGCCTTATTGCACATCAAAGAAAAAGAATTGCCATTTGTAAATTATGGTAACTCTGATGATGTAAAGGTTGGTGAATGGGTGCTCGCAGTCGGAAATCCGTTTAATTTAAATTCTACGGTTACAGCCGGTATTGTTAGTGCCAAAGGACGTAATATTAATATTCTCGAGCACAACGCACAGGGCGGCAACCTTGCCCCGATCGAATCCTTTATTCAAACGGACGCTGCGGTAAATCCGGGTAACAGTGGTGGAGCTTTGGTTAGCACAAGCGGAGACCTGGTTGGTATTAATACCGCCATCGCTTCCAACAATGGATCGTACCAGGGTTATTCGTTTGCAATCCCTGTTAACATCGTTAAAAAAGTGGTGTCCGATTTAATTGAATATGGTACCGTTCAGCGTGCTTTCATCGGCTTAAGCATACAGGACATTGATTCAAAATTTGCAGAAGAAAAACGCATTAAACAATTAAAAGGCGTTTACATTAATGGCTTAACACAAAACGGTGCCGGTGAAGAAGCAGGAATTAAAATCGGCGACGTTGTCACTAAAATTGAAAACGTTACTGTGAAAAGCACATCCGAATTATTGGAACAAGTTGGTAAATTCAGACCAAGTGATAAAATCAATGTAACGTTAATTCGTGCCGAAAAAGAAATAATCGTTCCGGTAGTTTTAAAAAATAAAGAAAACAGTTTAGGCGTTATCAAAAAACCGGAAGTCGTTAGAACTTCAGTGAATTCGTTGGGCGCTGAATTTGAGGAACTGAATACTGAGGACCTGACCAAATTTAATATTAACGGTGGAGTAAAAATTGCCAAAATGTTACCGGGCAAATTAGCGAACGCTGGAATTAAAGAAGGCTTCATCATTACCTCGGTTGATAAAAAGAAAATAACCAACGTAAAAGATATTCAATTGATGTTGGAAAATAAATCAGGAGGCGTTTTAATTGAAGGAATGTATCCGAATGGAATGAGGGCCTATTATGGTTTTGGTTTATAAAAGTTACGGATTAATCATTTGAAATAGGTGTTATGTCTTGAATCATTTGTCGTAGGTCTAAAAATTTAAAATAAAACTGTTAAAAACATAACAAAAACCTAATCATTTAATAATCAAAGCGATACAGAGTTGGGGAAAAGCCTTTTTTTTCGTATCTTTGTTGGCTTATAAA
>JAJNBG010000038.1 GCA_021155905.1 Bacteroidota bacterium
GGGTGCAAATATAGTTTTATCACTTATATAATGCAAATTAATTTGGCTCTGAAAATTAGATAGTTAGCAATTATTTCATTTAATTAATTCGTATTTTTGGGATTGCCATGAAGCACTTTAAATTTTTAATCTTTTTCGTCTTATCAACAGGTTTTTATTATGCCCAGGTAAATATGTACCGGGATACCATTCCTGTATATGAATCCGGTGTTAAATTAAAAATGCCCTGGGCCGGTGGTCTGAACTTTAGTTCATTTACACAAATCGATCTTAATTCTGATGGTAAAAAAGATATTGTAGGCTATGATAAAATTTCAGGCTCAGGTGGACGGTTAAGAGCCTATTTGAATGCCGGTGGTACCGGGGAAGCAACTTATCTGCATGCTTATAATTACCAGGAACAGCTTCCTTTTGTTGCAGAATGGGCTTTGTTTTTTGACTATAACAATGATGGAAAGGCAGATATTTTTACCTACGCCGTCGGCGGAATAAAAGTGTTTAAGAATACCAGCGCGGGTTCTAATC
Source organism: Bacteroidota bacterium (assembly GCA_021155905.1). Lineage (GTDB taxonomy): Bacteria > Bacteroidota > Bacteroidia > B-17B0 > Aurantibacillaceae > UBA4416. The sequence continues at coordinate 526 of JAJNBG010000038.1, forward strand.
TTGGTTTTGTTTTAGAGAAGTCCTTATTGATGAGTGATTACAACCCGGGTGGCTTACCAAGTGTTTCTAATTTGTATTGTAATGCAGTAGCGTTACCCGGCATTGCCGATATTGATAATGATGGAGACCTGGATATTTTAAGTTTTTCGGTCTTTGGAATACAAATAGAATATCATAAGAATATGAGCCAGGAATTATACGGACATTCCGATAGTTTGGTATTTGATATGGTGGATGATTGCTGGGGAGATATTAAAGAAAACAACTGTACCGTAGATTTGAATAATTGCCCTTTTATGAGAATGTATCAGGGCATTGTAAAGGATAGTATCAATAAGGTTTTGCATTCCGGTTCCTGTATTATGTGTTTTGATAGAAACGGGGATGGTGACCTGGAACTGATCATGGGAGATATTTCCTGCAGCTCGGTTTTTTTCGTGGAGAATGAAGGAGATTCTTCCAATGCACATATGGGAGACAGTACTGCTTTGTATCCCAATTATCCGGATAAAGCGAGTACCACACCTATTAAATTAAATTCATTCCCCTGTACTTTTCATTTGGATGTAAATAATGATGGATTTAAGGATTTGGTAGCCAGTCCAAATGCCATAGCAGGTTCCGAAAATTATCAGAGTGTCTGGTATTATCAGAATGCCTCCACCACGTCAACCATAAGTTTCGTTTTTCAGAAGAAAAATTTTTTACAGGAAGATATGATGGAATTTGGAGAAGGAGCTTATCCCGTATTATTTGATGCCGATGCTGATGGCAAGAAAGACCTGATTGTTGGGAACCTGGGATATTATAACGGTAGCACAAACAAGTCAAAACTGGCTTACTACAAAAACATTGGTTCAACCTCATCTCCATCTTTTTCATTAATCACCAGAGACTACCAGTCACTTTCGGCATTCAATATTTTTTCGATGGCACCTACCTTTGGAGATCTGGATAATGATGGAGATAAGGATATGATTATCGGAGATATCGATGGCAGGTTACATTACTTTGAGAACACGGGCGGGGCGGGGAACCCTGCGCTGTTTAATAATCATGTGTCCGGTTACCAGGGAATTGATGCCGGTACCTTTGTGTACGCGCAATTATTTGATGTGGATAAAAACGGAACCCTTGATCTGGTGACAGGTTCTCAAAACGGAAAAATTGAATTTAGAAAAAATACAGGAACAGTTTCTTCACCTGCTTTTAGTTTGCAGAGCACTTCTTTTGGCGGGGTTAATGTGAAGCAGTCAGGGTGGGTAACCGGGTACAGCATGCCTCATATGTTTAATGACGGAGGAACTACAAAATTAATCGTTGGAAGTGAGATGGGGAATTTATACCTGTACGATAACATTGATGGTAATTTAACCGGAAGTTTTAACAGGGTAGACACCACTTTGTTCGATATTAACGAAGGACCACGATGTGCGCCATTTTTTGAAGACATCACCGGTGATGGAAAACGTGATTTGTTCCTGGGGAATTACGCCGGTGGTTTGGCGTTTTTTAATTCAACAAACGTCAATGCGGTTAGTGTTGAAGAATTGTTTAATGAGGAAGATGTTTTAATTTATCCAAATCCTGCGTCAGGAACTATATATATTTCAATCAACGATCATTCCTATTCGGAAGTAACGATTCGTTGTTTTGATATATTAGGTAAAGAAATGTTTCAGAAAACTACCTATAATAAAACGATCTCTATGGATGTTTCTGAATATGGCAAAGGGATATACTTCGTTCAATTGCAGACTAATGATGAGAATCAGTTGAACGTGATTACGAAGAAAGTGGTTGTGCAGTAATTTTCACATCTGCTCGATTTTAATAATTAAGAAAAGGCGACTGATAGCTATTTTATTTTCGATATTTCCACTGCAATTTTATTATAAACAAAAATCAACGTAAACACGCAAAGGCCAGGAAATACGACAAGCCACCAGGCAGAGAAATGATCCCGCGCTTCATTGAGCAAACTGCCCCAGGTAATTATATCCAGTGGAACGCCAACCCCAATAAAAGACAGGGAAGCTTCAATTAAGACTGCGCCGGCCAGTCCAAAAACAACCTGTACTAATATTACCGGCAGCACATTTGGCAGGATGTGCCTGGCAATGATCCGGTAATAACCCAAGCCAATCGCTTTGCAGGAAGTTACATAATCCAGTTGTTTGGCTTTCATATATTCTGCCCGGGTAATTCTTGCGATACCTGTCCAGCTTAAAAAACCAATAATAACAATCAGTAAACTAAAAGAAGGTTTAGTGATGGCCGACATGGCAATGATCAATAATAAGGTTGGAATGGAATTCAAAATTTCAATGAGCCGCATGACAATGGTATCAATGGGAAAGTTTATTTTATGATCAATGTTGAATTTTTTATCAATCCATTTTCCAAGCCATAAAAATATTACGGTGTTTTGAATAACTAAATAAATGGTAAACATGACCTGATAGATGAGCCATATTCCGCCGGATTGAAATCCTTCAGATAGTTTATCGGCCCGAATGATAAAACATAAAAAATAATTAAAGAAAGTAACAAGAATTAAAAAAATAATCTGGAAGACGCCAATCTTTAATGTATTATTTTGAAAATATCCCGCAGAAGCACCGAAAACAATTCCCAATAATGAAGCAATGAGCATGCTGAAAATGCCAACGCTTAAAGATATTTTTGTGCCGTGAACCAGGCAGGATAGTACATCGTTGCCGTTTTGCGTTGTCCCCAGCCAATGCCTGAATTTATAAGGCAATGCTTTCATCTCACCATTCTTTAAAGTCATGGTTTGACTATCGAAAGGACTTTTTCTTGGGGCGTTGTCGGCATCAATTGAATTAGGCGAGTAGGCACAGGGAGGGAAAAAACTGAATTCGGTTTCCAATGTCTTCCATCCTTTTGCCATGTTATAATTGATGCTTTCGCTTCCAATAAAGATCAGGTTCTTAGAAGAGAAAACCGGGAAAAGCCATTCACCTTTGTATTTACATATCAATGGTCTGTCGTTTGCTAATACCGGTGCAAGGATTGCAATTACTATAAAAGCAAAAAACACTTTTATACACCGTCTCATAATCCTGTTTTTGGACAGGATGTCGTTGAACGTGATGTATGTTTGTTTTAATTTCATTTTAATTACAGCCGGTATATTTAATAGGTTCTGATTCTTGGGTCTACCCAGGCATATAAAATATCGGCCAGTAAATAACTGAAAATGGTCAACACAGATGATAAGGTGATCACTGCAATAACGACGGGATAATCATGTGAAATGATGGCTCTGACCGTTTCCAGGCCCATTCCCGGAATCGTGAAGATACTTTCTATGATTACAGAGCCGCCAACCACCCCCGGAAAAACAGATGAGAAAACGGTGATCAGGGGTAGAGCTGAATTCTTTAATGCATGCTTCCATAAGATAGTTTTTTCACTTAGTCCTTTTGCTTTGGCCGTTTTAATATAATCCAATCCTAACTGCTCAGTTATGGAAGTGGCCGTTAGCCGTGAAATAAACGCAAGGGAAGCATAGGTGTAACATATCAAAGGAAGTATCATGTAGGGCAGGGAATCGCATATTTTCGTAAATAAGGACGACTGGTCATCATAGCCTTCAATGGGTTTGATTCCGGAAGGTGGAAATACAGATAATACATCCGGATTGGCAAACAGCATTAACAATAAAACGCCCATAAAAAAAGAAGGCATGGAATACAATAAAAATAAAACGAATTGTGATATTTTGCTGAAACGGCTTTCAGGATCTTTTGCCATCCTGATACCAATAGGAATACTGATGACATAGGCTAAAAGGATACTGAGAATGGAAAAAGTCAGGGACCAAATCAATTTATCTTTTAAAATAACTATGACCGGTTCCTTTTTTGAAATGGACATGCCAAAATCTCCCCGGACGATACCATTGGAATTGTTACCTCCAAAAAGCCAACGATGATATTGGTTGTGAAATCCATACCAGGTAATTTTAGGAATATAGTTTTTGAAACCACCGTTTATTTTCAAATCAGCTTTGAGTTTTTTTAACTGAGCTTCGTCCGTAATTTTATAAAGTGTATCCGGCTCTGATAATCTTTGAACTGAAAAATAAAACAGTGGCAGATCGAGTCCTAATTGTTTGCTCCAGTATTTTTTTTGTATTTCAAGGTCTTTGATTGATTGCATGCTCCCTCCTGAATTCGATGAAAGAACAAGACTATTGACAGGATCTCCCGGGGCGTTGGCGAGTAAAACAAATCCAATGATAGTGACAGCAAACAGAGTAGGTATGAACCAAAAAAATCGTTTCAGGGCATACCTCCACATACTAGTCCTTTAGCTTTAACGTGTTTAATAACACACCGGGATATTCCGTATAAATTTCCAAGTTATCCCATTTTTTGCTGACAATAACCCGGCGCGTCTGGGTAAACATAAAAATATAGGGCTGTTCATCGTACACCAATTGCTGAAAGCGTTTGGATAATTCAATCCGTTTTGGTTCATTGATACATGTATTGATACTATCGATCAAGGCATCCGACTGAGGAGTTCCAAAACCGGTAAAATTTAAGCCATGGTTGGTCCATGAGGAGGAATGCCATAATTGTGAAAAATCTTCCGGTGGGGCACTGCTTTGCCATGCTCCGATAATCATATCAAAATCATGTCCTGTCGCTGCACCAAAGAACCCGTTATAATCCAGTGGATTCAGCATGGCGTAAATTCCTGCTTTGCCCATGCTTTCCGATAACTGTTTGCCAAGGTCTTCCCATACCTTGGAGCCTTTTATGAAATTGATATTGAATTCCATTTTCACTTTTTCGCCGTCAACCATTTTATCCCTGATGTTATCATTGTCTGTGTCTGTCCAGCCAGCTTCATCGAGGATGTCTTTTGCCGCCTCCACATCAAACGCAATCGGGGATAACGCCGTGTTAAAATCAGGCTTATTAGGTGAAATAGGGCCGATTACACGCTTGTTATGATTTTCATACAATGTCTTGTTGATCTGCTCATAAGGAGTCAGCATGGCCATTGCTTTTCTCACATCCGGATCCGTAAATAGTTTCTTATGTTTCTGGCCGTCCGGTTTCATGTTCATCGCTACGTAGGTATAATTGTAAGTGTCGGCTAATTTCAGCAGATAATTTTTCTTGAAATTTTCGTCTTTCGATAACTCGCTGAACGAGGCATAATCGATTACGGTTGACACATCAATCAATCCGTTTTTTAATTCGAGAAGGGCAGAGGCATTATTGCTGTTTAATTTTAAAATTATTTTATCCGGGTTTGCCTGGCAGTACCAGTCATTCTTACAGTTGCCCGACCAATGATCTTTCTTTTTTTCTAAAGTGATACTTACACCTTTGTCCCATTTTGTAATTTTATAAGGTCCTCCGCCATTCATGAATTGTGGATCTGTAGAATATTTTGAACTATTGAATTCATCGGCCCATTTTTTCACATCCGGTTTTGTCTGTAGGAAAACAGAATCTGTAAGTTGTGCGTTTTTATATTTTGACAGCGTTTTAGATTTATCATAGAAGGCTTCCTGAAGGATCGGAAAATCCGTCCAGAACCACGTATTTAAAATATAAGGGCGTTTCATGATCACCGTAAACTTCCTGATATCATTCGGATCTTCTTCAATATCCAGGATATTTTCCCAGTAAGGTTTGAAACCGGGATTGTTGGTATATAAACATTTACTGGCTTTTGCCGTAAACAAAATATCCCGGGCAGTGATTGGTGTACCATCATCCCAGGTCATATTGTTTTTTAATTCATAATTATAGTTCAGTCCATCAAGCGACACAACGGGCAGAGCTTTCACCAAACATGGTAATAATTCACCTGTTTTATAGTTCACACGAAGCAGGCTAAGATTTGTGTAAAGGTTTATTTCTGCCCTTACTGCTGAAGCGCCATTAGTGGGATGCATATCTTCCGGCTCACTCATTAAATGAACCACTAAAACATTACTTTGAGTTTTTTTGCAACTACTTGACAGTGCAATCAATAGAACGGAAAGAAAATACAATACAGGCTTCATATACTAAATTAGAAAAACAAGGTATGAAAATTATTTTTTTGTTTAACTTTTAATAATTTAAAATATTTCATACATTTACAACCTCTTAATTAATAAGAGTTGGAGAGATGCCTGAGAGGCCGAAAGGACATGTTTGCTAAACATGCGTACGGGTAACCGTACCGAGGGTTCGAATCCCTCTTTCTCCGCCTTTCAGATTAGCGGAAATGAAATAAAAAAAGGACTGCACAGCAGGACTATTTTGCATTGTGACTCCGGGAGTCAGGGGATCAGCGCAGCTAATCCCTCTTTCTCCGCTGATAAAATGAAATAAGTCCCGCTTTTGCGGGACTTTTACTTTTCCGAAAAGATCTGAAAGCATTTTCGCTTTCAAGAGCTTGCAGGAAAAGGAAAATAAACGCAGGTAGCTAAGTTTCTTGTTCAATTTTCAAGATGGGAGTGAAGGGATCATGAGCGAAGCGAACTAATCTCAATTCTCTGCTCATTTGTGCAGCAAAAATTAAGCATCACTTTTGCTAAGACAAGATCCTGATGAAAAAACATCATTTCTAGCTATTTCTTTATTGTCTTTATCGGTTTTAACTCCTTATATTTTTTATTTGATATAGTTTTAGTATAAATATCCAAATTATGAAACAATTAAATAAAATAGGCAACGTTTTTATTCTTCAAATTACAAACGTGTCCGAATGTGCCCACCGTCAGGTAAGAATAATCAATGATTCCGGCGACAAAGTATGCCTTCATTGTGGAAAAAAGATCCATGATCCTTTGTACGCAGGTATTTTAAGCAACGACATGATTTATGTAGCCTGAAAAATACTTCCTAAGGTATATAATCAAAAATGTAATGTTTTCTAATTAATAGGATATATTCGAACATATTTAAATTTGTTTGTTAAGTTTAGCATGAAAGCCCTTTAAAAAGGGCTTTTTGTTTTTGTAATACATTTGCACTTGTGCCCTATGAAAAGAACCATTTGCTCAAAAGAGGAACCGAGGCTTTAAAGCTTTTTCAATCAGGAAAAGTAATGGAGCGTCAGTTTTAACTAAGGATTAGCGCTTTAGTTGAAAGATAGCAGCAGATAGTAATTTAACTGGCCTTTTCATTACTTTTACTCTTGTCGATGGGTCTGCTTTTGCTACCCTCAGACCTCAAACTAAAAGGTCAGGGCGTAAGTATTGGCCTTTAAGAACGTTTAAAAAACAAATACGATTATTTAAGACCAAACTCTACACGTATTTGAACCCTTTCGTCATTAGGATCTGAGAGAGGAATTATATTGATTTTATCTGATTCATTATAGAACTTTGCTATACCACGGATGATGCCAAGTGCCAGGGCGCTCATTCTCCTTTTTGAAAAATAATCGATCATCAAAACATCATCTCCTGTTTTTGTTACATTCAGGACAGGAGGGTTAGCAGTACTGTTTAAACGCCTCACGGTGCCATGCATGACACTTTCAGTATATAATAATACATCATATGTTTTCCATTCGGGCTTTAAATAAGAGGAATAAATACTCATCAGATCAGGCACAAGTTCTTCGCCGAATTTTTCCATCAGCTCTCCCGATGTGGATCCTGTTAACTCAGCGGCTGCCTGAAGAAAGTTATTTATATGAGAGATATCATAATTACTCGTGATATCAAATTGCATACTCCCATTGCCGGCACTCTCATTTAATTTTTCCCAGGATCCTTTTGGTAAACTCCGATCGATAAACTTTTTTAGTAAAAAAAAGATAGATCCATGAACTCTTGTACTTTCACTCATTTTTAAATTTTTACTAAATATATTATATTTTGTCTAATGAGATACTGAAAAAAAATGAATAGTTTTTCCCGCAGTAAGTTATAGAAACGTTGCAACTTCACCTCATTAGATATTGATAAAAGCAAACAACATTGTTACATTATATTTTTCACACTTGATCAAGTATTTTTGCAGTTAATCTTTAAAGAAGTTATTTTAATCTTTATAAGTTTAATATTCTTGGCATGTGATAAATTTGGTGTTCGAATTATATAATTTTTAAGATAAAGGAATAGCAATGGATCTGCTACAGAGAGTTAATCCCACTTTCTCAGGTGACTAAAATGGAAAAAAGCTTTATGCATGTTTCAACCTTTTTCGCTTCGCGACTCTGAAAGTCAATAGGTTGCCTCAGCTAATGCCTCATTCTTTGCAAAAGTCTCAGATAAAGTCTCTTTTTTTGGAATTGCCGGAAGTTTAATAAAAGCTTTCCTTCGCGGATTCACATATTTTGTTATGACAATATTTTTGCTCAAATAGTTTCAAAAAATTATTTCCAATCAAAAAAATTATGCCCTGGCGATTTTAATTCCTTAATGGACGAAAACAATATAACAACATGACAACATGTTTTAATTTTAAATGTAATTTAAATCGTACCAAATATGAAAAAATTGTACCTATTCGTTTCATTACTCAGCTTGATTAACGGATTAACCGCCCAGAGCTTTGAATGGGCAAAGGCTGAGGGTAAATACGCTTACGATTATGGCTATGGAGTTGTAACCGATATGAATGGCAATCTTTATGTTGCCGGTAAGTATGAGGAAAATGCTATTTTTAGCGGCACCACCCTACCTAATCATGGTAATCATGATATTTTTCTTGCAAAGTATTCGCCTGCCGGTGCTCTTGATTGGATCCGTACGGGTGGAGGACATGACGGGGATTATGCGCATGCCATTGCCTATAATCAAGCCAATACTATTTATATAGCAGGCGAAGTGGAAAGTGGAAATGCATTGGTAACTTTTCCCGGTTCAACCATTACACTCAATCCATCAGGTGATAATGATGTGTTCATTGCGGCATATGACTTAAGCGGTAATTTGCAGTGGGCCAGGAGGGACGGGTATTGGTATAATGAAAAAGCATTGGGAATTGCCTGTGATAATTCAGGAAATATAGTTATCTGCGGTTATTATAGGGATACTACAAAGTTTGGGGGAACATTTATTCCTTCCAAAGGTCAGGAAGATATGTTTGTTGCAAAGTATACTGCTACCGGTACCTTGTTATGGATGAAACATGCAGGCGGCCCCGGCGAGGATGAAGGCAAAGCGGTGATGTGTGATGCATCGGGAAATATTTATGTGTGCGGGATGTATTCAGATGGGGCTGTTTTTGGAACAACTACATACACAACGGCAAACACATCCTTTGGGAAATTTTTGGATGGCTACGTCGCTAAATATGACCCGAGTGGAACACTTTTATGGGTGAAAACAATAGTTGGGGACTATGATGATGTGGCGTGGTCCATTACAAAGGACAACGGTGGAAAAATTTATGTTTCAGGTGAATATAGCGGTGCAAAATTTGACGGCACTACTGATGTATGGCCCGTTGGCAGACAGGATGCTTTTGTGGTGTGTTATGATCAGAACGGAAATTATCAATGGGTAAGCCATGGTGGAGGGCCGACGGACGACCGCGCCCGCGGTATTGGAACCGATGGGACCACTATTTTCATGACCGGTCAGTACGGACTTAATTCTACATTTGGTTCTGTCTCTGTAACGGGTGTTGATAGCTCTGATATCTTTATTTCGGCACTGGATAATACCGGGAATTTTCTGTGGACAAAAACGGTGGCAGGAATAGCGGATACTTTCGAACTCGACAGTTATGAATCGGGAATAGCCATATGCGCGAAGTCCGGTGTTGCGTATGTTACGGGAACGCTTCTCGATGGCGGCAATTTTGATGGCCAGAACCTTGTTGGTTATAAACGCACCGATGCTTTTGTGGCTAAAATATCTACCACCGTTGGACTTGATGAAATTCAGCTGAGTATTGATGGTATTTCACTCTATCCCAACCCGGTGAAAGGAAAACTCAGTGTCCGGATTAATAAGGATATTGAAAGTGCAGAGCTTGTTATTTTTAATATGCTGGGACAAACGGTTCTTCGTGAGGAAATAAACGGAACCTGCATTATCGATCTCAGTTCTTATGTAAGCGGATTATACTCATACAATCTGCTAAGCAATAAGCAAAAAATTAAAAGCGGAAAATTAATGATCGAATAAGTTTTTCATCATCCTTTTTTCATTAGATGGATTAAAAAAATGAAAATTCAACAGGGAAGCGGGAATTCTTATTTTTTATACTGGGAAGCAAACTTTTCTTTTAGTATCTCAAAGTAAACTTTTAAAGAGGCCAGTTCTTCGAAGGTTGTACATTGATCTACCTCACTGATGATGGATTGCCTTACAGCCACATTTTGGGTGTACCCATATAAAAAGTAAGTAAACAGTTTTCTTTTGAGATAATAGGCCAGTGTCAGGTCCTCTGCAACAATTTCGGTTTTATCAAGAAGTGTTTTCCCATCTTTTGGGTTAGCTAATTTATTATCTACCCAATTTTTAAGGTTCAATTCAATAAACTCAGCAATGGTATTATTGATGTAAGCATTCAATTGGAGTTTGTTAGATTCCTTACTCATTTCCATCAATTCGTGTTCTGCAATTCTGGCGAGAGGTTTCATCATCGGCAAATCCAATTCTCTTGCGAATCGGATACCAATTACAACAAATTCATCAAGTTTATGATCCAGCAGATACTTAGCATACTTTGGAAGATGTTCAAATTGAAAATTTTCTTTATTAATGTGAAATTCCATGCTTATCAGGTTCTGTTAGCTCAATACTTGTTGCAACAAATGTATAAAAAAATAAATAAACCAGTAAATATTTACAACAAAATCCGATAAATTTCTATTAAAAATCGACTAAACTTCTCTTAGCTTCTTTAAGAATTTAACAAAAGATTTTGCTTCCGGAAGTTTAAAGGTGGTGGTAATCTTATTAAAAGCAGGATCTTTTGACATTTTTTCTACTGTTTTTAAGCCTTTGGGCGTGGCTTTTATGGCAAGTTTTCGTTTATTCTCCGAGTCAGTCACTTTTTCGATAAAGCCTTTTTCTGTAAGCCTCACAACGGTTCTCGATACATCTGACCCGTGTTCCAGAACCATCTCTTTTATTTCTTCAAGGGATGCGGCTTTTGGATATTTAAATACGATGATTCCAAGGACATTGGATTGAGCGAAGGTAAGGTCATAGGTTTCCAGTACTTTTTTATAGGAATCCATCAAAAAATAATGGGTATAGTGCAGGTTACTAATGATCTTATTATAATCTTTTATAGGATCATCTACTTTTTGAATGTATTCAAATAATTCTTTCCTGGTCATAGAAATGCAAAACTAAATAATAATGTTTTAAATGACTATGATTTTTATTACTAAAACGTTATAAATAATTTTGCGACTGATAAAAAAATATAATACGTAACTTGGTGCCCTTAAAGAATTCTTATATGGGAGAATTTCCAGGGAACTCACATTAGTACTAAACCATGAACAAAAAAGAGCAACTCGAATTATTACATTCACGCATGATCGAAGAGATTCAGGATTATGCAATCATTTTAATGGACAGAGACGGAACGATCTTATCCTGGAATAAAGGAGCCGAAAAGATCAAAGGTTATAAAGAGCATGAGATCCTTGGCCAGAATTTTCGACTTTTTTATATGCCGAAGGACAGGGAAGCCCATTTACCCGAAAAACTAATCGACCAGGCTGTTAAAGAAGGGCGGGCAAAGCACATTGGCAGACGCGTGCGTAAAGATGGAACCACTTTTTGGGGAAGCATACTGATCACGGCTCTCCATGATGATAAAGGGGAAGTAATTGGTTTCACCAAACTAACCCGTGAGCTCCCTGAAGGGCAGACAACGGATTAGTAAAAGTTCAATTTATTTTTTAATTTTCAGGAAATCCCCGTCAATGATCAGTAATTTTACTGTCTGATTGGATTGGGAACGATGAGAGCTGAGTTCATCTGAAACTATGTAAGTCATTCCTTTTTTTAATATCACGCTTTCTCCGGTCTGTAGTTCACTGGTGAATTCACCTTCAAGGCAATGAACAATATGTCCTTTTTGGCACCAATGATCTGCTAAATAATTTTCAGAATACTCCACGATGCGGATTCGTAACCCATCAAATTGAATTGTTTGCCAAAAAGATGTTCCTGTTTCTCCTTTGTGTTCTATTCTTTCTACACCTGTCCAGTCAATAGTATGAAATGGTATATTCATTTTTTTACCTCAAATCTAATGCTTATTTCATTAGTGTAGAATGAATGTTCGCTAAAATCCTGAATTTACTTAGGATGTTTTCCACCACCGTGTTGTTGTTGTTGTTGTTGTTTTGGTTGGGCCTGTTGTTTGGATTGTTGTTCTCTTTGTTGTGACTGTTGCGGTTGTTGTTGATGTTGTTTTGGCTGTGACTGTTGCCTGGATTTTTGCTCTCTCTGTTCCGGCTGCTGTTTAGATGGTTGTTCCCTCTGTTGCGATTGTTTAGGTTGTGGTTGTCGTGTTTCCTTTTGTTGGTGAGTAGGTTGTTGCTTCATTTCCTGCTGTTTTTGCTGGTTTTCTCTTTTCGGTTGTGAATTTTCTCTCTGTTTGCCTGAAGCTTTCTGTGCAGCGTTCCCTTGTTTAGGCTCCGCGGAACCCACTGCCGTTTTTGTCGGCCTGCCTTTATTTACTTTTGAAAATTGATTCCGATCTTTGCTTGCCATTTGCTGATGATCCTGCTGTTTGGACGTTGGCTTGATATGATTTCCGGCCATCGCTCTACGCTCATTTTCGGTTGGTTGTTTATTAATACCGCCTTTTCCGTTAAAGCTACTACGGTTGTTATTCGCGTAAGTTTTGGATTTGTCGATGTACGTATTATTAATGATGGTTGTATTGACTTGGGTTACCGCAGTATTGTATTGAAACACGCTGCCCTGCCATCTGCCGCCCCAGTATCCTTCACCGTTATAGCCATAACCATAACTGATACCGCCATAAAATCCTACGTGTGTTCCCCAATAACCATTGTTCCATCCGTAATAACCTCCGGAATATCCCCAGTAACCGGGAGTCCATAAATATCCTATTTCTACGGGTTCAATCCACATTCCCGGAACCCAATAATAATCATCGGTTTCATAGGCCCAGTAACCGGGCGTCCATAAATAGCCCTGTACGGGGCAATAGGGTTGCACATAAACCGGAATCGGCGGTGGAGCAATAACGATTTGCACACTAACCTGAGAATAAGATTCCGCTTGATTAAAAAATAAAAAAGATAGAAGGAGAAGCAGGCTTGTGAAATTTTTCATGATAGGAGAATTTGTAAATATATATAATCAAAGGTGCTGATATTAAACCGGGCGATTTTACATATCAGAAACTAACTTTTACAGATATCCCACTTACTAACGCAATTACTAAGCCCTTAAAGCATTAATGCTTCCCTGCTCATCATCCGGCATTCCTTCACACATCTTCTGCAAACCTCCGCACATTTTTTGCAGTGCTCAAGGTGTAAATGGTTTTCGCATTCCTTGGCGCAGGCATTACATATGCCGGCACATATTTCACAGATTTGAATGGAAAACTCACTACCTCCGGCCATCAATTTAGCTGCCAAAACACACATGGCTGCGCAGTCGCTGTTTATCTTAATACAATGTGTAAGTTCTTTTACATCTGATTCTTCCAGGCAGGCATTCGTACAATGTTTGCATTCGGTTGCACAATCGTAACACGCATCAATACAACTTTGAAATTTTTCGTGACTCATAACCGTATATTTAAAATGGATACTCCTGGTACAAAGTTACAACGGATCAGAAGGGTTTTTTAAAGACTTCTATCAGTCGTAAGTTTGATGAGCCATAAAAGGAAATTTATTCGGCAAAGTTTATGGAATATCCTCCCATAGATCGGAAATGCTACGAAATGTAGCATTGTGGTATGCCAAACCGACTTATTTTTGTAGGATGTTTGCCATTATTGATATTGAAACCTGCGGTAGCAAGTATGAATTCCGGAGAGGTCGCATCACAGAGATATGCATCATTATTCATGATGGCTTGCAGGTGATTGATAAATTTACCAGTCTTGTAAATCCAGAGTGTTACATCAGTCCTTATTTTATAAGCCTGTCGGGTATTACTAATGAGATGGTGGCAGATGCTCCCAAATTTCATGAGATTGCGAGAACGATCATTGACATGACAGAAAACAAGATCTTTATTGCCCACAATGTCGGTTTCGATTATGGTTTTATCAAAGATGAGTTTGCTGCCTTGGGTTATAAGTTTCGTCGCGAAACTTTGTGTACCGTCAGGTTGAGTAGGAAACTGATGCCCGGTAAGTTATCCTATAGTTTGGGTAAATTATGTGATTCCATAGGAATTGAAATAGAGGGCAGGCACAGGGCAGAGGGTGATGCGGTAGCAACGGCAAAGTTGTTTGACAAATTGCTGGAATTGAAAAGTATGCATCCGCAGTATAAAAACCAGGGTGTGGAGGATTTAATGACGAGACGCATTGATAAAATCAAACAATACATTTTAAATAAACTGCCGGAAGAGTGTGGTGTGTATTATTTTTTAAATAAGGATGGCGAGATTATATACATTGGTAAGAGCGTGAATGTCTATAATCGCGCTATGAGCCATTTCAATAGCAAGGAGTACAAAAGTAAAAAAATGCTCAATGATCTTTATAATGTGGATTTTGTCAAGACCGGCAGCGAACTGATTGCTCTGCTTTTAGAAGCAGAAGAAATTAAAAAGCATAAACCTAAATACAACCGGATGCGTAAGGCGCATGACTTCACACATTGTATTGATTGGTTTAAAGATGATGATGGTATCATTCATTTTAAACTGGTGGAGTATGACGCGTCCGAAAACACGTTGCTTTCCTTTACCAGTTATTTAAGTGCCAGGGAACGCATTGAACAATGGATTGAGGAAAATGAATTGTGTTTGAGGTATTGCCATCTCACCGGTGATGAATCCATTTGTTTTAATCACCAGATTAAAAAGTGCAGGGGGATTTGTGCGGGCGATGAAGAAATCATTTCGTACAATAAACGCGCACAGGAAATCATAAACCAGATTATTTTTAAAGATGAACATTTTGCCTTGATCGATCATGGCAGGCATAAAGATGAGCGTTCCATCATCCTTGTAGAGAATAACCATTTTGTTGGCTACGGACAACTAGACAACAGTTCTTCGTTTAGTTCAATTGAAGAATGCAGAAGCTTAATTACCAAACGCCCCTTCTATCCGGATGCTGATGATCTGATTAAAGGTTATCTGAAAAATAACAGGTTAAAGACTATCGTGTTCCGTCAAAAGGAACTTACACCGTAAGACCGATCACGCAAACATCATCAATTTGCTCGGCATCTTTTTTCCAGGACATAAAATAATCGTCAAGAATTTTATTTTGTTCAGCCATGGATTTGTCCTGAACGGACGTAACAATTTCCTTAAATCGTTTTCGCGTCATTTTTTTATTGCCGGCTCCAAACTGATCCGCATATCCATCACTAAACATATAAAGGTTAATACCTTTTGGAAATGAAAAGGTGTGTGTTATAAATGGTTGTGGGTGATCATATTTTCCTATCGGTTGTTTGTCTCCCTTCACCTCGTTGAGCTCATTTTCTGAAAAATACCACAAAGGATTATTAGCCCCGCTCCACTGAACTTCATTTGTATTAGTATTTATCCGGCATAGAGAAATATCCATGCCGTCTTTTACATCTTCGTTGCTCTTCTTAAAAGCATTTAACACCAAATCTCTTACCTTATCTAAAATCTTGCCTGTTTCAGTTAGCCCAAATTCATTCACAGCACGTTCTAACGCATTACTACAGATGATGCTAACCATTGCGCCAGGAACGCCATGACCTGTACAATCCGCTGCAGCTATAAAGTTGTATTCGTTAACTTTTTCCGACCAATAAAAATCTCCTGCAACAATGCTTTTAGGTTTATACAAAATAAAACTTTCCGGAAAATTATTTTTTATTTCTTCCACTGACGGCAGAATAGCATCCTGTAATCGCTTGGCGTAAGTAATGCTGTCTATGATCTCATTCTGATGTTCCTGTATCACATGTTTCTGTTTTTCCATGACGCGGAGCGAACGAAATATGAAAAATGCAAAACCTGCCACCAACAATAAAACAATTACGATCGATGCAAGGATGATCATTTGTTTTAATTGCTTTTCCTGTGCTATGGCATTTTGTTTTTCCATTTCACTATTATGTTTGGCTTGTGCAATAGCTTCCTTTTTTTCAAAATCATAATTCATCTGGGTTTGGATCGTCTTTCTATGTGTTTCCTCGTTTAAAAGACTATCATCGTATAAGACCGACATTTTATAGTTAGAATATGCGGATTTAAAATCACCAGTCATGCTGTCTAAACGGGCTAGTGCATCATAGGTCCCTTTTAGCCAGTCTTTTTGTCCAATTTCTTTTGAGATCGCGAGAGCCAGGTTTAAGCTCTTTCTTGCCTCCGGATAATTTTTATTTTCACTGTGGGTTAAACCCAGACTCATATAGGAAACGGCAATTCCCTCCTTATCTCCAATCTCTTGTTTTAATTGCAGGGAGGCCAGGTTGTTTTTTAATGTTTCAGAATAGTTTCCCATCGCTTTATAAATGCAGGCCAGGTTATTATAGCCAACAGACATTCCTTTTTTATCGCCCATCTCCCTGTCCATATCCAGCGCTAGTTGACAATTTTTCAGTCCTTCCGGATACATTTTCATATCGAAGTATGTCAGGCCTATATTAGCATAAGCAGTTGATATGCCCTGCTTATCGTTAGCTCCTTTATAAAATTTGAGCGAATAATGATAGCTCTCCAATGCCTTTTTATGATCTCCCAAATGCCCCTGAATATTACCAATGCCAATATATGAGGATGCAATACCATCATGGTCACCGATCTCTTCCCTGATCTTAAGTGCTTTTAGTTGATTATCCAATGCATTTGCATAATTTCCCAGATGCGTGTATACATTGGCGATACTATTATAATCAAGTGCGATGCTGATCTTGTCTTTTAATTCCAGGTCAATATTTAATGCTCCCTGAAGATTTTTTAATGCTTCCGCATAATTTCCCTGTTCGAGATTTAAGATACCGATGCCATGATAAGCACTGGCGATACCATATTTGTTTTTTATTTCACGATGAATTTTTAGCGCCTTTTGGTAAGACAATAGTGCCTGGTTATAATTTCCGGTATCTTCAGCCAGGTATCCTTCATTTGTGTATACTTCAGCGAGACCAAATTTATAGTTCGCTTTTTTAGCAAGAGCCTCTGCTGTTACCAGGCAGGCTTTGGCTTTGGAAGCATCTTCAAATTCATAAAGGCCAAATAGCTTGTTCAGTAATTTTACTTTGGTAGAATCCTCATTGGCTAATTCAATAAGCCGCGAAAGAGAATCGATTTTGCTTTGCTGAGCAAAAGAAACCGAATAAAATAAACTAAATAAAAGGAAGAGGATGTATTTCATAGTGCCGGATAAATTTATCTGCTTTTAACAAAGCTAATTGTTTTTTGGAATTTATCAATATGGAAGCATTTAGGAAATACTTAAATAAAAACGCCAATCTAATAAAAGATTGGCGCTAAATAAGTTTGAAAATAGTTATTGTGCATTCCAGCCGCCGTCTACCGGAAGCGCTGTGCCAGTCATCGTTTTGGCAACATCTGAAGCCAGGAACACGGCAAGCTGTCCAAGTTCTTCCAAAGAAACGAAATCTTTAACAGCCTGCTTGTAAAGCATTACTTTATTCACGACGTCTGTTTCGCTCATGTTATGAGCTTTGGCCTGGTCAGCGATTTGTTTTTCTACTAATGGCGTTTTTACATAACCGGGACATATCGCATTAGCCGTGATACCAAATGGAGCACCTTCCAGCGCAATGGTCTTAGTAAAACCAACAATGCCATGTTTACTTGCCACGTATGCGCTCTTAAACTCTGAAGCCACTAAGCCATGTGCAGAAGCGATATTAATTACTCGCCCGAACTTTCTTTCCTTCATACCTTTCCACACAGCCTTGGTTAAATAGAATGCAGAAGTTAAATTAATACCAATAATGGCTGCCCATTTTTCATCAGGAAAATCTTCAATAGGAGAAACATGCTGAATGCCAGCATTATTCACCAACACATCGATGCCACCAAATTTAGCAGCTGCGTCATCCACCATCTTTCTTAATTCCTCGGGCTTCAGCATATTAGCGTTACTAAACATGACCTGAATACCGTACTGCTTGGCCACCCCGTCTGCAATTTCCTGTCCGTTCGTTTCTAAACCATTAAATACAATATTGTATTGCTTTGTTTTTGCAAACTCGTGAGCAATACCCAGTCCAATTCCGCTTGTGCTTCCAGTAATTAAGATTGTTTTCATTTTGTTTAGTTTTTATGGTTTTTTTGCCCGCAGATTTCGCTAATATTCGCAGATCATTTTCTGTGTAATCTGCGAGATCAGCGGGAATTGTTTTTTTAGAAATTTGGTTTCAACATATAACGGCTATAGAAATCAACAATGTGTTTCACAGCTTCATCAGCAGTATCTACTAATTTAAAAAGATCGAGGTCTACTGCATTAATATTTTGTTCCTGCTGAAGCATGGTGGTTTTGATCCAGTCAATTAATCCGGTCCAGTATTCCCTCCCTACTAAAACAACCGGAAATTCAGCTATTTTATTTGTTTGAACTAATGTTAAGGATTCAAACAATTCATCAATGGTTCCAAATCCGCCGGGCATCCCGATAAATCCCTGGGAGTATTTCAGAAAGATTGTTTTTCTCACAAAGAAGTAATTGAAGTCTATACTCTTGTCCCGATCAATAAATTCATTTGGTCTCTGTTCAAAGGGCAGATTGATATTTAATCCTACAGAGTTTCCTTTTCCACGTTTGGCTCCTTTATTGGCAGCTTCCATAATTCCCGGTCCGCCTCCCGTAATGACGCCGTATCCTTCCTGTGTTAATTTAAAGGCAATCTCTTCGGCTAAAATATAATATTTATTATCCGGTTTGGTTCGTGCCGAACCAAATATTGAGACGCATGGTCCAATTTCCTGCATTCTTTCAAATCCATTCACAAATTCACTCATGATCTTAAACAATCTCCAACTGTCTGATGCTAATACTTCACGGGTTTCTTTGGTTGCAAATGCTTTTCTGATCTTATCTTCTTTATCCTGGGTCATGTAATACAGTTGTTAATGTTTAGTTCTTAATTTTTAATATGTTATGAAGTTATGAGTTTTTGGGTTCATTCAAAATAATCCTGTTTAATTTTATTAAACATTCAACACTAAAAACTCATCACTAAATTATAGTTCTTTTTTCAGAAAAGGCGCGGTGTAGCCTTTTTTTGATTTTACCAGTTCCTCCGGTGTTCCCGTGAACAGGATTTCACCACCGCCTTTACCGCCTTCTAAACCAACTTCTATGAGGTGATCGGCAACTTTGATAATGTCCATGTTATGCTCAATGACCAAAACTGTATTTCCACTTTCAACCAGCCGGTTTAAGACTCCTAACAATATGCGTATGTCTTCAAAATGTAGACCAGTGGTTGGTTCATCTAAAATATAAAGCGTGTTCCCTGTATCGCGTTTGCTTAATTCGGTAGAAAGCTTAACGCGTTGAGCTTCTCCGCCACTTAGTGTAGTTGCCTGTTGTCCTAAAGTAATATATCCCAAACCAACGTCCTGCAAAGTTTTTATCTGGCGGTAAATGTTTGGAAGATTTTCAAAGAACTCACAGGCCTGGTCTATCGTCATGTTCAAAACATCACTGATGGATTTACCTTTGTAACGGATCTCACAGGTTTCCCGGTTATAACGCTTGCCATTGCATTCGTCGCAGTTAACATATACGTCCGGGAGGAAATTCATTTCAATTGTTTTTACACCGGCACCGCCGCAAGTTTCACAGCGCCCGCCCTTGACGTTAAATGAAAAACGTCCCGGTTTATAACCTCTTATTTTGGACTCAGGAAGTTCGGCAAATAAATTCCTTATGTCTGAAAATACATTGGTGTAGGTAGCAGGATTACTTCGTGGTGTTCGTCCGATGGGTGACTGATCAATATCGATGACCTTATCAATATTGTCTATACCGGTAAACGATTTATAGGGTAGGGGACGTTTCTCCGAATTGTAAAAGTAATTGCTTAAAATAGGATACAAGGTTTCATTAATGAGACTTGATTTTCCACTGCCACTCACTCCCGTCACGCAAATGAATTTTCCTAAAGGAATATCCACGCTCACGTTTTTTAAATTATGACCGGTACATCCCTTTAAGCTCAGTTTTTTGCCATTACCTTTCCGGCGAACTTTTGGCACTTCAATCATTCTTTTTCCGGTAATGTATTCGGAAGTTACCGTATTGAATTTCAACATTTCTTTAGGTGGAGCTGCCGCAACAACTCGTCCGCCATGAACCCCTGCACCCGGACCAATGTCAATTACGTAGTCACTTTCGATGATCATATCTTTATCATGTTCTACAACCAATACACTGTTTCCGACATCACGGAGGTTTTTTAAAGCTTCAATCAAACGCATGTTATCGCGCTGATGTAAACCGATACTTGGTTCATCCAGAATATAGAGTACTCCGACTAATTGTGAACCAATTTGCGTCGCTAAACGAATCCGTTGTGCTTCACCGCCACTTAATGTTTTAGAAGAGCGGTTAAGTGTTACGTAATCCAAACCAACTTCCAATAAAAAACCAATTCGGGTTCTGATTTCTTTTAGTACTTCTTTCGCAATGACGTTCTGTGATTTGCTTAAACGTTTCTCAATGCCTTTGAACCAGTCATTTAAAATATTGATATCCATTTCGGATAGTTCGGCTATATTCTTCCCGTCAATTTTAAAATAGAGTGCTTCTTTCTTTAAACGTGTTCCCTGGCAGGTTTCACAATTAATTTTGTTAGTGAATCCTTCCACCCAGCGACTCATCGCCGGAGAAGGATTTTCTTCTGCCTGGCGTGCAATATGTGTGGCAATCCCATCAAAAGCGGAGCTGTATCCACTGGAATTTGTATCTGATTTAATCGTAAATAATTCTTCAGTACCATTCAATAAGATATTCACAGCTTCTTCAGGAATATCTTCAAAAGGCGTGTCTAAAGTAAATTTATATTTTTCACCGATGGCCTCAATTTGTTTAAATACCCAAATACCTTTTGACGGGCCGAGAGGAGCAATGGCTCCTTTTCGGATAGAAAGACTTTGATTAGGAACAATTTTACTGATATCTACTTCAGAGACAACTCCAAGGCCACTACAATGCGGACAGGCCCCATAAGGTGAGTTAAAGGAGAATAAATTTGGTGCTGGTTCGTCGTATGAAATACCGGAAGTAGGGCACATCAAGGAACGGCTAAAAAACTGCACTTTACCGAAACCAAATCCGGTAGCCGATTTCTTTTTAGCTTTAGGCTCTGTTTCTTCATGCTCTATGACCATGATGGTTCCTTTGCCCTGCTTCATGGCTGTTTGCAGTGACTGGTGTAATCTTGGTTTGATATCTTTTGTGATTTCCAACCGGTCGACAACGATTTCAATGTCATGAATTTTATACCGATCGACCTGCATTTTTGCCGTAATGTCTACAATAACACCATCAATGCGAACTTTATTAAATCCTTTTTTTCGAACGTCTTCAAATAATTCGCGATAGTGTCCCTTTCGTCCTTTGACCACAGGTGCCAGGAGGTTTATTTTTTTTGATTTATATTTTTCAAGGATCAGTTCAATGATCTGTTCATCACTGTAGCGTACCATTTTTTCACCTGTAACGTAGGAATAAGCCTCTCCGGAACGCGCAAAAAGTAAACGTAAAAAATCGTAGATTTCTGTGATGGTCCCAACAGTAGAGCGGGGATTTTTGTTGACTGTTTTCTGTTCAATGGAAATCACGGGACTCAATCCGGATATCTTGTCCACATCAGGTCGTTCCATATTACCAAGAAATTGTCGCGCGTAACTGGAAAAGCTTTCAATGTAACGGCGCTGTCCTTCTGCATATATGGTGTCAAAAGCCAGGGATGATTTTCCACTGCCGCTTAATCCTGTAAGTACTACTAATTTGTTTCTGGGTATTGTGAGCGATATATCTTTTAAGTTATGTGCCCTTGCACCGATAACCTCTATGTATTCTTCTTCCATTATTTTATTTAAGGTACTAAAGATAGAAAATAGATAGCAGAGGATTTCTTAATAAGTCATAAATATTTCAGGTAATTACGGCTTCTTAATCGTGTCAATTGTTGATTCTATCGAATCAGGAGTAAGCGGTTTTGATGGCACGGTATCGGTGGACATTTCCTGCGGGAATACGTCATTAAAATAAGCACTCAGATCAATGTTCTTATTTTTAGGAATTTTAAACTGGAATACATGTTTGTCGGGATTATTTAATTGTTCTCCTATCAGCCATGGATTAAAGGTTTTAAGAGTTACCACATTGGTGCCAATGTGTTTTGCAAAGGAGGTTAAGTTGGTAACGGAAGAATCCACCTTCACAATTTTAAAAGCCGGAAAACCACCTGATTTTCTTATTTTATTTTTAACGCCAAAATGTTCGGGGTTAGACAATAAGGTTTTAAAAGCAAGTATGCGATAAATAAAACTTCCTGTTTCCTTGTTTAATAGGAGGTCATAATAATTATTGGTGTTTTGTTTTTTTAAGGCATTTTGAATTCCTCCAATACCCACGTTATAAGCTGCAGCTGACAAGGTCCAGTTATGAAAATAATTGTAGGCATCTTTGAAATGCTTACAGGCAACATGAGTCGCTTTTTCTACGTCCAGGCGTTCGTCGACTTCGCTGTTTACAATCAATCCATAATGTTGGGCAGTAACAGGCATCAGCTGCCAGAAGCCGGCTGCCCCCATAGGAGAAACAGCATTGGATAAATGACTTTCAATAATAGCCACGTATTTGAAATCATCAGGAACACCCTCTTTTTTCAGTATCGGTTCAATCAGCGGAAACCATTTTTGAGCCTTAACAAATAAAGCGAGCGACGAATGTTTCCAGGTTTTATTAGCGAAGAATTCTTTTTCAAGGCTTTCTTTAATTTCGTAATCGTTTTGAGGAACCCGTTCTCCGGCAAATTGAAGATTAGTCGGGATGTTTAACCCCAATACTTTAAAATTGGAATTGGAATAATCTGAAGGATACTTATCAGGACTAAACATAGAAAGCCGAATCAATAAACTGATCAGGATCCACGACGCAAAACTCACATAGGTTTTTTTATAAAGAGGTGATGGTTCGCGAAAAATTTTTAATATCCAAACAGATATGGTCACTTTCTTTTTATAATCGTATTCAGATATAAAGATACGAAATTGCACAAAAAATAATGGAAATAACCAGCCAGACAGTTTGGTAATTTAAAATCAGATTTAGGGCCAGGGATAAACCTGTTAATCCAATTCCAAAGAAAAGAATGGCTATTCTTTTCTCTGTGATGCCTTTAAAGAACAAATGATGGGTTGTATGGTCCTTGCCACCTACAAAGGGAGATTGGCCTCGTCTGAGACGATTAATACTCACGGTAACCGTATCGGTAATTGGTAAAATAAAAACAAGGGCAATGGAAAGAAACCCTAAAAAAACGGGATTTACAGAAAACCACGAATTGTTAGCAAGGGAGAACGAATTCCAGCAGTAATCAATACCGGCCACTGATAGAAATGCCCCAAGAAACTGACTACCGGTATCGCCCATAAACATTTTGGCGGGGTGCCAGTTATATACCAAAAATCCGAGTAAAGATCCTAAAATACCCAGGCTCAAAATGGGAATAGGGGAAAGGATCATATTTAAATTTAGGTTTAAGGCAATGACAAAAAACAGGATTAAGATAGATACGATGGTCGTAATGCCATCCATATTGTCAAGCATGTTGATTGAATTCATTAAACCTATGACCCAAAATACCGTTAATCCGAAATTTAATCCCTCATTCGTAAAAATATTAATTTTGGTTCCGGTAAAATAGAGTACGAGACCACAAATCAATTGCGTAATAAATTTCAATAAAGGTTGGGTGTTATAAGCATCATCCGCCAGTCCCATTAAAAATGCAATGGTACAAACCACAAATACTCCGACGATCTTTAAATTTTCATAATCGAGGGGCAGTAAATGGTCAATAAAATTCAAAATGATAAAGGTGATCAAAAATATCACAAAGAAGGAAATCCCACCAACGGAAGGCCTCACGGATGGGCTCCAGCGAATGTCTTTTGTGTTTATCTGTTGTCTTACACCAAGCGTTTGAGAAAATTTTAATAAAATAGAATTAAAAACAAGAGAAAGTATAAAGGTAATACCAATTGAAATTACGATAAATAATAGATTGTTATTTTGGAAATACGTCATTAAAAAGGGCTGTTAAATTCTTTGAATTTAGTACCTGTTAAATCTTTTTCTGATAATACAGGTTCCGCAACGTTCCAGTTAATGTTAAGATCTGCATCATTCCACAAAACAGTGCCCTCGGATGCCTTATGATAAAGATCCGTGCATTTGTATGAAAAGATAGTATTGTCTTTTAAGGTTAAAAAGCCATGAGCAAATCCTGTCGGAATATAGAACATGGTTTTATTTTCTTCCGTTAATTCAATGGCAACATGTTGACCGTAAGTGGGTGAGTTTTTCCGGATATCAACAGCAATATCCAATACAGCTCCGGTAATAACACGCACCAGTTTTCCCTGTGCATGTGGTGGAGCCTGAAAATGCAAGCCTCTTAACACCCCGGCATTTGACAGGGATTGATTGTCCTGAACAAAATGAGGAGTGATTCCATTTTGCTTAAAAACGCCTTCATTGTAACTTTCAAAAAAATAACCTCTGGCATCGGCAAATACTTTTGGTTTAATAATCAAAAGGTCCTTTATATGTGTTTCAATTATTTCCATAATTTAGAAAATCCTTTCTTTTTTTCCATCTTTTCATCGGAATAGTAACCGTTCCCATAACCATAACCATAGCCATAACCGTATCCATATTTATAACCGTAAGTTGACCTGGTTGTGTCAACACCGTTTAAGATCATAGATAAATTTTTAATATTTCCTTCGTTGATTAATTTATCCAGGATCTGAACAAATGCTTTTTTAGAATAATCCGCCCTGAACACATAAATTGGGAAATCCGCTTTCTGGATCGTGGTAATACCATCTGTTACCAATCCAATTGGAGGATTATCAAACACAATATAATCATAATCCAGTTTTAATTCCTCAATTAAAATGTTCAGTCTGCTGCTGATAATTAATTCAGATGGATTTGGAGGAATTGGGCCGGCAGTTATATAATCCAGGTTAGGAAAGTGGCTTTTGTTAATGCAATTTTTTGTAGGAGTCATATTGGTTAAGATGGTACTCATACCAATATCATTTGTAACACCAAATCCTTTATGGATCTTTGGTTTTCTCATGTCCAGATCCAACAGGATGACTTTTTTACCCGTATAAGCAATGATTCCGGCAATATTTAAACATACAAACGTTTTTCCTTCTCCTGATATAGATGAAGTAACTGCAATAATTTTTGACCCTTCAGAATTATTAATGAAATTAAGGTTTGAACGGATACTTCTGAATGCCTCTGAAATTTGTGATTTCGGATTTTTATCGACTACTAATTGAGAAACCGGAACATCGCTTTCATAATTAGGAACAATCCCTAAAACAGAAATGGAGGCATCAATATTATTAACAACGTCATTGATAGAGGTGATCTTGTCGTGGATAAAATAACGGACAAATACAAGTACAAGAGATAGTAATAAAGCGGCCAGAATAGCGATCAGAATGGCGTTTCGTTTGTTCGGAGAGATCCATGCGCCATCGTTTATCGCTTCTTCCAGAATAACATTTTCAGACACAAAACCAGCTTTTGAAATCGAAAATTCTGTTTTCTTCTCCAATAACATGGTATAGTATTTTTCGCTGATACTAAATAAACGCATTAAACGGGAGTGTTCAAGATCTTCATCAGGGTTATTCACATTCTTACTCTTGTATTCTGAATATTTTTGAGTTAAGCTTGAATATTTTGATTTGTATTTTAGGCGCACCGCATTAATTGTTTCAATCAGTAATTTTTTCTGCGTTTCAATATTAAAATTAATCTGTTTGATATTCTCACTATTAGGAGTTACCATGTATAAGAGGTCTTCTTTCTCCAGCAATAATTTTTGAATAGTTTGAGTATATTCTTTGATCGCATTTTCATATTCAGTACCCGAGATCAATGAAATTAACTGGTATGTATCAATACTTTTGTTTTTTAATATATTTTGCTGAAGCTCGGATAAAATCTTTTCGTCGAGTTCTGCTTTTAGCATGTCGTCCTCGATTCTTGACATCCGAACAATATTAGGGTCAATAGCCTCATTTTTAACGGAGTAATTATGAGTTTTTCTGAATTCCTGTAAATTGTTTTCCGTAGATTTTAAATCACTATACACTAAATCTAATTGACCATCAATAAAAGAAATGATGCTCTTGGAACTTTCACTTTTACGCTCAACATCAAACTGCAGGTATTCCTTTGATATCAGGTTGACCAGGTCTTTGGATTTTTGAGGATTGATATCGGTTACTTTTATCTGAATCGTTCTTGCCGCATCATTAAGCAATTTAATTTCGATTTTTGATTGCAGATTCGACGTCACGTTATCAACATCGTTAATAACAAAATAGGATTTGTTTCCTGCCGTTAATTGTGAGGATACGGTTTGTTTGTCGAATTTTGAATTTGGAGAAATACTCAATTCAAAATAAGGGGTGTTTACGACATTAAACGTGTTAAATGGAACCGTGTAATTTTTGCCTTCTACATTATAAGTTAATTGCCCTGAGTTCGTATTACTAAATTGAATATAAATTTTTGTTCCGTAAATGGCGTTACGTTTTATATTGAACTTTACCAGGAAAGGAGAGGATAAATAGAGTTCATTATTTTTAAAAGTCCCTTCATTAAAATAGCTCACCTGGATATCTGATTTTTCTACGACACGTCTCAGAAATATTCTTGAACGAATCTGTTCAATGGCCTCAGCTATTTTATTATCCCCGCCATCAAATGTGTTCATCTGTAAAACTTCAGATGCCTGGTTGTTTTCATTGATCTGGATGATGGTGGATGACTGATATTCGGGTTGGCTATATCTTAAATAGATAGTAGCAATTCCAATACTGATGATGAAAAAAGCCAAAACAAACCAAAGACTTTGTTTAACAATATAAATGACTAAACCTAAATCAAGCTCACTGCTGAACTTTGATACGCGGTCTCTGTATTTGTCAATGGAATTACTGCCCTGGGGTTGTATCATCTTATCCTTTGAGTAAGGGTATAAAGTAAGAAAGTCGTACTAATTAAAGAAACAATAGGTGTTATCTCGGAAACCAACGTTCTTGCGAAACGATATCTTGGTTCAACGTAAATAATATCGTGGGCCAACACAACGGTATTTCCAACGGCAATGCCTTCAATTTTTGAAAGATCCATTAAGTATACTTTTGGTGGTTGATTATCCTGGTTCCTGATCAGTTTTACTTTGTAGGCTTTACCATCATCCGAAATACCTCCCGTTAATGCGAGTGCTTCGATAACTGTCGTATTATTATTGACAAGGTTTAAAACTTTTGCCGCCCCTCCGTTGCCAGGAAATACGATCACCCTTTTATTGGTAATTGTTAAGTAGACAAATGGTTTTACATAATAGTCTGCATAAATCTGTTCCAAATACTCTGTAGCTTCTCTCACGCTTAAACCGGCTAACTTCACTCGCCCAACTAAAGGAAGTTTCGCGGTACCGTCTCTGTTTACAACATAGTCCAATTCAATAAATCGTGCGTTTTGCGCTGAATTGGCTAAATCCACAATCTTAAAACCATCGTTTGAAAAAATTCTCACGTTAACGATGTCGTTGAAATCAATTTTGTAATCCTGTTTCGATAATGAGTCTACAATTTTATCGTAGGTATAATCTTTTGGAGTTTTCAGCATTAAATTTGGACGAAGCAGCTTACACGATGAAAACCCAATTAGAACCAAAAGAAAAGAGAAATATTTAAAAAAACGCATAAATGTATATTATATCAGCAAAGTTAAGATTTATCCCCTAATATCAAAAATCATGCTCCTTTTAATAGGCGACCATATAAACTCCTCATGTCGTTAACCAATCTCACATAACTATATTTTGAGAGAGCCCATTCTTCGCCCTTTACAGAGGATTGTAAAAGGATATCTTTGTCACGACAGATTTTTAGCAAATTAGAAAAAAACGATTGTTTGTCGGTAATTTCAGATAATAAGCCACACTCCGGATGCAGCACATCCTCAATGCCCCCAACGTTGGTCGCCACTACATATTTACCTGCCGCCTGAGCTTCTATAATACTCACCGGTGTGCCTTCATTTAAGGACGTTAAGGTTACGATATCCAGTCCGTGCAGCGCCCATTCCACATTGGTTATCCAGGACGTAAATATCACATCCACGTCCTCAGCAGGATTGTTTGACCAGGTAACCTGATGAGTTTTACAGGCTTCAATAATGGAATTTCGGGTATCGCCATCACCGATAATAAACGCTTTAAAACGAGTAACCCCGTTTTGTTTTAAATAAGCAATTGATTCAATGAAAAGATTATGATTCTTTATGGGAGCTAATCTTCCAATTATACCGATGGCAATCTGGTCGTTCTGTAAATAATATTTTGCCCTGAATTCCTGTCTGTTTTTTTCTTTGTTTTGGGTAAATTTAGTCAGGTCAAAACCCAATGGAACAACGTGAATCTTTTCTTTGGGAGCAATATGAAAAACCTCCGATAGTTCCTGTTTTTGCTTATTGCTGATGGCAATAATAGCTGTAGAGTGTTTCGCCAAATAGCGCTCAATCGTTTTATAAAATCCGGTTTTTAATTTTCCAAAATACGAATGAAATACATGGCCATGAAAGGTATGTATGATAATGGGAACATTACAGTGGATAGCCGCTAACCTTCCTATGGCGCCTGCCTTGGAAGCGTGTGTATGAACAATATCCGGTTTAAATTCCCGGATAATTTTTTTTATTTCTTTATAGGCCTTAAAATCGGAGCTTAGATTGATTTCCCGTTGAAATTGTTTAAGTACTAATGGTTTTAAACCCAAGCCTTCAGGAATGTATAAGGAACTGTCTTCTCCTTCTTCCTCCGGACCACCAACCAATAAGGTTTCGTACTCGGGTGCAAGGTACTTGGTTAAATAACTGACATTATAAGTGATGCCACCAATATTGAAGCGATTAATAATTCTTAGAACCTTTGGCAAAATATTAATTTAAGTTTAATTCAGTGGACAGTTGTTTGAAATCAATTCCATCAAAATTCCCTGAACTCATCATCAATAATACATGATTTTTTAATGATTTTGACTTAAGGTAACTCATCAAAACACTACTCTCAGTAAATATTTTCAGGTCTTTACGGTTAAAGTATTTTAACACCTGTTCCTCGGTGATGGGCTTGAGTTTTTTATGTGCAATTGTATGAGGATTGAAATACACAATCGCCTCATCCGCATCGTTCATTGCTCCATTGTATTCAGAAAGAAAGTTTTCATTCAGACTGCTAAAGGTGTGTAATTCCATACAAGCCAAAATGGTACGGTTTCCAAATTGTTGTTTGGTAGCGTGTGTCGTTGCCTTAAGTTTGGATGGTGAATGGGCAAAATCTTTATAAAAAGCAAAATTATCAGTTCTGGAAACCAGTTCCAGTCTTTTAGCAGCACCTTTGAATGATTGGATGGCTTCATTGAATTGATCATCAGTCAATCTTAATTTATTACAAACTAAACGGGCACCATTTAAATTCATGAGGTTATGGTTACCGAAAATCTGTAAAGGAATCTCGTTACCGTCGTTTTCTAAAAAGGTCGTTCCATTTTCTATGCGATGTTTAGGGATAGAGTAAGGCGTTTTTGTAATGTTATTTGATTTACCGCTGTTTTCCGCAACCTTTCTTAAGTCAGCGTCTTCATTGCAATAGATCAGGCTTCCGTTTGGCTCAATCAAATCAACGAATTGCACAAACTGGTTCACGTATATTTCAAAGGTTGGAAAGACATTAATATGATCCCAGGCTATACCACTTAGAATGGCGATATGTGGTTTATAGAGGTGAAATTTTGGCCTGCGATCTATCGGCGAAGCTAAATATTCATCACCCTCAATAATGGCTATTGGCGCTTCATTGGTTAATTTCACCATAGTATTGAAGCCTTCCAGTTGGGCACCTACCAAGTAATCTGCATCGACTTTATGAAAATTAAGCACATGTAGGATCATCGCTGTTATGGTCGTTTTGCCGTGACTGCCTCCAATTACTACCCGTATCTTATCTTTAGTGGCTTCATAAATGTACTCGGGATACGAGTATACTTTTAGCCCTAATTCTTTAGCTCTGATCAATTCAGGGTTATCTTCCCTTGCGTGCATTCCCAAAATAACAGCGTCAATGTCTGCTGTCAGTTTAGAAGGGAACCATCCGATTTCAGGCGGCAGGATTCCTGCATTTTTAAGACGGGACCGGGAAGGCTCATTAATTTCATCATCACTACCTGTTACCTGAAAACCTTTTTCGTGTAAGGCCAAAGCCATATTGTGCATGGCACTGCCGCCAATTGCTATTAAATGAACCCTCATAAGTGAATTGAATTTATACTTACGAAGTAAACCTTTTTAAACAAAAAATGCAGGTCTGAAAGACCTGCATTTTAAACAATGAACTGTTAAGTATTATGCCAGGGCAGGAGTTGGTTTACCTAATTGATATAACAATTTAGCATGGCCGGCAATTGCACCCACAAATGTCTTTTTTGAATAATACGGTAAATTAAATTCTTTGGCGGTTTGCTGAATGATCGGAGCAATTTTTTTATAATGAACATGACAAATATTAGGAAATAAATGATGTTCTACCTGGAAGTTCAAACCACCTACGAACCAGGAGAATGCCCAGCTTTTTTGAGCAAAATTGGTTGTTGTTTTTAACTGATGGGCGGCCCAGTCATCTTCCATATTGCCACTTGAATCGGGTAATGGAAACTCAGTCATATCTATTACATGAGCCGGTTGAAAAATCAATGCTAGGATTAATCCGCAAGTAAAGTGCATAATGGACCACCCGATAATAATCTGGTACCAAGGATTTTCCATTACCACTAAAGGTAATACCAGGCTGTATCCTAAATAAAAAAGTTTGTTCAGAATCAGTAAAATCAATTGCTTTTTAAAGGTTGTTTTTTTAGTAGCTAACAAACCCATTTTGTTATAACGGGCCAATTGCTGGAAATCTTTAGTGGTTGCCCACATAATAGTCATTAAACCGTAGAAAAACCAGGCATATAAAAACTGGTATTTATGAATTTTCTTATAGTCAGCATGAGGATCAAATCGCATAAATCCCGGAGGCGCGATGTCTTCATCATGTTCGTGAATGTTAGTATAAGTGTGGTGCAATGTATTATGCTGTAATTGCCAGTTAATAGAACTTCCACCGATAAAGTTCATGCTTCGGCACATTAAAGCGTTTAATTTTGCATTCCTGGCGTAAGAACCATGATTGGCATCATGCATAATCGATAAACCGATACCACTCATTCCAAAACCCATCAATATGCACAGCAATGACTGCAGCAATAAATTATCGAATGTATTAAAAATCAACAGTAAAAAAGGAGTGAAATATAAGGTAAACATGAAAATGGATTTGATGACCATTTGTGCATTTCCGTAACGGGACAAGTTATTTTCTTTAAAGTACTCGTCAACACGTTTTTTTGCAGTATTATAAAAGGAACGGTTAGCGTTATTGAATCTGATAGTATGTGTACTCATTTTTGAATGTTAGTTTTTGTGTTTGCCTGCCAAAGATAAGCTATAAAATTTCAAAAGTCAAGGTTCTTAAATTGTTAATAATGAACAATATATGGTTTGTAAAATGTTTTTGTAGACCTATGAACTTTATTATAAGAGGAAAGCTATTTGTATAACGACAAAATGAATTCCGCCAGTTTTTCGATCTCTTCTTTTTGGCTTTTATTACCAAACGAGAAACGAATAGAGTTTTCCGATTCCTGTTTTTCCATGCCCATGGCTTTTAATACATGGGATGGTTCAGCATTCGCTGAAGTACAGGCCGAACCCAGTGAAACAGCATAATTATGTTTCAGGTGAGAAAAAACAGTGCTGCCATCATTCAGTAATGGAAAATACAGATTAGAAGTGTTGTAAAGTCTGTATCTTGTTGATCCATTGATTCTTAAGCCGGATATTTCAAGTAATTGATGTTCCAGGAATCCCCTTACCTTGGAAATATGCATATTATTATCCCAGAATTCTGCCTTTGCAATTCCACAGGCTTTTCCCAAACCGATAATACCAGGTACATTTAAAGTACCACTTCTCTTATTGTTTTCGTGTCCACCGCCATGAAATAACGGAATCAAACTGACCCGTGGATTTTTCCTTCTGACGTACATAGCGCCTGCACCTTTTGGGCCATATAATTTGTGTGCCGAAATACAACACACATCAATTCCCATTTCGTTGACATCTATTGGCAGTTTTCCCGCCATTTGAGTTGTATCGCTAAAAAGAATGACATTATTAGAATGCGTGATTTCTGAGATCTTCTCCAAATCCTGCAAAACCCCTGTCTCATTATTAGCAGCCATGATGGCAACTAAGATGGTTTTATCCGTAAAGCTGTTTTTTAATTCATCCAGATCAATGCGGCCTTCCCGGTCAACTCCAAGGTAGGTGATGGTCGCGCCATTTTCTTCGAGAAATGCGCAAGTATCCAGAACTGCTTTGTGTTCTGTTACACATGTTATGATATGATTTCCCTTGCTTTGATAGGCTTCAAAAATTCCCTTCAAAGCCATATTGATGGCTTCTGTTGCTCCCGAAGTAAAAACGATCTCTGAAGTTTCTGCACCAATAAAATCAGCGACCTGTGTTCTTGCTTTTTCAATGGCGCCTTGGGCGAACCACCCAAAAGCATGGGTATTACTGGAAGCATTTCCAAAATGTTCAGAAAAGAAAGGGAGCATTTCCGCCAGAACCCGTTCATCCACTGGTGTCGTGGAATTATAATCCAGATAGATCATTATGCTTTTTCAATGATAGCTGCATAGCCCTGGCCAACTCCAATACACATGGTTACCAAAGCATATTTTTTGTTCTGAAGGTTTAGTTCAATGGCCGCAGAATTAATGATCCTGGCACCACTCATTCCTAATGGATGGCCCAAGGCAATAGCGCCACCGTTCGGGTTAATACGTGGATCTTTATCATCCAGTCCCCATTTGCGGGTGCATCCCAATGCCTGCGCCGCGAACGCTTCATTCAATTCAATAATATCTATGTCTTTCCAGCTTAGATTTGCTTTTTTTAAAGCCAGATTAGCCGCTTCAACCGGGCCTAATCCCATGATGCGAGGTTCAACGCCAACCACAGCGCTACTGACAATCCTGGCTAGAGGTTTTAAATTATAGGATTTGATCGCATGTTCGCCTGCCAATAAAATAGCAGCAGCACCGTCATTTAACCCCGAAGCATTTCCGGCTGTTACTGTTCCGTCCTTTCTAAAGGAAGGTTTTAGTTTTTGAAGTCCTTCTAACGTTGTATTGGCTTTTGCGAATTCATCTGTTTTAAAAATCAGGGCATCTCCCTTTTTTTGCGGGATTTCCACGGGTACAATTTCTTTTTCGAATCTTCCGGCGGCCATGGCTTTAGCAGCTTTTTGCTGGCTCCATAAAGCAAAGGCATCCTGGTCTTCACGGTTGATTTTATGCATTTCTGCCACATTTTCTGCTGTTTCCCCCATGGCATCTACGCCAAACTGCTCTTTTAATTTTGGATTAATAAATCGCCATCCGAAACTGCTGTCAAATAATTGCTGGTCACGGCCAAAGGCTGAACTCGCTTTACTCATCACTAAAGGTCCGCGTGTCATATTTTCAACTCCTGAAGAAATCATCAGATCAGCTTCCCCAAGCTGGATATATCTTGCCGCATCAATTGTTGCGCTTAATCCGGAAGCACACAATCGGTTGACTGTTTGCCCTGGGACAGTAATTGGTAAGCCCGCCATTAAGGAAGCCATTCTGGCAACGTTACGATTATCTTCGCCGGCCTGGTTAGCACAGCCCATGATTACGTCCACCACCTTTGTAAAATCAACCGATGGATTTTTGGTAATCAATTCTTTTAAAACAAGAGTTGCTAAATCATCCGGCCTGACAGTTGATAAGGTTCCCCCGAAATTTCCTATGGCTGTTCTTACACCATTTATTATATAGGCTTGTTGCATCTGAATAAAAATTAGTGGTACAAAAATATTGTTTTTGGCCGGACTTACTCATTAAAATAGGCATTTTAATAGTTTTGATTTTTTTAGCATACTAAAACAGTAGGATTTTCGTTTCTTTGTAGTTGAATCACAATTATTTAGTTGTATTTTTTGAATAGAAAGATCTTATATTTTTTAACCGTTCTGAACGTTTTTCTTTTTTCAGGGATAAATGCGCAGGTTGCAGCACCTGAATTAAGATGTGTTTCTGTTACTTCCCCAACAAGTACAGTTTTGTCGTGGATCATACCTCCTGATCCTTCCAATTTATTTACACAATACCAGATTTGGTCATCACCCATACAAACAGGGCCATTCGCCATTATCGGCACAGTGAATTCGTATACGCAAACTTCTTTTACGCAAAGTCCAACAAACGCAGATCTTCAGTCTCAGTACTATTTTGTGACCACCGTAAGTGGAACCAATACCTCTGTCCCATCCGATACATTGCGATCTATCTTTGTTACATTCAGTAATCCGAATGGTGTTGTTAGTTTAAACTGGAATGCCATGCATACGCCCTTATTACCAAGTTCCTCATTAACGTATACTGTATCAAGGGAAGCACCTCCCGGAACCTGGACAACCATTTACACGGGCACTAAACAAAATTATAAAGACACGATTGTTATTTGTAAAGTCTATTATAATTATAAGGTAGAAATTGCCGATAATTCAGGATGTACGTCTGTATCTAACATTCCGGGCGATACCTGTTATAATATTCAGGCACCTAATGTTTTAATTTTAGATTCTGTTTCTGTTAACCCTAATGGAACTACGACTATGGGATGGCCACCATCTTCCTCGACAGATGTTACTTCTTATATTATTTACGAATCTGCCGGTGGCTTCTTAACGCCCGTTGATACAATTTACGGTTATAATAACACTTCGTTTACTTATACATTACCTTCCGCTGGTTCAGGTTCAGAAGGATATTGTATCGCTGCAGCTG
Organism: Bacteroidota bacterium; assembly: GCA_021155905.1. Taxonomy (GTDB): domain Bacteria; phylum Bacteroidota; class Bacteroidia; order B-17B0; family Aurantibacillaceae; genus UBA4416. Next base: position 35,945 of record JAJNBG010000038.1, read on the forward strand.
ACAGTTGTGGTAATTACAGTATACCCAGCCTGACGCACAACACGATGTTCCTGAAAACAACTTATGATTTGTGTTCCAGAACTGCCAGCCTAACCTGGACTGCCTATTCAAATTTGACAAAGAGTGTATTGAGATATGATGTTTATTGTTCCATCAACGGAGCTGCACCGGTGCTTGTCGGAACAACCGGTAACACCACTTTTAACCATGCAGCTTTGACTCCGGGCTTTGTTTATTGTTATACCATAAGGGTTTGGAACACAGATCAATCCATCAGTGCCAGTTCAAACAAGGCTTGTTTAACGGCCAATGGGTTACCGGGGCCTTCATACGCATATATAAATTCGGTGAGTGTTAATGCTAACAAACAGGTTGAGGTAACTTTCAGTGCTGATAATAGTAATCCCTATAAAGGCAGTAATATTTATAAATCAGAAGATGGAGTCCATTTTACAAAAGTTGATTTTGTAGCCTCTTCCACCGTGACACCATTAACATACACGGATCGAGATGTAAGCCCGACTGAGAAGAATTATTATTATAAAATTGTGATTGCTGATAATTGTGATAATCCCGGTGTTTCCAGTAATATTTCGAAGACGATTGTTCTTAGTGTGAGTAACGACAATGACAATGTTTTTTATAATAATCTGAGCTGGGATGATTATTCCAGTTGGTCGGGCGGTGTTAATTCCTATAACATTTACCGCGCTGTTAACGGGGTATTTGATCCGACGCCTATTGGTAATGTATCGGCATTAACGAGAGCATATGTGGATAATGTCCAGGATTTTGTGAGCGCCCAGGGAAAATTTTCATATTATGTGGAAGCGGTTGAAGGCTCCGGAAACATTTATGGATTTATGGATGTGGCTAAATCAAACCCGGCTGATGCTTATGTTGAGGTTAATGTATTTGTGCCGAATGCCTTTGCTCCTAAAGGACAAAACAGTATCTGGTTACCAATTGCACAATATGTAGAAAAAACAGATTATAAGGTTATGGTGTTTAACCGATGGGGAGATAAAATATTTGAAACGCATAGTGATACAGAAGGTTGGACGGGTGATGCCACCACAGACGAAGTCTATGTTTACCTCATTGAATATAAAAACGCCCGTGGGGAATATATTCAGTTGAAAGGCCATCTGAATGTGATCAGGTAATTTGCATTAGCTTCTTAGCATTTCATTTTTAATAAGTTTCTCATTTCTTTCAGGATTGAGGCGTATCCTCCTATAATTTTGGAATTATATCATAGGATGGGAATACGTAGTATCATAGTGTTGTGTTGTGTTTTATTTGGTGCCGGTTTATCGAAGGCACAGGTAAAAAAAACGGAACCTTCTTTAACGAGGGTGCTCTTTGTTTTTGATGCCAGTAAGAGTATGAAAGCTGAACATAAAACTACTACCCGAATGCAGGGAGCAAAAGAATTGTTTTATAAATTCCTTGACAGCTTAAATAAACAAAAGAATATTCAGTTTGCTTTACGCATGTATGGCCACACGGTTAAATATCCACCAGGAGATTGTAAAGATTCTAAACTGGTAGTGCCTTTTAGTAAAAACAATATTGCCCTGATTAAAAGTAAAGTATCTGAAGCCAGGCCCACAGGCATAACACCAATAGAACATTCACTCACAGAATCAGCCAATGATTTTCCGGATGCCAAAGCGGTGAATATGATCATCCTGATTACCGATGGAATAGAGGAGTGTGATGGTGATCCGTGCAAAGCACGCCAGAAATTAATGGAGAAGGGTATTGTGTTCAAGCCCTTTATTATTGGAATAGGATTATCACCGGCGCAGATTAAAACATTTGAATGTGTAGGGGATTATTATGATTTTGATAATGCGAGCCTGGTATCTGACATCAGTTCCGTGATTTCGAAACAAAAATTAAATAAAACTTCTTCCCAGGTTAATTTACTGGATACAAAATCACTGCCGACGGAAACAAATGTCAACATGACCTTTTACAACACGGCCACAGGAAATTATGTATACAATTATATGCATACGTTGAACCAGAAGAACAACCCGGATACTTTGTATTTAGATGATTTTCCGACATACAAAGTTGTTGCCCATACGATTCCTCCCACGGAGAGTAAAGACATCAAATTATCACAGGGAAAACACACCATCGTCCCGATTGATGCGCCACAGGGTTTTATTGAATTAAGAAGGCCTTCGGGAGTTTATAATTTTAATGAAAGAATCAAGAGTATTGTACGCAAGTCTAACAGCAATATGCAAACACTGAATGTGCAGCAAATGAACACGACAGAAAAATACATTACGGGAAATTATGACCTGGAAATACTGACTCTTCCAAGAACTTACGTCAGTGGGGTGACTGTAGCGCAATCGCAAACGAAACTTATTGAATTGCCTAATGCCGGGATGTTGACTGTTAAAGCGCTGGAGAATGGTGATGGGTGTATTTTAAAAGACACGAAGAAACTGGAGTGGGTGTGTAACTTAAATAGTACTACGTCCCAGGTTTATTATTTGCAACCCGGAAATTATAGAATAGAGTGGAGGTCGAAATTATTGAAAGGCTCCATCTATACAATTGAGAAAAAATTTACCATCCGATCGGATGTGGAGACGAAGGTGGAGCTATATAAAAATTAATGCAAAATTTTAAAGATCAATTCTTTCATCAGCTCTCCGTTATTTACACCACTATTATCAACCCCTTTGGTTTTCAGGTCGTATTCTTTTAAATAAGAAAAAATAGCTTTTAGTTTTCCTGTTCCGTAATTCTGGGCAGCCTTGGCATAACCATCTACAAAAAAAGGATTCACTCCCAAGGTTTGAGCCACTGCAAATTTCGATTTATCAGGAGCAAAATGATAGATCAGTATTTTTGAAAAGTAACCATACAAGGTACTTAGGGTCATGACTGCCGGATGCTCTTTTTCATTGGCAGAGAAGTAATTGATGATACGGTTGGCTTTTAAAATATCTTTTTTTGCCAGGGCATCCTGCAACTCAAATACGTTAAATTCTTTACTGATACCAATATTATCCTGTACAGCATCAGCAGTCACTTCTTCTCCTTCTTTTAAATTGATGAACAATTTTTCTACTTCATTGCTGATCTTTGACAAATCATTTCCCAGAAATTCAGCCAGCAGAAAAGAAGCTTTTGGGCCAATTTTGAATTTTCTTTCCTGTACAAAATTTGTGATCCATTCGGGGATCTGGTTATCGTACATTTTTTTTGTTTCCAGGAATACGTGGTTCTTTTGCAATGATTTGTAAACCGCGCTGCGTTTATCCAATGTTTTGTATTTGTAACAGAACACTAAAATTGTAGAAGGTTGAGGTTGCTGAAGATAAGCAGCCAAAGCATTTGTAGAGCCGGAGCTTTTTTTACTTTTGGTTTCCAGTTCTTCTTCCTCATCATCACCACCTGAGCTTTTACCCAGTTCTTTTAAATTCTGAGCTTCCTTTACAACAACCACCTGGTATTCACTCATCATCGGAAAGCGTTTAGCCGCCGAAATAATGGCGTTCATGTCAGCTTCCTTGCCATACAAAATGGTTTGATTGAATTCCTGTTCACTCTCATCCAATACATTCTTTTCAATGTAGTCGCTGATCATGTCAATGTAATACGCTTCTTCGCCGCTTAAAAAATAAACAGGTTTGAAGATCTTTCGTTTTAAATCAGTGAGTATCTGGGTAACTTCTTTCAAATGCTGTTTTTAATTTGTGTTGAATGTCGGGATTAAAATTACTTTTTAAAAAAGAAATAGACGGCAATAAATAAACACAAAAAACCAACAATGTGATTCCATTTGAGGGTTTCTGTCTTGAATACCAATAATGTGAATACAACAAATACACTGATGGAAATAACTTCCTGGATGATTTTTAACTGAAACATGTTAAAAGGGCCGCCGTTAATGTTACTACCTATTTTGTTGGCAGGGACCATTAAACTGTATTCCAGTAAAGCAATTCCCCAACTGATGAGAATAGCAGCGATCATACCCACATGCTTAAATTTCAAATGCCCATACCAGGCAACGGTCATGAATGTATTGGAAGCCAGTAATAAAAGTATGGTACTCAATCCTTTTGAGATCATTATTTTGTTTTTTCAATCAGTTTTTCTAAAATGTCGATGGCTGAAATACTGATAACCGTTCCGGGTCCAAAAACTCCTGATACGCCAGCCTTATATAAGAAATCATAATCCTGCTGAGGTATCACTCCTCCGGCAATGACCATGATATCTTCCCGACCATATTTTTTCAATTCCTCAATAACCTGTGGGATCAAAGTTTTATGGCCGGCTGCTAATGATGAAACACCTAATATGTGTACGTCATTTTCAACTGCCTGTTTCGCTGCTTCTGCGGGTGTTTGAAATAGAGGGCCGATATCCACGTCAAATCCCATATCCGCAAAACTCGTGGAAATCACTTTGGCACCACGGTCATGTCCGTCCTGTCCCATTTTAGCGATCATGATACGGGGCCGGCGTCCGTCCAGTTCAGCAAACTTGTCGGCCAGCTCTTTTGCTTTTATAAAATGTTTATCCATGCTAATCTCTTTACTGTATACACCTGCAATACTCCTGATAATGGCTTTATAACGGCCAAACACTTTTTCCAGTGCAAATGAAATTTCCCCTAAACTGCAACGCATGCGGGCCGCATTAATCGCTAATTCCAATAAATTTCCTTTTCCGGATTTAGCGGATTCGGTTAAAGCATTTAAAGCAGCTTCTACTTTTTTCGGATCGCGTTCCGCTTTTAGTTTTGCCAAACGCTCTAACTGCTGAGTCCTTACTTTCGCATTATCTACATCCAGAATATCAATGTGGGTTTTTTCGTCTGTTTGGTATTGGTTCACACCTACGATAATATCTTTTCCACCGTCGATGCGTGCCTGCTTGCGGGCGGCAGCTTCTTCAATACGCATTTTAGGAATTCCTGTCTCTATGGCTTTTGCCATACCTCCCAGTTTTTCAACTTCTTCAATTAACTCCCATGCTTTATGTGCGAGTTCATGAGTCAGGGTTTCTACATAATAAGAACCCGCCCATGGATCAACCACCTTGCATACATTGGTTTCCTGTTGTAAATATAATTGGGTATTACGTGCAATGCGTGCGCTGAAATCCGTTGGTAATGCAATGGCTTCATCCAGTGCGTTGGTGTGTAAACTTTGAGTATGTCCCATGGCTGCTGCTAAGGCTTCTACACATGTCCTTGTCACATTATTAAAAGGATCCTGTTCGGTTAAGCTCCAACCACTGGTCTGGCAATGAGTACGAAGGGCCATGGATTTCACAGATTTAGGATTGAACTGTTTCACCATTTTTGCCCACAACATTCTTCCGGCGCGCATTTTAGCAATCTCCATAAAATGATTCATGCCAATGGCCCAGAAGAAAGAAAGGCGAGGAGCAAAGGCATCAATATCCAATCCTGCTTTGATCCCGGTTCTGATGTATTCTAAACCATCTGCTAAGGTATAAGCCAGCTCAATATCGGCGGTTGCTCCGGCTTCCTGCATATGGTAACCACTGATGGAGATAGAATTGAACTTTGGCATTTTCTGAGAAGTGAATTCAAAAATATCTCCGATGATTTTCATGGAAGCATCAGGTGGGTAGATATAGGTATTACGTACCATGAATTCTTTTAAAATATCATTTTGAATAGTACCTGTCAGTTTTTCCATACTCACGCCTTGCTCTTCTGCCGCCACAATGTAAAAAGCGAGAATTGGTAACACTGCTCCGTTCATGGTCATGCTCACGCTCATTTCATCCAGCGGAATCTGATCAAAAAGCACCTTCATATCGAGAATGGAATCAATGGCTACACCTGCTTTTCCGACATCACCAACAACACGTTCATGATCGCTGTCGTAACCACGGTGTGTGGCTAAGTCAAAAGCAACCGATAAACCTTTTTGCCCCGCTGCTAAATTTCTACGGTAAAACGCGTTACTTTCTTCAGCTGTGCTGAAGCCTGCATATTGCCGAACTGTCCATGGATTTTGCACATACATGCTGGAATAGGGGCCACGTAAAAACGGTGGTGTTCCTGCGCCAAAATTAAGATGTTCAAAATCTTTTGTATCCGCAATTGAATACGACGTATTTAATTTAATTTGTTCTGCAGTCATAAATGTTTCTTTAGAAACATCTGAACTAACTGTTGCATCAGAACTTTTATAGGATATGTTTGAAAAATCTTTTCTCATAATTAATTGGCGGGCTGATGTACAAAAGATTCACTTAAATTAATTGGCTGGATTCCAAACGTATTATTGGAGGACCTTGATTTAGCTGTAACAGGCTGTTCACTTTTATTTTGAAATTTATTGACACCTACTAACACTAATTTTCCTTCTTTAAATTGCTGAATTAATTTTTCCGCGTCCTTAGAAATCATTTCCTGAATGTCATTGGATGTTAAACAAACCATCATTCCACCTTTTGATTCAATAGCTTTAAACTCTTCCCAGCTTCTTTCACACAAGGTCTCTGTGAGTGTTTCAATGTAGTAGGAACCGGCAGAAATATCGGCGACCGCATTTAAATAGCTTTCATCTTTTAAGATCAATTGCTGATTTCGGGCCATTCTTAAACTAAAATCACTCGAATCATTAAATGCAATATCGAAAGGAAGTATGAGAATACTGTCAGCACCACCAATAGATGCACTCATGGCCTCGGTAGTGGACCGCAGCATATTGTTATAACTGTCAATTGCACTTTTATTAAGCAACGTTGTTTGCGCATGAATGTGAACCTCCGCATTAATGGAATATTGGTTCATAAGAAACAGAATTAATTTTCTGAGCGCTCTTACTTTTGCAATTTCCATAAAAAAATCTCCTCCAATTGAAACAGAGAGGTGAATGTTCTTTATATCAGATGAAGCAGTAAGATACTCGTTTAAATGGGCAATGGTGAAAGCGAGTTCATGTATGGTATTGGAACCTGCTTCCTGATATAGAGTCGCATCCATCGAAAGCGTGTTTTTCGAAGCGTTTATTTTTCCATTCAACAATTCATCACATTCGATGAAACACTTATTCCCTTTATTGACAGAAGCTAAAAATGAGATAAGTTCTTTTTCCTGTTCAGCTGTTACTTTGAATAAAGTATAAATATGTTCGATTGAAATGCCTTTGAGTAAGGAACTGAAATCTGTTTTTTGACAAATGTGAAACACAAGGCCAGAAGCTCCATTCTGAAGTGCGTTTAATGCCTGGGCATTGGCAGATTTTTCATTTTTGACGTCGATGACTTCGCAGATCGCCCAGTCCTTTTTAGTGAACAATGGGGCAGGCGTGGAGTTTAAATTTTCTTTTGTATAAAATGGCTGAACATCAATGCCTGAATTTGCTTTCCAAACCAATGTATTATAGTCAATGCCTTTTAGATCTTTTACCAATTGCTCTTTCCATTGAGCGGCAGTGGTTGAGTTGAATTCGGAGAATAATTTTTGCATGTTACTTTTAGAATGTCTGAGCAATTTCTTTTTTAATATATTCGATGGCTACGTCATTAGGCAGCTTCTTTCCAAGATTCGCTGTAATATTCAGGATCATCATGGCAAGCTCCGAACTGTTTGAGTCGTGCGCGACTTTGGATGATGATATGTTGACTAATTGAATGATTTCTTCTTTGGAAGTTTTAACCAATTCCCATGCTCCTGATGAAATATAGATCTGCTGCGATAAATTATGCTCGTATTCCGATTTTACGGCAGCAACTAATTCCTGGTGCAATTGCCTGGAAGACATCCCATTTTTATTCACTCTCACAACCAAATTATTGGGATTGATTCGCTCCAGGAAAATAATAATCCTTTCATAAGCCTGAATTTTTAAAGGAGTAATTGTACCCTGTGCCGTTTTTTTAAGCTCGTGTTCACGTCTTTTCTGGTCATTTTCCAAAAAACGGTTGACTAAAAAATAGGCTGCGGCAAATACAGCAGCGGCCGGGATTAAAATTTTTAAGATTTCAACAAATGCGTTCATAGTGGTTTAGTTTTAGCGTTTCTAATATCGGGATTTTTACTGTATAATCAGTAATTTCAAAAAAAATACACTCATTTTTATCCGCCGGCTTTCTTTGCTTTATAATTAGCTTTAATCAGCAGATCCAGCAGCTTATCGCGGTTGTCCCCCTGAATGAGAATGTTGCCGTCCTTCGCATTTCCACCAACGCCGCATTTTTGTTTTAATGTCTTGGTCAGATCATTCAGATCATTTTCAGTTCCGATAAATCCGCTGATGCGCGTTACTAATTTTCCGCCGCCTATACGGTCTAAAAATAACTTTAAGTTTTGTTGCTGTGGAGGCAGGGTGGTTTGATTTTCCTCTTCTTCATTTTGATAGCTGAAGTTGGGATTAGTAGAATACACTACATTAACCCGGTTTTTTTCTTTTTTACTCATCGTTTGTATCGTATTAAAAATAAAGGCAAAGCAATTAACATTAATAATAAGAAGATCAGGAGCCAGTTATTCGAACCGTGTTTTAATTCCAAACCTGATGTTTCATCATAACTTGTTTCATTTTGAAATGTAAAATCAAGGTTCTCTTTTTCTATAATCTGTAAACTGTCTTTTAACACATAATGTTTTTTTAGCCAGGTATTCGCCTGTTGAAAATCCCGCTGCGCTTCATAAAATAATGAACGGGTGTGGTACACTTCCAACAAAGCTTCGGCATACCCATATTTTTCACCTATTTCCTGGGCCATGGAAATATAATTAGAAGCCTGGTTGAAATTTTTTAAAAGAATATAGACATTAGCAATATTGTTATAGCTATCAGCCAGTTCCACTTCATTATCGCTTTGTTGCCTTATTTTAAGGGATTCTTCCAGGTACATTAGAGCGCTATCGGGTTTATTCTGCTCCCTTAAAATAGTTCCAATGTTATTATAGCAGGAAGCAATCAGGTCATGATCGCCAATTTTATCTGCAAAATATAGAGCCTGTTCAAACTGTTTGATCGCGGCGTTAAATTGTTTTTGGGTATATTTTAAAACACCGATATTAAGTAAACACCTCGAAATCTGAATCGTGTTGTTCGTTTTATTATATGCATGTAACGCCTGCAGGTAGGATTGTTCCGATAAAGCAAGGTAATGAATGTCGCTGTAAATGTTTCCTAAATTGGTGAGGTTGATGGCAGCACCGGTTTCATTTTGTATAGATTGGTTTAGAGCCAATGCTTGTTTCTGGAAATTAAGTGCTTTGATGTAATCACCTTTTTTATAAAATATAATCCCAAAAAGGTTATAGCTTTTTGCCAGATGTTTTGGTGACTTACTTTTTAGGGCGGCTTTTTCGCAGGCGATCGCAAAATCATAAGAAAATTGTGGGTCTGTGTTTCGCAGATCAAAACCGGTTTTATAAAGCTGGTTTACTTTTTCGGTATCATTTTCAATTTGCTGCAACTGATATAGCAGCGAATCATTTACCTGCGAAAAGCAGGTTGTATGAATCAATATGGCTATCAGGAGCAGTCTCATAATTACTGTAAATATAATTTGTTTTTGCTTAAGCTTTATATAATTTAGAAGCTAAATTCTGATTATGATCCACTACAAATTATACCTCAAGAGCCCCCAGTCTCATTATATATATGTTGATTTAACCATTGATGGTATTTCTTCGTCATCCATTGAATTGCAGCTTCCGGCCTGGCGGCCCGGACGTTATGAACTAGGTAATTTCGCCAAAAACATAAAACGTTTAGACGCTTTTGATGAAAATGACCAGCCCCTGAAATATTCAAAATCAACTAAGGACTTGTGGATCATTGAGACCAATGGGTCAACTAAAATAAAAGTTACTTATAGTTACCATACAACGGAAATAAATGCCGGAAATTGTTATGCGGATGAAAATCAATTGTATGTCAATCCTGTTCATTTATGCATGTATGTTCCTGATCGTATGCAGGAAGAGCATACGGTTGAACTGGATATTCCGAATGATTATAAAATAGCGACATCATTAGTAAAAAACGGGAAAGTCTTAACGGCAAAAAATTTTGATGAACTTGCAGACAGTCCAATCTTGGCAAGCGCCGGACTTCAATCTGATTTTTATGAAGTGAAAGGCATTAAGTTCTGGTTACATTTTATCGGAGAATGTAAGCCTGATTTCGAAAAATTTAAAACGGATTTCTCAAAATTTACCGAAACCCAGTTAAATTTTTGGGGTGATTTTCCGGTGAAGGAATATCATTTCCTATTTCAAATTCTACCCTTTAAATTTTACCACGGGGTGGAACATCAGGCTTCTACGGTGATCGCCATTGGTCCGGGTTACGCTTTAAATAAAGGCAAAACCTATGATGATGTATTGGGAGTTTCCTGTCACGAATTATTTCATACTTGGAATATCAAATACATTCGTCCTGCAGAAATGCTGCCCTATGATTTTTCCAAAGAAAATTATGCACGCACCGGTTATGTTTATGAAGGATTCACTACCTATTATGGCGACCTTTTGCTGTTAAGCAGCGGAGTATTTAATACCAAAGAGTATTTTGAAACCCTGGAAGAACGGTTAACGAAACATTTTCATAACTGTGGACGGTTTAATTTATCGGTGGCGCATTCAAGCTGGGAAACCTGGCTGGATGGTTATGTTCCGGGTGCTCCGTACCGCAAAACATCCATATACGATGAGGGGAATCTGGTGGCCTTTATGCTTGATGTGTTAATCATGAAACATACGAATAATCAAAAAGGACTAATAGACGTTTGTCGCGAATTGTACAATGAATTTGGTAAAAAGAACAAAGGATATTCTGAGAAGGATATTATTGATCTTTGCGAAAAAATGTCGGGGGCTTCTTTAAAAACTTTTTTTGAAAAGTATGTCTATGGTACAGAAGATTTCCAAAAGCCTTTATCAGAATGCTTTTCTTACCTGGATATAGAACTTCAACAAACGCCCAGTGCTTTGATTTGTGAATCTGTTTATGGATTTAAAACAGTTGACTTTGGTAATAACCGCAAGGTGTCACTGATTGCTCCCTACTCACCGGCCTGGAAAGCAGGATTAAGTGTTGGGGATGAAATACTTTCGGTTAACGGGTACACACTCAAAAACGATTTCAATGACTGGATAAATTATTTTACTGAGGACGAGATTACGTTGACGGTTTCATCGAATCAAAATCTAAAACAAATTAAATTAATAAAGCCGTCTAAGTCAGTTAGTTACTTCGATGTTTTCAAATTAAAACAAAAAGACGAAGTATCAACAGTTTTTTCAATCTGGCTTCAGCTGAACTCTTAGATGAATGCCGTTTTTGTGCTTATGAAACTTTCATATGATCGGATGTCTGTTAATAACTATCAAGTGAGGATTTGGTTACCGGACAAAATTGTTCTTTTTTTGTAGAAATAATTTTAATAAACTAAAAACAAACATTATGGAAGAAACAACTACAACAACAACTACAACAACAACGGCAGCTGTAGCACCTCAAGGTAAAGGAATGGCAGTGGCAGGATTTGTTATCGCATTAGTAGCATTGGTATTTTATGTATTCGTTGCAACGGCAGTTACATTCGCAGCAGCATTAGGTGGTGGTTATGGATTAGGTATTTTCTGGTTAGTATTAGCATTAACAGGTACTCTTTTAAGTATCATGGGAATGATGAAATTAGGAAAAACAGGTGGTAAAAAAGGATTAGCAATTGCAGGTATGGTTATTGGAATTGTAGCAGTTATTTTAACTACAATGTTAGTAATGGGTATCAGTAAGATCCAGGCAGCTGGTGGCGAAATGGGTGATAAATTCAAAGAAGCAATGGAGCAAAGCGCAGAGCAAATGAAAACTGAAATGAACCAGGCTATTGATTCAGTTCAACAGGAAGCAGGACACTAATATAAATAGAATTAGAAAAATAGCTTTTATGGTAACATAAAAGCTATTTTTGTTTTAAAATAAAAAAATAGAAATTATGGAAAGCAATATTTTAATGGAGAGCCAACAACCAGCTAATGCGGCACCAAAAAGACCTCAATTTTTAACGGTATTATGTATTCTTACATTTATTGGAAGCGGATTAGCGTTCATAGGTGCAATCTGGGGATATTTTTCAATCAAAGCATCAGCGACACTTATGGAAAATATGGGAACAGCAGAGGGTGATACATATGGAATGATGAGCGGCATGCAGGAAACGATGATGAAGGCAGTTGAAAATGCCGTTCCAAATCTGATCATTGGTTTGGTTTGTTCGCTATTGTGTTTATATGGAGCCCTTCAAATGTGGAAATTAAAAAGATTGGGCTTCTTTGTTTATTGTATTGGAGAAATTACACCGGCTATAGCAGGATTTTTTCTTGGCGGCGGCGGATTAATCGGTAGCGCAGGGGCAATTGTTGGATTGTTGATTGCTATCGTTTGGATTGTACTGTACGCTGTGAATTTGAAGCATATGCATTAAAAATTATTTATAAAAACCCTTTCCTAAGTAGAAAGGGTTTTTGTAATGGAATAGATTTACATTTGAAAAAAATAAAATCATGGAAGAAAATTTAATTTTAGAAAATAATCCGGTAGAACAGCCAAAGCGTTCTCAGTTTTTAAAAGTATTATGTATCCTGTCATTTATTATGTGTGGTATTAGCTTCCTATCCGGAATCTGGGGAATTTATCAAAGTACACCGGAAGCCATGCAAAAAAATGTAGAACAGCTCAGGAGCTATAACCCTGATATGGCTGATAAAATGGAGGATCAAATGATTGAGATGCAAAATAATCCATACAGCAAAATAGCACCTTATTTAGGACTAGCATATACTCTTTTATCTTTTTTGGGCGTAATGATGATGTGGAATCTGACAAAGAGAGGTTTCTATATTTATGCGATTGCGGAAATTTTACCTTACACCAGTTTTGTATTTATGGGCAAAAATTCTTTGGCCATGATGGGTCCTCCCGGTGGAAATAATACAGCCATTGCTATGGGAGTAATGATTTTTATGGTCATTGTGGATATCGTGTTTGTGGCAATGTATGCCAGGACTCTGAAAGAAATGAAGTAATCTGTAAACTAATTAAGTCAGTTCAAGTGATTTTTGCTGTCTCTATGCAAAAATTTTATCGAGAACTTCTCGGATACGAACTCGCAAATAAAAGCAAGTTCTACTAGAATAGACTATTTACTATCGTAATTTCTTTCCCCAAAAATACTGCTTCCAACACGAATCATGGTTGAGCCTTGTTCAATGGCGATCTCGTAATCACCGCTCATACCAAAGCTTAAGATTTTGTAGTCCGGATACTGCAGGCTGAATTTTTTGAGAGATGCAAATTCTGTTTTGATCTGTTCCTGGTCATCTGTATTAGAAGCCATGCTCATAAAGCCTTTGACGCTGATGTTTTTCAAAGCTTTAAATTCTTCGGAATTCAATATATCTGTAGCCTCCTTAAAATCCAGCCCGAATTTTGTTTCTTCCTGTGCCACAAAGATCTGTAATAAGCAATCAATAACCCGGTTATTTTTCTGCCCCTGCTTATTTATTTCTTTTAATAAACTGAAACTATCCACACCATGAATTAAATAGACAAAAGGTGCAATGTATTTTACTTTGTTGCTTTGTAGATGACCGATAAAATGCCAGCGGATGTCCTTGGGTAACAGTTCTTGCTTATCAACCAATTCCTGCACATAGTTTTCGCCAAAATCGCGTTGCCCTGCATTATAGGCTTCCATAACCATTTCATTGGGCTTGGTTTTAGAAACAGCTACCAGCACAACATTAGAGGGAATGGTTTCTTTGATATGTTCTATATTTCCTTCGATTGACATCTTAAATCAAATTAAGTTTCATCATAATATCCGTTTGCTCGTCACTACCCAGTACAAACACATGCTGATCATATTCCATAAATCCAAGCTTCCGGTAAAAGGCAATGGCTTTTGTATTCTTTTCCCATACACCTAACCAGATATAATCGTAGTGATTTTCTGTGGCTATTGTTTTCGCTTTTTCAAACAAACACAACCCTACTTTTTTTCCATGAAATTCCTGTTGCACATAAATGCGTTCAATCTCGAGCGCATTTTCGTTTGGTTCAGTCTGAGCGGCACCTCTGTTGAGTTTCAGGTAGCCAATGACGCTGTCTTTCAGACTTATCAAATAAAATGAGGATCCCGGATTTTGGAATTCAGCGGTCAATTTAGGAACACTAAAATTTTCGGAAATATAGCGTCGCATATTCTCTTCCGAATTATAATCAGAAAAAGTCTCTGTAAATGTTTGTATGCTTATATTCCTTAATGCGTCAAGATTGTTAACCGTTACCGGCGATATTTGAAAGTTAGATTGAAGCATAGTATGTAATTACTCTTCCAAACTATAGATCACTAATCCGCTTCTCATTTTTGGTTCCACCCAGGTCGATTTTGGAGGCATAATATGATTGGTATCTGCTATCCATTTTAAATGTTCCATGGTTACCGGATACAAACCAAAGGCAATGGCTGCTTTCCCTTCATCTACCTGTTTTTTCAATTCTTTGCTGCCACGCACACCAGGAACAAATCCAATTCGCTTATCCGTCTTCAGATCGTGGATATCAAGAATGGGAGATAAAATATATTTAGTCAAAATCGCTGCATCCAAACTATCAATTGGGTCATTTGAATTATAGATGGTGTCCTTTACTTTTAACGAGTACCATTTATTTTCCACGTACATCGAGATCTCATGCTTTTGAAGAGGTTTATAATCGTTGGCTTTAATCTCTGTAATCGTGAAATTGGTTTTCAGGTTGTACATCAATTCGTTCACTGATAAATTATTCAGGTCTTTGACGATACGGTTATAATCATAAATTTTTAAATGAGTTTCGGGAAAGAATACACCCAGGTAATAATTAAACGCTTCTTCGCCCGTATAAGATTTTCTGGTACTGCGCCTTAGTTTTCCTAAGAGAGTTGCTGAGGCGGAGCGGTGATGCCCGTCAGCGATATAAATATTGGGTATGGTTGCAAAACGCTCCGCAATTTGCTTTACTGTTTTTCTACTGTCAATTACCCAAACCGTATGTCTGACTTTATCGGTGGTTGTGAAATCATAGTCAGGCCTCGTCTTAGCTATATCATCGGAGATCTGATCGATAGCTTCGTCATTCGGATAACAGAACAGTACAGGCTCGGCATTAAATTCACATACTTCCAAATAGTCCTTTAATTTTTCTTCCCGCGTTGTTAATGTTTGTTCATGGATTTTGATGACACCATTCATATAATCATCAATACTGGTGCATGCGATAATCCCGATAAATTCATTTCCTTCTTTAACCTGTCGATATAGATAATAACATGGATTTTCATCGCGCATGAATACTTTTTCCCGTACAAATTTCTTAAAGTGGTTTTTAACTTTATTCAATCGTTCCTTAGATCCGGGCTTTGTTTTTATACCATCTTCAAAATCAGGATTGATGACATGTAAAAAAGAGTAGGGGTTTCCGGCAAGCTTCTCTCTTAATTCAGCGGAGTTATATCCATCTACTGAACGGGAAGCTACTAAATGAACTTTGTCGCCTTCGGGGCGTATTGCTTTAAATGGAATAACTTTGGCCATTGGGGTATCGAATCGTTATCGTTTTTAAATATAACAGATTTTGAGATTAGTACGTCACTTTCGAGCATAAAAAAACCTCCTGAACTTCAGGAGGTTTTTTTATTTATTGAAAGGTAGATTAGTTAGCGATTGCTTTGAAATCTGCGTTATCACGTAATTTAACGAATTCTGCATCATCCTTAGCTGCTGCTTTTAACGAACCATCTTTTTCGATAGCAGTTTTTAAGTTAGAAACTGCATCAGCTGTATTGTTATTTCTTGCTGCCGCAACTGCTTTTAAGTAAGAAGCCATTGCCATATCTTTTTCGTTGCTTGCGTCAAGAGTAGCCGGAACTGCACCTGCATTGCCGTTTAATAATTCAGCTAAAGCTTTGTTGAAACCTTTGTATTCGCCAAAGTTCCCAACAGCATCAGAGTATTTACCATCACGTACGTTTACAATACCTTTGTTGTAGTTAACTTCATTGCCTGCACCGTTTGCTTTGTCATAATATTCCATTGCTTTTTTACGGTCACCTGCTTTAGCAGCAACAATTCCAAGGTTATTCATCAAAATTGGGTTTCCGTTAGCATTTGCTTCAGCACGTTTAAATGCTTCACCAGCCTCAGAAACTTTATTATTCATTAATAAAGCAACGCCTAAATTGTTAGAAGTTCTCCAGTCAGTACCGTATTTTTTCTCAGCAGCAGTGTAGATCTGAACTTTTGTGTTCATGTCGTTAGTTAAGTTAGCGCCATATAACATCTCTTCTACTGATAAAGAATCAGGGTAAGTTGTTGTTAATTTAGTGATTTGGTCATCGTTACGTGATTTTTTATCAACGTTTACAGTTAAAACTGAACGACGTAATTTTGGTAAAATTTTATCAGCTACTTCAGTATAAGTTTTAGATAAATTTTTGATTTCTTTCTCACGTTGCTCACCATCCTGGTACATAGTCAAAACACGTAAAATCAAATCTTTATCAGCAATAGATGATTGTTCCATTAATTTTTTGAAACCATCCCAGTCTTCAGCTGTAGTTTGAGTTTTGAAGTTAGCTTCATCCTTACCGAATTTCTGGTCTTTGTTTTTGTTCTTTTTAAACTCACCCATTAAAGCTCTTGAACCAGATTTAGCACGATCTTTTGCTAAATTTTCATTCAACGTTAATTCGCCATCCGGAGAAGCATAAGCAGATACATTGATATCTTTAAATTCATACCAAACGTTATTGATGTTGGCATTAATGAAATTATTTAAGTTTTTAATCTCATCGCTTTTCATTTCGCTTGAACGAACATCAGATTTATTAATCAGGTAATAAATATTTGCTGTTTGGTTCATTGGAGTTGATTTAACAAAAGCATCTTTTGCGTAAATTCCTTTTTCATCATTACGAACTAATAAAGGAGTAACAACAGTTCCATCTCCTAATTTTACCGGAGTAAAGTCTTTTGTTTTTTTCTTTACCTTACCCTGAGCACGTAATTCTACAGTTGCCACTTTCATTGCTGGCTCGTATGCGAATTTCTCAGATGTATAACTAAAGGTACCACCTTTATCGAAGCTAATTTTTTGTCCTGGGTCAGTAGCTTTATCACCTACTAAAATTACTGGTTTCAAAGCTTTTTCTCCACCTGCGTATTTTACTACCGGGGTTAAAGTAACTGTTGCTTTTTTAGCGAAAATTTTAGCCGGGTATTTTCCAGTAACAGTAAAACCAACACTATCTCCATGCATTTCTATTGGATTAGGTTTCATGTCATAGGAAAAAGTGGATTGCTTTTTTACCATTTTACCTAAACCATTGCAACCAACTAATAAGGCAGTGGTTCCAACAGCAAGACTTAAGTTTCGTAAAGTTTTAGAATTCATCATATAAATAAGTTATGGTTTTTGTATTTCGGACAAAATTATAAAATAATTACTTAAAGCCTAATTATTTTAGTAATAAATTTAGAATTTGTAATAAAAAAATCCCATCCGACTTACTGGCGAATGGGATTCTGTATTATTTCTGTAAAAGAAATTATTTTGCTATTGCATTAACTCTTTTAGTCAATTTTGATTTTAAGTTAGAAGCTTTGTTTTTGTGTATCACACTTTTCTTAGCTAATTTATCTAACATAGCTACTACTTTCGGTAATAAAGCTGCTGCTTCTTTTTTAGTACCTGTTTCGCGTAATTTTTTTACTGCA
>JAJNBG010000067.1 GCA_021155905.1 Bacteroidota bacterium
TTGCCTTAAGGTTTTATCCATCCCTTCAACACTACCATCTAAAAAGATGACATTGCCCTGGCCTTGTTCTGCAAAATTCTTTACAGCTTCTGTCCACATACTGAACAAAATCAAAGATGTATCCAGGTTAGATTCCTGCATTTGCTTTGCAGCTTCAGCCATACCACGTGCAACTTCTGCACGGAACAAGGCAATACCCTGCCCTCTTAATTGTGCCGCTTCTTTTTCGGCATTAGCAGAAATTTTAATGAAATTCCCTTCTGCTTCTGCAGCTTTGGTTTTTGTAATTAATAAAGCCTGTCCTTCGTTTTCTGCGGCTGCTTTTAAATTATTACTGGCAACAATTTTTGCCATGGAACGCATTACTTCCTCGTCAAATGTAATGTCATTGATCTGAAGGTCGATCAAATGATAACCCCATTCTTCTAAAGTCACATCCAGTTGCTCTTTCACTGCCTCCACGATATCTCTTCTCAGAGATAATACTTCCGATTGTTTTTTGGTGGATACAAATGCTCTCACCGAACCTTCAATGGAACGAACCAGTGCCTGCATTAAGTTTTTATCATCTACGAATTTAAAGGCAACATTCTTTATTGCTTCTTCTCCCTGATTGATAACAGCATATAATAACATGGCCGTGAAATTCACATTGGCCTGATCAATTGTAACAGCCTGGAATCCAAGTTCAACGCTCCTGTTTTGAGTGGAGATTTTTTTATACACCTTTTCAATAAAAGGAATTTTCATGCTCAGCCCCGGAGTCAGTATACGCTTATACTTGCCAAAAATAGTGATCACCGCTATTGATCCCTGCTGAACCGTGACAAAAGATAAAAAAATCAGCAAAAGACAAAAGACAAGAATAAAAATAAGAAATGGCATAATTTTAAATATTAAATAGTTTATGTAAATTTAATCATCCAAAACAATAAACAAAATATTTTTTCATGAATGGTGTCATTCGTTTACTGTCTGCAATTTTGTTTTGTTTTATTTCATTTCATGGCATTGCTAATAGGGATACTTCTAAAACTAAAAATGCTGAAGCTGATATTTATAAAGCGGCCTGCAAACTTTTAGATTCAGCAAAATATAAAGAAGCTATCGTCCTGTTGAAGAAAGCCATTAAAATAAAGCCTGACTATACGGAGGCTTTTAATAAAATGGCGTTTGCAAAATTAAAAACACAGGATTATAAAGGCGCAGAAAAAGACCTTCAGGCAGCACTCAAAATAACACCCGATAATTACGAAAGCCAAAAGACCATGGGTATTTTGTACTATGAAACTAAAAAATTTAAAGAAGCAAAAGCTACACTTGATTCCGCAGCCAAACTAAACACAGATGATCCTGAGCTATTTTATTACCAGGCTAAACTGATGTTTGACGGCAAAGCTTATAAAAACGCATTGGATGCCTGTAGCAGAGCCCTGGAATTAAATCCGAAATACCTGGATGTGATGTTTCTGAAAGGTGAGATCAGGTTTGCCATGAAAGATTATGCTTATTGCATTAAAGAATTAACGGAAGCTATTAAAGCAATGCCGGCCACTAATCCCAATTACGATGCCTACCGGACAAGGGCAAAAGCCAGGTTTGAAGCCGGTGATTTTAAAAACGCTGTCAACGACTGGAACGTGTTTTTAGAGGCTTTCCCGGAAGATGAAGCAGCGCTCATATCAAGGGGTGCCTGCAAAATAGAAACAAGGGATAATACAGGCGCTATTGTTGATTTAGACGCTGCCATTAAACTAAACCCAAAAAATCCGGTAAGTTATAATTACCGTGGCGTTGCCAAAGGCGAGAACAAACAGTTTGTGGAAGCCCTGAAAGATTTTGATTACTCTATCAAATTAAAATACGATTATGCCGGCGCATTCGTGAACAGAGCTGCGATTAAATTTGCCAGTAAGGACAAACGAGGTGCCTGCGATGACCTGAATAAAGCAGATAGTCTGGGGGATGAAATGGCGATCCGCTTAATCGAAACCTATTGTAAACATTAAACCAATTACGAAATAAGTACGAATATACGAATCAATACAAACGCAGATTCGTATATTCGTAATCGATTCGTAATCCAAATAAAATGAAGACCGCCATATTCAGAAAAGCCAATTTTAACTCCGCGCACCGACTAGTAGATCCTCAGACAGGGTATGTTATTGATCTTAAAATCTTGAATGAACTAATCAAAGATGAGATCATTGAACGTTTTGATCATAAGAATTTAAATTTAGATACCATTGAATTTAAAGACCTGAATCCAACGGTCGAAAACATTGCGAGGATCATTTATGAAATACTGCGTCCAAAAATCGACGTAAAATACGACCTGGAAATCACTTTATTTGAAACACCGCGTAATTATGTGGTTTACCCGGTTATTTAATGTCCAAATATTTTTACATAATATTCCTGTTCTTTTTACTTTTTATCAGTGGCTGCTCCCCTGTCGTTGAGAACAGACTACCTGTATCAAACAAAAAAGGAACCTTAGTCTTAACGAAAGAAGTTTCGCGACACGATGATACTTCCTACCTCGAACATATATTTATAGAAAAAAACCTTGTCAATATCAATTCACTCGATTCAACCATTCGCGTGGTCCTCCACTACTCCACCACACAGAATTTTTTGAACAAGCCCCTTTATCACGGTTTAACCGATTGCTACCTGCCCTGTGAAGTAGCTATCAAACTATGCAATGCGCAGAATTATCTGCATGAGCAATTTCCCAACTATCACTTAATTGTATTTGACGCAGTGAGGCCATTACATATACAAAAACAAATGTGGGATGAGTTGGATATGCCGTCCAAAGAAAAGATCAATTACCTCGCTCACCCAAGTGACATTTCCCTGCATAACTACGGCGCTGCCGTAGATGTTGGTATCATTGGTGATAATGATGTTTTGCTGGATATGGGTACACCCTTTGATTTTTTTGGAGAACTCAGTGAACCAAAAAGGGAACAGGAATTTTTAATGAACGGCCAATTAAGTAAAGAAGCATTAACCAACAGATTACTATTGAGAAACGTGATGCTAAAAGCAGGATTCATG
>JAJNBG010000039.1 GCA_021155905.1 Bacteroidota bacterium
ATCTCGAGGGATATAGTAAAGGAATATATATGATTCAGGTAACCTCAAGCCTTGGTAATAGCATCACGAAAAAAATTGATGTTATTGAATAGTTTGTTATCTTAAATATTCTTAAAAGAGCTCCTTCAAATGCAGCGGATTGTCTTATGTGGCTTTTAAACTGCTTTTCGTTCCGCTGCATTTAATAACTAGAAAATAAACTATATATCTCAGTATGATTAACTTGGCGAATAATATCTGCCCTTTGTATCTAAATCATGAGGACTATCCGTACATACATAATACTTTTAACATCCACCGTTGTATTATTTAATTGCAAAAAATATCCGGAGGGAGGGTGTGAACGGCGTGGTAAAAAGAACTTGCTCAACAGGCCATGGAAATTAACGCTTTATGAAGTGAATGGTATTGATAGTACAGAATTGATTAACTATAACGGAAGTGATACCTATAAAAAGATATCCTTTTTTAAAAATGTCAGTACTATTTCCGTCCAAAACTGGAGCCATAGGGATTTAGGGGTGTCTTTTGTCAATGAAAATAGGAGCCTGGAATTCCGAATGGATACGTCTACAATTGGAATATACTGTATCAATGAAGATAATGTGAATTATTGTAATCGATCTTATTATTTTCCTGAGAAAAATAACCTCAGAACCTACGAATGGGAGATAAGAAAATTAGATGCCAAAGAGCTTATTATCGTTTCTTCTTTAAAAAACTCATATAAAATTAAACTTAGTAGCGAATAGGAATGAATCAACGTTAAAATTTGCAATCAAAACTGAACATGTTTTTCGGATATGCCCAGTTTTTAGTTAAAAAAATGGACACGTTTTGGGGATATGTCCAGTTTTTTGTTAAAAAATGAACATATCGGGAAAGCGGAAAAAAGAACTCATTTACCTATTAGAAAACCGCAGCATTACATCCCGAAAGCTTTCGGGAGCAGCGGAGCAGGTAAATAAACTCATTATGTATTAGAGTGAGGGGTTTTTATAGCACATCTATATCTTACGATAGCATGATGAACATCAGGTGTGGGACTATGATTTTGTGCAGCAATAGATGCAAAAGCAACGTAGGGTCGGCATGAGCAAGCGGGTTGCTTTTGTCAGCGTTTTTGGATAGAGTCCCGAACACTTTCGGGACGGTATCCAAAAATTGCCTATCACAAAATCATAAGCTTTTTGGATACTTTTTGGCTGCAAAAAGTATCTAAGAAAATCATTCAAAAAAGTAGCTTCATGCTTCTATAAAATGACATGATGCTTTCGTCATCGCAAGCTACCAGCTAGTGCTAATACCACTTCACTTTCAAATAAACGGCTTCGTCTATTTGTATGGCATTATCTTTTGAGTAAAAGTAAACGGAATTGCCCTGTTTGGTTTCGGCAAAATATTCAAAGCCATAACCATTAAAGAATACGTTGGTCACCGTTACCTGCAGTTGTGCCTGTGCTTTGCTGTCTACAATCTGTAACTGGTTGGGGCGGATGTAGGTTTGGTTTTTGGATAGTTTCACTTTGGAAGAAAGTAAATCATCCTGTTCCAGGATAAAATAACGTCCCATTAAAGCGGCCACATTTTTGGTTTTAGGCTGGTAATACACTTTAAAGGTTTCATCATGCTGGATGAGTTTCCCGTTTTCCATCACCGCCGTTTCATCTGCATAACGGAGTGCTTCCTCGGGCTGATGTGTTACTAAGATAGCGGCAGCGTTTTCTTTTTTAATTTGCTGGCGGATATAAGTAAAAATCTTATCCCGTAATGGCAGGTCCAGGTTACTGAAAGGTTCGTCGAGCAATAATACTTTTGGGAACTCCGCCAGTGAACGGGCAATGGCAACGCGTTGTTTTTGTCCGGATGATAAGGTAATGGCTTTCAGACTTTTATAAGGAGTTAAATCAAGCAGGCGTAACAATTGGTTGGCACGTTTTTGTTTGTATTCGTCCGTGTAGCCCATCAGTTTATCCTTGATGTTTTCTTCTACCGTATGGTTATCGAGCACGTAAAAGTCCTGGCTCACAAAACGCATGTCGGCATGGCCGGGGATTAAATTATAGGCAGGGCCTAATACTAATTTATTGCCAATGGTAATTTGTCCTTCCTTAAGGTCCTCCAAACCATAAATACATTTTAATAAGGTGGTTTTCCCGCTCCCGCTTTTTCCAATAATGGCCAGGATCTTGCCGGGTTCTGCTGTGAGGGAAACGCTGTTGATGCCTTTAAACTGGGTGGACTGGGGATAGTTAAACGCTATTTTACTAACGGATAAGAGGGGCTTACTTAGTGTAGAATCCATTCGTAAATAATTGCACAAAGGTTTTTTCCTTGTATGTTTTCCCTTCAATGCCGGTGGCATTTAAAATGCAAAAGTAAACACCATCTTTGCAGGGCTCACCACTGGTGGTTCTGCCGTCCCAGAATCCGTTTAAGCGGGTTGTTTCAAAAACCACGTTACCATAGCGGTTAAAGATACTGTAGTTCAGTTCCACGATCTCGTCCAGGTATGGCCTGAACACATCATTGATGCTGTCGAAGTTAGGCGTGAAAACGTTAGGTAATACAATATTGGAAATGGAATCGTTGGTATCATACAGCAACACCGTTTGTGCCTTTGACTGATGAAGACAAAAAGCAAAGGCTGCGGCTAAAAAAATATGTTTGATACGATTCACTATTAAATTTATACAATTAAAGGGTCTTTAAAAAATCCAGGGTATTCACATTGTCTGCAAAATCAAAAATTTCCGGTTCCTGGCTGCAACCCAATGCAATGGTTTTTACTCCCTTTATTTCAAAATTAGCAACAATACATTGCAAATTTGCCATTAAAGGGCTGATCTTTTCAACAAGCTGTTCTTCATTAGTATACGTTTCGTAAAAAAGTACCGAAGTAGGGGCATGGAGATCAGCACTCTCCTTAATCATAAAAAAGTTGTTGTCCAGGAAAGGGACCAGATCGAGCAGATAAATGGCGCGGTTATACTCGTAATTGTTGTTGTATTTTTTATTGTCGATGACGTATTTAAACTCATATAAGGCTTCGAACAAACCGTCAAATTTATAACCTTCCGGCACATACACTTTGTTCACATTTCTGCAACCCAGCCCGTAATAGTAAAAAACATCTTTCCCCAGCCTGCTGAGCTCTTCTTTGGTCTCTTTTCCGTTCAGCACCGCAATGGAGCTCCGGTTCTTACGAATGATGTTGGGGTATTTCCCGAAATAGTAATCAAAATGTTTGGCAGTATTATCGCTTCCGGTGGCAATTACTGCGTCGAAATTAACAAGTTTACCTTCCGAAAAGTTAATGGCCGGAGCAAAGGCTGGTTCGTAATAAATCACCATTCCTGATAAAAAAGGAATCAGGGCAGGATCGTCGCCTGATACTTTGATGAGGATGTGATGTCCGCTTAACAACACACACAGCAGGTCATGAAAGCCAACCGCGGGGATATTACCGGCCATGATCACTGCCACGGTTTTAGGTTTTTCAGGTTCGGTAATGGTGGAGACAAAATCATGTAAGGACTTTTCTTCCAGCATGAAGGCCAGGCCTTTCAGGGCCATTTGTATACTTTCGGGTGTAAACCATCCGTTATAGGAATAGGCTATTTCAGTCAGTTTGTTCAGATCGTTATGAAAACGCTCTTCTTTGGGCAGCCATTGGTTGGAAAAATGGCGGTTTATAAACAAACCCAATTGAACAAAAGCTTGTTCCCGTTGTTTTAAGGTCATAAAAATTAATCTTATATTTGTAGTCTTAATTAAGAATACAAAACTAACGAAAAAATGGCTATTAAAATTACAGATGAGTGCATTAATTGCGGGGCTTGCGAACCAGAGTGTCCGAATAATGCGATATATGAAGGTGGAGCCGAATGGCGCTATGCGGATGGCACTAAAATAAAAGGAGAATTCACCGGGAAGAATACAGGAATTACGGCTGATGCCAATGATCCTCAAACGCCTTACAGTATGGATATTTATTACATTGCTACTGATAAGTGCACAGAATGTGTCGGCTTTCATGACGAACCTCAATGTGCGGCAGTTTGCCCTGTAGACTGTTGCGTGCCGGATGAAGATAACGTGGAAGCGGAAGCGACGCTTTTTGCTAAAAAGGACAGTATGCATTTATAGTACATCATACATTTAATTAAAAACCTTCACTGAGACAGTGAAGGTTTTTTTTGTGGAAATTATTACTGATCCTAATTTATATTTTATTGTTCTTTTTGCTTGGCCAAAAAGAACCAAAAACCCAAGTCAAAACGATATCCCCGCGCTCTTTTGATTTTTGAGTTTCTTTTTTGAAAGAGAACTAAAGCTCTTTCAAACTCAACTAAAAAAATCAAAATTCACAGCTCATCCATCTCCGCGTTTTGACGGGCTTACGCGCTTTTCACCCGACTTTTATTATTAGGTTAAAAATGTAATTTCTCCGGGGAGATAAAGTTAATTTGAAAATTACTTATTGATACTTAAATGTTGAGTGATTACGTTACTTCTGAAAATTCATAAAAGCATAACTAATAATATTCGCACCCATTCTTAAAGCTTTTTCATGGGTTTCGGGACTGTCTTTATGAATCTCATAACTCTCCCAGCCATCACCTAAATCACATTCTGCGTCATAAAAGCAAACCAAACGCCCCTGGTAGATTAAGCCGAAACCCTGTGGCGCTTTGTTTTCATGTTCGTGAACTTTTGGTAAACCTTTATCGAAATTATAAGCCTGGTGATAAATAGGATGAGAATAGGGAAGTTCCACCAGTTCCAGTTCAGGGAATACTTTTTTTAATTCTGTTCTCACAAATTTGTCCATCCCATAGTTATCCGATACGTGCAGGAAACCACCGGCCATGAGATATTTCCGAAGATTCTCCGCTTCCTGGTTCGAGAAAACCACATTACCGTGACCGGTCATATGTATGAAGGGGTAATTAAAGATTTCTGTGCTGCCGACTTCCACAATGGCCTGTTCGGGATTGATGTTGGTTTTGATATTGGCGTTACAAAATTTAATGAGGTTTGGCAGCGATGTTTCTAAATTGGCATACCAGTCGCCGCCGCCGCTGTATTTCAATAAACCAATTTGGTAGGATTGGGAGAAACTAAAAGATGTTCTGAAAACGAAAGCCAATAAAAAAAGAATTCTCAAGGTACTCATCATCGCTTCGCCAGTTTATAGTTTTTCTTTTCTTCTGAGATCGGTAATCCAAGATCGGAAACCGTTAGCTTGTCTTTGTAATCCGCAAAACCGTCAGCGGTCACAGTAATATCGTAAGTGCCGGCAGGTAACGCCATAACAAAACGTCCGTTGGTTGGGTTGGGAGCAAAGCTGAATTCCTCGTTGGTCACAACATTCACCGCTAAAATATTGGCAATGTATTCTTTTGGTTGGTTCAACGAATCTCCTAATAACATATTGCCTAAATACAAGGTCAGTTTCTGATCCATATCATTGAATTTGATCCGGTAAATATCCAGGTCGCCCTGTCCCCCCGGACGTAAAGCACTGATATAGCCTGCACGGTTATCAGGCGTCAGGCTAATGCTTCGGTCATTGTCGGTTGTGTTAACGGGAAAGCCTAAATTCTCTGCCTTGGTCCAGGTATTTGCTTCCGGGTTCCAAACGCTTTTAAAAAGATCAAAGCCACCCATGGTGTTATGTCCTTCGGATGAGAAATAAAGAGTTACACCGTCGGTTGACAGGTAAGGAAAATCTTCGTGGTATTCGGTATTGATTTCAGGGCCCATTTTAAATGGCTCGCTCCAGCTTCCGTTCGGCAGTTTGCGGCAGATATAAATATCGGTTTGTGCTTCCCGGTTTTCGCCGCGCACAAAAAATAAGGTATTTCCATCTGCACTGATCGAAGCAGAGTGTTCAATTTCCTTATTAATGTGTTCAGGAAAGGCCACGTATTTTACCCAAAGGCCATTTTTTTTACCCGTGGTATAGATATCTCCGTATTTATCAATGTGGTCAATATACACCAGCATTTCAGAACCGTCTGCTTTTAAACCAACCACCTGTTCATCTAATGAAGAATTTATTTTTGGCCCTGGGTTTTCAGCTTTGATCCATTTTCCGGCATCTAGTTTGGACGTGTAAATATCGGAAGCGTAATATCCATCCACCTCCACGCGGCTCGCAGTCTGTCCTTTTCGGCGGGTGGTAAATGCTAAAAAGCTTTCATCCTTTGTGATCCAGGGATAATAATCGGCAAACTCCGAATTGATGTCTTTACCGAGGTTGGTAAAAGATACATTGATAGGCGTAAGCATTAGGGCTTTTGCATTGTTGCATATCTCTAACTGACGGTCCGCTATTTTTTTCTTTTTGGGTTCAAGTTCTTTGTATTTTTCAAAAGCCTTGATGGCATCTTCAATTTTATTGGAAAGTCGGTAAGCTTCTCCTAATCTTAACCATACGTTGGATTCCACTTTAGGATCTTTGACGCAAAACTCTAAGTATTTAATTGCCTCCGACTTATTAATGTTGGTATTGAGATAGCATTCGGCAATTTTGTACTGGATGGAGGCATTATTCTTATCGGCTTTTAAAAGTTCCTTGTAGATAGGAAGAGCCATTAAAAAATTATGGTGGCTGTAATGTTCGTCGGCATCCGCGATCTCATATTTCGTTTTACCCGGTTGAGCTACGGTTATCGAAAACGAAAAACAACTAATTACAAGTAAATACCTAAACATAATTGGATTACAATTTAGAAAATATTTTCCAATAATCGTACCTATTTTTTCTGGGAAAGCTTAAAAAGCAATTCTTTTTCAGCCTTGGTTAGGTTTTCATAACCCGATTTAGAGATCTTGTCAAGCAGGGCATCAATGGTTTGCTGGTTGCTTTGAGTTTGCCCGGTTGTCTTGGCAGAACGGTTTTGATGAACGACTTTCAGAGGTGATATTTTTTGTTTCCTGAAGGTAGATAAATCAGAAAGGTCTTTACCGTTCTTCAATAGATACCCAAAGAGCAACCCGAAAAATGCACCGCCAAAATGAGAAATTTTGCCACCGGTATTGATATTAAAATCAATAATGGTTGATACAACAAATACGAGCAAAGCATAGTATTTATATTTCATTTCAATGATACCGAACAGGCTTACCGGAAGGTTTGGGATATAAATGGCCAGGCTGGTTACAATGCCAATCACTGCTGCCGAGGCCCCGAATAAAATAGAGTTTGCAAAGGATGCCGGGAAAATGGCCGAGAGAATCAGGAGCGTGATGCCTCCCATCAACCCGCTCATGATATATACATAAAGCAGTTTTTTCTCGGAAAGGAAATTTAAAAATGTATTCGCAGTGAAGTAGAGCAATAACATGTTATAAAATACATGCCCCAGGTCTTTATGCGCGAACATATAGGTAAACAAGGTCCAGAATTTGAAAATGAATTCATTGAGGTTTAACGGCAGCGCCATATTCAGTGCAATCACATCCGATTTAAAAACGCCTGAACTGATATTGATAATTAAAAATATAGAAATATTGATGATCAGCAGTAAGGTAAGCTTACTGTGTTTTTGTAATTCATATTTTATATTTTGAAAGAAAGACATTTTAAAAGAAAAAGGTTTTGTTTTTTTTCCAGATGAGCATAATGATAATACCCACTGCCAATCCGCCTAAGTGAGCAAAATGAGCAACGTTATCATGTGCGAAGAAGCCATTGTATAATTCAAAAAGGGCATAACCAATCACCAGGTATTTTGCTTTCACCGGAATTATAAAATAGATTTGCAGTTCCGTATTGGGGAACATCATCGCAAAGGCGACCAGCAATCCAAACACCGCTCCGGAAGCTCCTAAAAGAATAGTATATTCATTATTATAATAACTGATTCCTAATTGTAAAAAGGCTGCGCCTAAACCGCAGAGTAAATAAAAATTAAGAAAACGTTTTGGTCCCCAGATATTTTCCAGGATAGAACCAAACATGTAAACCGCCAGCATATTGAAGAGAATATGCGCAATGTCCGCATGCATAAACATATAGCTTATAAACTGGTAGGGCTTAAAATAAGGAGTGCCAATAGGGTACAGGTCAAGGTAGCGATGCAGCAGCTCTCCAAAAACCAAAGTGCCGAAATATAAAAGTACATTAATGATCAGAATGTTTTTGACCACCATTGGTATTTGCTGAAACTGTCTTGGTTTAAATTCCTGGAAACCCATAAATTAAAATTATCGTTTAAAAAAAGCGTCTAGTTCAATCTTACTCATTTCCATGATCACAGGTTTCCCGTTAGGACTATACATGGGGTTTTCGCAGAGAAATAAATGTTCAAGCATCAACGCGATTTCCTGTTCATCCAATGATTTGCCATATTTAATCCCTGCACTCTTAGCCATACTTTTGCACATATTCTCAAAAGGATCAATTTTCACGTCAAAGGTATTTAATTTGTAGGTTTCGAGTATACCCTCTACCATTTCCTGAGTGTTAAATTCTCCTAATTCTGCCGGTGTTCCCTGAACCACAACAGTGTTTTTTCCAAAGGGCTCGATTTCAAATCCCAGCAATTTAAAGTGCGGCATCAGCGTTTCCAGGAGTACGTAATCGTTGGGCGTTAATTCGATGGTAACGGGGAAAAGAATTTGTTGAGTTGATGCTGCTCCGTTCTTTTCTCTTGTGGCGATATAATGTTCGTATAAAATACGCTCGTGAGCCCTTTGCTGATCAATTACAAGCAGGCCATTTTCATGAGCAGAAACAATGTACTTATTATATAACTGAAATCCTTTATGTGTAAAGACATCGTGATCCAGTTTAATCTGCTCCGCTTTTGTCTCCAACTGTAAATTTTCGTTCTCTCCTTTGAAATCTGTGTTGGCGTAATTCTGATAAAGGTTTTCCCAGTCCCGATAGCTATCGGGATGCTTATTGTTTTTTTGCAAAGCAGTGTCCTGTCGTGGTTGACTATAACCGGCAGACGTGGATTTGGAAGAACCTGTTGAAAACGGGTTGTAATCTTTATTCACGGTCACCGTGGGCTGGGCAACCGATTTCGTATAATCAATCTCGAAACTCATCTCGCTGTTAAAATCAAGGCTGGGAGCAAGGTTCGCTTTTCCGAGTGCACGTTTTACTGCACTATGCAATAAGGCGTAAATGATCTTTTCATCCTGGAATTTTATTTCTGTTTTAGTCGGGTGAATATTGATATCAATAAATTCGGGGTTGACTTCTAAAAATAAATAATAAGAAGGATGAGCATCAGAAGCAATAAGCTCACGATACGCTTCTGCGATGGCATGATGCAAATACGGGCTTTTGATAAAGCGGTTGTTCACAAAAAAATACTGATCTCCACGGCGTTTCTTTGCATTCTCCGGTTTTCCCACATAGCCGGAGATTTTCACGACATCGGTTTCTTCGTTAATCTGCACTAATTTTCCCTGTAGGTTTTTACTGAACAAACCGGAGATACGTTCAATTAATGAGGTAGGTGGGAGGTTATAAATTTCATTGCCATTACTAAATAACTGAAATTGAATGTTCGCGTGGGGTAAACATACCCGTTCAAATTCATCAATGATATGCTTCAGTTCAACCCCATCATCTTTTAAAAAATTGCGTCGGGCCGGAATATTAAAAAACAGGTTCTTCACACTGAAAGAGGAGCCGGTTGGTGCCTGGCATTCTTCCTGGCGGATAAATTTATTTCCTTCGATTTCAATTAATTGACCTACAATGTCTTCTTCACGCTTGGTTTTTAATTCCACCTGAGCTACGGCGGCAATACTGGCTAATGCTTCGCCTCTGAAACCTTTGGTATGCAATTGAAACAGGTCTTCTGCTTTTTTAATTTTGGAAGTGGCATGCCGTTCGAAGGCCATCCGGGCATCAACAGGGTTCATTCCCATTCCGTTATCGATTACCTGCACGAGCGTTTTCCCGGCATCTTTAACAATCAATTTGATAAAGGTTGCTTTAGCGTCAATCGCGTTTTCGAGAAGCTCTTTTACGATGGAAGCCGGCCTCTGAACCACCTCGCCGGCAGCTATTTGATTAGCTACGCTTTCCGGTAAAAGAGTTATCACATTTTGCATGGCAGCAAAGGTAATTTTTTACTTGATTTCCCCTAAGAAAGAGCGAATTTTTAAAACCCCTCTCAGATTTTAACATTTTAATTTTCATGCGAACGTTTTTTTTTATATATTTCCGAAAAAATAAATAGGTTATGTCGACAAAAACTAAGGCTTCGTCAAAAAATAAAAAAGCAACATCTAAAAAAGTAGCTCCAAAAAAAGCCCTTACCAAGAAAAGTGTTGCAAAAAAGAAAGCTGTAAAACCAGTTTCTAAAGCGAAGCCGGTTAAAAAATCGACAGTAAAACCTAAGGCAGCTGTTAAAAAAGTAGCGCCAAAAAAGGTAATTAAAAAAGGGCCTGTAAAAAAGGTTGCTCCTAAAAAGGCGGCGAAACCAGCTAAAAAGGTGATAGCTAAAAAAGCGGCGCCAAAAAAAGCAGTTAAAAAAGTTGTAAAAAAGGCAGTTGCAAAGAAAGTTGCTGTAAAAAAACTTGTGAAAAAAGTTGCAAAAAAAGCAGCACCAAAGAAAGCCCTTAAAAAAGTACAACCGAAAAAAGTTGCTAAGCCTGTTAAAAAAGCAGTTCCTGCGAAAGCGGTTAAAAAAGTTGTTTCTAAACCTGTTGAAAAAATAAAAGTTGCTCCTGTTAAAGTTGAAAAACCGGTGATTGAAAAAGTACCGGTTATGAAAGCTGAGAAACCGGTAAAAGTTAAAAAGGAAAAAGCGCCTATCGTTAGAAAACCGATTGTTGCTCCAACTACCTTCAGAAATGCCGATCCTAACCCATCAACCAGGGTGATGAAGGAGCCTGCCGGTAAATTTGAAATGGAGTTTGTTATCCGTGCTTCTGAAGATATGGTATTTGAGTTTGTCAGTACAGAAAGCGGATTATCTGAATGGTTTTGCGATGATGTGAACATCAGGGATGGCGTATTTACTTTTGACTGGGACGGACAAATTCAACAGGCAAAACTGGTAAAAGAAGTTCCTCCAATGTTGATTCGATACCAGTGGCTTGATAAAAATGACGGAAGCTTTTTTGAATTCAGGATCCAAAAAGACGAGTTAACGAATGATATCTCATTGATAATCACAGATTTTGCTTCGGATAAAGCGGACGAAATATCTGCCAGACTATTATGGGAAAGCCAGGTTGATAAATTGCTTCACGTACTGGGATCATTCTTTTAATAACTGAAACCATAGTTTCGCCCAAATTAACTTTTGCAGTTGTGAAAAAATTGTAAATTCGGTGCTCAATCATTAACCTTAAAATCTAATTACCATCGTATAGACATCTACTTAAATTTTTATTGTACTTAATAATTTAATTGTAGCCTATGTCTATGCAACTTCTTTCTGATAATGAGCTGGTAAAGCTCTATATGGATGGTAACGAAGAATCACTTTCTATTCTTGTCAAACGCCATAAACGACGTATTTTCTCATATGTTTATTTAATCACGCGCGATAAGACATTGACGGAGGATGTTTTCCAGGAAACATTTTTTAAAGTCATTCAGACTTTAAAAAAGCAACAGTATAATGAAGAAGGAAAATTTTTACCCTGGGTATTAAGGATCGCTAAAAATCTGATCATTGATCATTTCCGTAAGGTCAAAAAAATGCCGTCTGTTTCTTCTGTCATGAATGACGAAGGAGAAATCACTTGTATTTTTGATATTATACCTGAAGTTGTTTCATCATCCAAAGATTCGGAACAAAGCCGGTTATTTAAGGAAACTATCCGGTCAATTGTAAGCGGCCTTCCTCAGGATCAAAAAGAAGTAGTGATTATGAGAACCTACTACGACATGAGTTTTAAAGAAATTGCTGAAGTTACCAATGTGTCCATTAACACTTCTTTAGGGAGAATGCGATATGCCTTAATCAACCTGAAGAAGATGTTAGAGGAGAAAAATGTAGAGATCTACATTTAATTTTTTGTTTTATTAGTTTTTGTTTTAATAAAAGCCTCTTCTGAAAAGAAGGGGCTTTTATTATTTCTATGACTACCTGATTAATATCTTGGTCCGATTCAGGCTTTTATGTTTGGCTATAGTATTGACGATGTACATGCCACTGTTAAACGTACTAAAATCCAAAGGAAGCACTTGTTGTCCTTCTAAGTTTTGATAGTGTTCGCTGAACACTTTTTGGCCTTCCAAATTGTAAAGCTCAATATCTAACTGATCAAAGTTACGTTGATTTAACTGGATGATAAATGTATTGTCTCCCATCGATAATAATTTGATATCTTTTTGAGAAGGATCAGCAATCGATGTTGCGAGGTCAATTACGACAATCATTTTTGATATGCTATCCATACATCCTGTGGAGCTAATACCTGTTAATTTTGTTTCGTATAATCCAGGAGTGGAGTATGCGTGGACAGCTTCAAAATCGTTAGTGCTACCATTGCCGTCTCCAAAGGTCCATGAGTAGTTTTCGCAGTTCTGGGAAAAATTTTGGGTAGAATAGTTTTGCATGATACTGGCTAAAACAGTGTCGGGTGAAGTAAAAGAAACAAGGGGAAGAAACACATTTTGGATCGCGAAATCGGCAGCATTTGAATAACAGGCATTACTGGCCGAACTGATTTCTACATGGTAGTTACCACCATTAAGGTTTATTAAAGAATCGCTATCAACGGAATTTAAAGAGCTTTGAATCACCGTACCGAGGGAATCTTTCCAGATATAGTTCCATGGGGCGTGAGTGGTTCCTTTTACTTTGAATTTTCCATCATTTATATTCTGACAGTGTGGTTGTGTTAAATTGGTTAAGATGGGTAGTTCGAAATGCGTAACCACTAACGTAAAACGTGATGTAGTAGTTGTATTTGATAAATTAAAAATATATGGAGTGTTCAGTATATTTATTGAAGCACCTGTCACCTGATCATTTAAGGAGACACAAGTGCCGGCCGGAAGAAATGCCATATCCGTAGCCGTAATGGTAAAATTTCCGGTAGTGTTGGTTGTTGTTTTGATATTGATTGAAAAGGATGAAGCTACAGGGTTTATTCCGTTAATTTGCATTAGCACCGAGTTGTGTTCCTGTGAGATACTGGGAACGTTATTTGGCCCGGCAATTTTATACGCGTCATATTCGGAATCGAAACCAGTCGTCGCACCTTCCTGGTAATATAAAATGGTTTCGTCGAGGTAGCTAGCGCTTCCTTTCATTTTTAAACGAATCATTGGAACCTGGCCAAAGCTATCAGAAGCAATTGCACAAATAAGTATGAAAAGAAAGACTTTCACGCATTTTTTGCTCTGACTTAAATTTTTTAAAATAGATATTGCCTTCATAAATTATTTTTTTACAAACTTATTTCTAATATCGTCGTACTAAAAACTCTTTATATTTCCTTACTTTCAGATGTAATATTTTTAGCGTTTTTGTCAATTATGTTGGGTGTAATAAAAACGCTATATTTAAATGAATTTATATGTTATAGATAATGAGGAAGCCTATTAAACAAAAGAAAATGTCGTTTAAACACAAGATAGCGATGTTGATAGATGATAACGATTTGGATAACATGATCAATCAAAAAATTCTTGAAGCCAATCATTTTGCTGAGATTATATATGTTAACTCAAGTTCAATGAGCGCCCTTGAATTTTTAAAAAACCTTGGCGCAAGCGGAGAATTGACTGCGCATTTACTGCCAGATTATATATTCGTGGATTTAAATATGCCGATTGTCGATGGAGTACAATTCATAGATTTATTCTACAAACAACATAAATCAATACTTCAGAAATGCAAGCTGGTTGTTTTGACTTCATCTATCAATCCGAATGATAAAGTCAGGGTAAGTAATCTTGACCCAAAAATTCCATTCATCAATAAACCGTTAACCGGTGAGGTCCTGGATACGTTGAATTAACCCCTTTTCGGAATAAGAATTGTATCGGTATCCTGCTGTAAATACTGGAGTATTTTTCTTCCGCTGAAATTATGAAAATTATACTGTTCCAATAAACCTGCCTGCTTGCTGAGATAGGCGGGTGTTTTTTTCTCAGCCAGTATAGAAGTGAGAAGTTTTATGAATGTTTTGACGTTATTATAATTATTGAACTCGTCAGACCCATTTACTTTCCTTGATAAGTTTTTCAGGATATTGCCTGCCAGCTCAAAATCTTTTTTCTTATAATAAAAATAAGCGAGACTTAATTTTATTTCAAATTCCATGTGAGGAAAATTTACAAAACTGGAATTGTCGATGATTTTATTTAAAAGAACAATGGCCTCTTTAGTTTGACCCGCATGATATTTTTTGAGGGCATCATAAAATTTGAAAGAAACTGTAGAATAAAAATCATAATGATCAAAGTAATAATCTTCAGGTTCAGCCAATAGATCTTCTTTTCGATCAACTTTCGTCAGCACTTCTATTTTGGAAAATAAAAATTTGAATGCAAGACAATAATTACTTTGAAGTAACCATTTCTGTGAGTTCGCATTGACGATCTCGAAATAAGAAAGGGCCTTTTTGAATTGCTGAATCTTTTTGTAGTATTCGAATTTAAAAAAACTTAATATTAATTTGTACTGTTCAATGTGTTTATCTTCCGGATATTGACTGATAATGCTTTCTGATTTTTGAATGATGTCTTCAACGGGTTCTTCATCGGATAATTCGATTTCGGTAAACAGTAAAATTTGAATGAGGACCGTATTTAAAATCAGTTCAATTTTGTGAGACTTATTTAAAGCGTAAATGTTTTTTAATTCATTTTTTAATAGGACAAGAATTTCAAGATCGGTTGATGAATTTGAAAAATAATAATTTGCGAGATTTTTATTAAAGCTGAATAGAATATCATCCGCTTTTTCAAGTGAAATAGCATAGGCAACCTGTTTATTGTAAAGCTGTGAATAGATATAGTGTTTGTCGGAGTGATAATAAGCTTTTTTTAGAACACTGTAGATCGTTGTTAAGCTTGCCGGATCATTACTTTGTAAATATTTTTTTTCTATTTCATGAAGCATCGCGATGGCAGTATCTCTTGGATAGTCGATAAGATATTGACTTAAATGATCGAAGCTGTTTTTTTCTACATTTTTGGAATTATGATTTTCCAACAAATACTTTTGAGTTTTATCAAAGAGCCTTGACTTTAATACATACAGCGCATTTTCATTACAGTGTAAAAGTTCAGGAAGATTATCCGTTTTATTTGAACGGTAATATCGTAAGAGAATTAAAAATTTATCTGAGTTTGTTTTTACTAAGGATTCTTCAAATGCTTCATAATTTTTTTGGTCTAACTGAAGTATTATCTTCTTTAATTTATCCATAAATTAATTCAAAATTTATCTAAATTTAAACAAAATAATCTGACTAATTTGCATTTTGTTTCAGGAGTTGTATCGTTTTCACATTAGAATTTTCATCAGTAAGAGTGAGGTAATAAAAACTATTTCCAGTGTTTAAAATTTCGGAAAATTCAACTGTATTGATTCCTTCAATACACATCTTTGAGCTTTCATAGATTAGACTTCCCGTTAGATCTCTTAGTTTAAGTGTAATCAGCATATTGGTTTTGCAACGGATACTGGTATTTAATGTTCCTGAAAATGGTACAGGGAATGAGTTTAGTATTTCAAATGAATCTTTTTGTTGCACTTCATATTCAATGTAAGTTAAATTGGAAATACTTTCAATTTGTGTGACGCTACAAATGCATCTGATTCTGTAGTAGGAAGTTCCGGAAATTGGTTGAGAATCAATGTAGGTGTAAGGTAGAGATCCTGTAATATAAATTGTGTCTAGTTGTGTAAAATCTATGGCGTCAACACTTCGTTCAATAACTACCAGATAATTGTTTTCTTGTTGGCTGGTTTGCCAGGAGATTTCAATATGGTCTTCAACAACAGTCGAAACGACATTCAGAATATCAATGGCTCTTAAAAGATTCCTGTTTACTGAATGCATATTTTGTATCAGGCAGGATAGAAACAGTAGCGTAATCGTTATTACTTTCATAATTTTTTAATTAAGTTATTTTTAGTTTAACTGAAGTGATGTTTTTTGGATTAGTTTGAGCCAGCTCATGGCTTCTTCTTCTTTTCTGAATAATTGAACAGGGTAAGAAGGTTTATGGAATACTTTGAAAAAATGCATGGTGAGCCTGTTTGCCAGGTTTGTTGAGAAATAGGCAGAGCCCATTTTGTCTGCACCTGATTCAGGCAACGCCATGTACTTTAAGGCCTCGTCTTCAATGAAAAAATAATTGGTGGCATCCACCAGCGTAAAGTGTTTTTCGCCATTTGTAATTTTATGTATTGAATCTGACAGGCTTTTTGCTTTTTCCACAGTTATGGAAACATCTTCTAATATTTTGATGTGTAGCAAAGACTTTTCTTTGTTATAACAAAGTTCCGCAACATCTGTATATACAGTATCCATAAAGTTATAGTCTAAATGTGTGGCAATAAAAGCGTCTTGTTTTACTGCCATGTTTTTTGTAAAAAACGTATGTGTTAGTTTCAGATTGATTAGTTTGTGTAACATGCTTAGGGTATTTTGTGTGTGTGTCGATTAATTAGTTGCGGAAGTAGTTCAGTCTTAGCGCAGTTCCTAACATTAATACCGGTGCCATTCTTTCGTTGTATAAGCCATTCACATAGTCTAAATGATAGTAAGTTCCGAAACCGATAGAAGTAGACCAAACCAGCTTGTTGTTAATTTTTGTGTTAAGTCCAAACCCTGCAAAAAGTTCTGCTGTTGAAAGCTGGTATTTTGAATAGTCTGTTTTGTAATCATTTTGTTTTGCTGCCGCTTCTTCCATTTTAACCGCCTTATAGCTTAAAGCCGCTCCTTTGAGGTACTGAGCTTGTACAAATGTAAATAGCTGTACTCTGTGGCATTCATTATCTGCTTTATTAATAGATCCGTCTGCCAGAAAATTTTCCTGCCCGGAGAGAATACGTGCGTACCTGAAGCTTGCTCCACAAATTTCTTCTTTTCTTTTTTGAAGACATGGTCCGATTGAAAAATGATTTTTGCCATCATATAAGCTTACGGACAGGCTATACATTGCGCCGTGAGAGTTACCTGATAAGTGCGTTCCTACACCCATGCCTAAACGGTATCCAGTGTTACTTTTTTGCGCGATGGATTGAACTCCCAAGAGCAGCATAAGGCAAATTGCCAGAATACATGAATTGTTGTTTTTAAAATTGTTTTTTTGTTTGGTATAAGTTGAGTTTTTCATATGATAATTTTTTTTCAAAGATCTCTACTTCTTTAAACTTCTGGTTTCCATAAACGGGTCCAGTATTATCCATGTAAGATTTACTTGAAAATTGTGTGCGAGTTTTTTGAGTTTGACGCGCTCAATAGATGTCTAGGAATACCCTGTTTAATGAGGTTTCAAAAAGATATTTGAAAAAAAATTAGAATAAATTTGAGAAATAAAAAAGGCGCCAGTAAGCGCCTTTTTGTTTTTATAATTTGAGATTTACTAGAATTTTATGAGTTCTTCATACAATTCTTTCACGGGTAGTCCCATGACATTGTAAAAACTACCCTCTATTTTATCAATTCCTATATATCCTAACCAATCCTGTACACCATATCCCCCTGCTTTATCATACGGACTGTAATTGGTTAGGTAATATTCTATTTCTTCGGGTTTTAATTTTTTAAAGTAAACCTTACTAACATCGTAAAACGTAGTTTGCTTATTGCCGCTTTTTAAACAGACTCCGGTATATACTTCATGCATTTTCCCACTTAATGCTTCCAGCATTTTTTTTCCTTCCACAAAGTTGGCAGGCTTATTAAAAACTTTCCCTTCACACCATACAATGGTGTCTGCGGTTATTAATATGTCAGTATCAGAAAGATCTTCATCATAGGCGTCCGCTTTTTTTTCTGCCAGGTACAAAGGAATCTCTTCAGCTAACAAATCAACCGGAAAAGTTTCGTCGGCATTTATGGGTTTATTTAAAAATGTAAAGCCAAGGCTTTTCAGCAACTCCTGTCGGCGGGGAGAATTGGATCCTAATATAAGCTGGTAAGGAAATTCTTTAATAATTTGTTCTACACTATTCATGGGACAAGTTCATTTTATTTTATAATACTAAACTGCTTTTAGTGAGCTTTTTCTATTCATATAAATATTTAATGATGAATGTAAAAGCTATTCCAAACAGCATGGTAAATTTAAGCAATAAGCTGGCCATTTTAAAATCTTTGCTGTTTTTAGCCCTTATAATCTGTATTATTAAAATACTTAAGGGGATAATTACAAATAGAAGAATATAATAAACGGCCGCCAGTTGTTTTTCCTGGTAGAATTTAATGCTGGCAAGTAATAATAAACCAATGGTAATGATGATAAGAAAGAACGTTACAACTTTACTGGTGATCATTCCCCAGACAATGGGCATGGTTTTGCAGCCGGTTTGAACGTCTCCTTTGTAATCTTCCATATCTTTGATCACCTCCCTTGAGAAAGAAGTTAAAAAAGCAAAAGCAGAATATCCAAATACAATGATCACTAATGTCTTTAAAAAATCTCCAAGCATCAGCGTTAGAAATGAATCCATATTGCCCATCAGGTAATATTCATATACCATTGGCATAACCGGGATGGTTGCCGTTAATAAGGAAACCACGATATTTCCAATTAGCAGCTGTTTCTTAAAATGCGTTGAATAGAACCAAAGTAAGAGAATGCTCAGGATCTGAAACATGAGTAGTTTTAAACTATGGCATTTCATTGCCAGATAGAATCCTAAAATTAAGCCGACCGCATTAAATAGGATATGAAGAATCATTGCCCATCGGCGTTTGATTACCACATCAATTACCACGGTTTCAGGACGGTTGATCTTATCCGTTTTTACATCGAAGTAGTCATTGATAATGTAACCTGCCGCCGCTATTAATAATGTACTAACCAGAGAAATAATAAATAAAGTGGACGTGAATTTTGAAAATTCATTGATCGGAGAAAAAATAAGATATTTAATGCTCCACTGAGTGGCGGCGATAATCAATAGGTTCTCGACGCGAATTAATTTCAAAAAAGCTATGACAGGGTTTTTGATCATATATTGTAGAATAGAAAGTTAGCAAATTAAATCTTAATTTTGAAAAAAAAAGGTGAAAGATCTGACAGCGGCTTATTGGAACAGCAGGTATTTAAAGAACGATTTTGGTTGGGATATCGGATACGCGTCTACGCCTTTGAAAGAATATATTCTTCAATTGGAAAATAAGGAGACTTTAATTTTAATACCGGGAGCCGGCAATGGCTATGAAGCACAATTATTAGTGGAATTGGGTTTCAAAAATGTGTATGTTCTTGATTTTGCACAAGCGCCTTTAGAGGCTATAAAAAAGAGAATACCTGATTTTCCTGAAAAACACTTGTTGCAAAAAGATTTTTTTGAATATCAGGGACAATTTGATTTGATTATTGAGCAGACTTTTTTTTGTGCCATTGATCCGGTCCTGCGAAAACGATATGTTGATCAAATGCATCAATTATTAAAACCCAATGGTAAATTGGTGGGCCTGTTATTTAATGATCCCATGAATTATGACAGACCGCCTTTTGGGGGGAACGAACCGGAATACAGGGAGTTATTTTCGAAACGGTTTGATATCAAAATTATGGACCCATGTTATAATTCTATTAAACCCAGGGCGGGTAAGGAATTGTTTGTAATCATGCAACCTAAACCTCATCCATAGCGCCTTTTTTTTAGTAAATTTGAGATACTAACAAATGAAATCTTGAACGAGCAGGAACGCATATTTGATGAAAAACAATACATGGGACATAACCGCCTTAGTATGATTTGGCGTACGGTGATTGCTTTGTTTTGTTTTGTGGGTTACTATTGGAGTGAGAATCCCAAGCCTATACAGATAGCCATTTTTAAAATAGGCTCGTATCCTGCAGTAGACATTCCAAATTCCGGGAGAATATTTTTTCTTCTCGGTTTGCTGATTTTAATGTTTTCGGTGATGTTGACTTTTGTATTGCATACTCACACCAAGGTATTCTCCAATTATATCCTGATTGATGGATTCTGGACCGCGCGAAGAGTCAAAATAAATCTGGAGACTATTACTCATATACGGAAAAGCAGGTATAAAAAACATATTTTCAGAAGCGCAGTCTACAATCTGCATAGCAGGGGAGTGATCCGGTTTTTCACAAGCGGTAATGAGTTCGTGGAATTAAAAGACAGGAATGGATTTACTTATCGGATTGGTACACAAAAAGCTCCTGAGTTGTACCAGGTTTTAAGAAAACAATTGAGTGAAATTCACAGCAACTAGAAATTATCATACCACTGCCTTTGACGTGGAATCTTCACATCGCTGAGCATGCTGGTTTTTAAATTGATGGTTAAGCTGTAACTTTTCCTGAAACCAAATGGCACCCAGTCAATGCGAGCCTCCCAGCAACGTAAATCCCGATACACATTGATACTCGTGTAACTTAAATTCCGGTTGGTAAAATCATAGCCACTTGTTACGCCAAGCTTCCAGAATTTTGTAACAGACACATCACCACTGAAGTTTAAAGTTTGTATGTCCTTTAATTTTTCAAGTACTTTGGTGTAGGTCACATTATAATAGATGTTTAAATTCCAAGGTAACCTTTCCTGCGCCTGGGTAGTATTTGTAGGAGCCGCACCTCTTTCAGCAGCATTGGTGAGATCAGGTTTTTTTGCCCTGGAAACAAAGGAATTTGAACTGAACGCGGCATTAATGGCAATATTACCCGTTGTGAAATCCATCACACGGCCATTGGTATTAATCAGGTAGTTTTTGGTTCTGTAGGCCCTTTCATCATAAGTGTTGGTGTAGGGGTTAATAACGGTGTTCGTGATAACTGTTGTATAGTAAGGATCAAAGGTGGAACCGAATACCAGGTCAAAGTATTTCCAGATTTTTGTTCTACCGGTCATGGAAAGTAAACTCATTTTAAAACTATCCGCAGCAAAATTGTAGGATCCGGCAAAACTTAAGTTTTGTAAAATGGTTACTTTGTTAAACACAAAACCCGTATCTGTTTTTTTTCTGATTTTTGCTTCCAGGTTATTATTGAGGTTAACGCTTAAACTGTTTTGTGTTCCCTGGGCCGGACCTCCAAATAAGTTATTTTCAAAAATGGAGTATTTTGTCTGATACCTGTAGGTTGTATCGCTGACCACATTTTTCCAGAAACCATATTGTTCTTCTCCGAAGTCAGGCCGGTAGGTATAAGCCAGGCTTGGAATCAACAAATGCCTTATTTGTTTAATTCGCTTTGCTTTGAAAAGGTAATCCATAAATAATTTAGTAGAAAGGGAAGTATTAAAATTAGCATCGTAGCCAGTTTTAAAATTCTGGTCAGTTGTTTTTACAATTCGGTTGGTCGATTCATCCAGTTCTTTTCGGGTAGTTTTTGTATACATCACGGCGCTTAAATTCAAAGCAGGTGTTAATGTAAAATATTTGAGTAGGGTAATATTTGTGGATATCGGAAGGAAATGCCTGAATCCATATTTTAAACTGTCGCCAATATTACCTTTGAAAATGGAGGTATCAGCGCCGGACAAAGTGTTCCTTGCTTCCAGCAAATAACTGATCCCAATTTTATCAATTGGGTTTTGTTTAATCCGGCTCTCTTTTTTGAAAGGGTAGAAACGATTCACGTTAAAGGTTAGCTCAGGAAATGAAATGTTCATGATCTTGGTTTGGGTGTTCTGATCATGCCGGGCATTGACACTTAAGCTTCCTATTTGAAAGGTTTTGGTTAAATTAATATTGGATTGAAACGTATTGGTTAGATATTGGCCAGTATTTTGGGCGTTGAATTTGTTGTATCTGGACGTTCTGATATTGACATCACTACTGAAGCGAACGGTAGGGTTGTTTTTTTGATCCTGGAAATGTCGCCAGTTGATGGAAATATCTTTTTGTTTGGAATACAAAGCCGGTATTTCCTTTTCTCCGTTTCTGAATTCTGAATACCCGAGGGAAAGTGTTCCGTTAAATTTATAATTAACCATGTAATTATTGGTTGTTCTCAAACCCCAGCTTCCATTGGTATAAATATCCCCGCGGATGGACATATCTGTTTGGTCATTAATTCCCCAATAGAAGCCACCGTCTTTTAAATAAAAACCTAGCGCATCGCTATTTCCGTAAAAAGGGATCAATATTCCGGAGTGCCTTTTTTTTGTATTTGGAAAGAAGCCAAAAGGTAAGCCCAATGGAGTAGGTACGCCACCAATTTCTAAATACATGGGGCCGGTAACGATTTTATCATCAGGAATTATTTTAGCTCTCTTTGCTTTAAATATCGTTCGGGAATCCTCAAATTCGCAGGGAATACATTTAAGGTCCTTCATGTAAACCACATTATTGCTGTCTTTTTTCACTTCACTTCCTTTCAGCAATAAATCACCTTCCTTGGTCATAATATCATAAATCTTACCCTTTTTGGTTTTGAGATTATAAATTATTTTCCGTGCGCTGGATTCCTGGCCTTCAATTTTCATAACCGGGTTTCCGGATTGTTTACCCGCACTGTCTACTTTGCCATAGGCGGTGATGGTATTGTTTTCGTTATCCACTTCAATAAACTCAGCTTTCAGGTTCATATCTTCGTATTGAACAAAGCCGTCCCCGAATAAATAGATCTTTTGGCCTTTCGTTTCGTATCTTATGGAGTCGCGGGCGTTATAAACGATGGGATGTTGCAAAGGATCAATGTCATCATCCTCGTCCAATGAATCAACTCTAACGTTTTTGATACTATCGCCCGGTAATGGACTTTCGGTGACTCTTATTTTTTTTAGTGTATCAGAGGGATTAGCAACGGGTGTAGTTTTGGATTTCAGATCTGTTTGGGCAGAAATAGAGTCGACACTTATTAACAATAATAAGAGTATAAAAAATATATGTTTAATAGTATTAATAAAGACTCGAAACTAAATTTACCTAAACTTACAAAGCTAACAATTACCCGATAATTGATAGTTATTTTTTGCACCTAAGATGATAAAAAAATATAATATTCTCCTTACACTAGTTCTGTTTCAGGCACTGGTTGTCTTTATATTTTGTTCGTTTTATAAGCCCAAAGATGACCCGAAACGTAAAGTGAAAATCATTGTGATTGATCCGGGACATGGCGGTAAAGATCCTGGTTGTAATGGAGTGTCTTGTAAAGAAAAAGATGTGGCACTGGCTGTTTCATTGAAACTGGGAAAGTTGATTGAAGAAAATATTAAAGATGTTAAAGTGATCTTCACGCGTAAAACGGATGTTTTTGTTGAGCTGGAAGACCGCGCCAAAATAGCCAATGACAATAATGC
This sequence comes from Bacteroidota bacterium, assembly GCA_021155905.1. Lineage (GTDB taxonomy): Bacteria > Bacteroidota > Bacteroidia > B-17B0 > Aurantibacillaceae > UBA4416. The sequence goes on from JAJNBG010000039.1 coordinate 23,412, forward strand.
CGACCTTTTTATATCCATTCATTGTAACGCAGCAGGTAAGCCGGTTATGATAAAAGATAAGAAGACCGGAAAAATGCGCCCTAAAACATTTAAAAACTCACGAGGAAAATTAATTGTGGTTGAAACCACAAATCCGGAACCATTTGGGTCTGAAACCTATGTGATGGGTTTAAAAAATGAGGAGGGAAAAATGAAAGTGGCACAACGGGAAAACTCAGCGATGTTGCTGGAAGATAATTATGAAACCAAATACCAGGGTTTTGATCCCAATAGCGAAGAGAGTTACATCATTATGAGTAATTATACTTCCAGTTATGTGATTCAAAGTGCCGGACTAGCGTTAAAGATCCAGGAACAATATTTTAAAAAGGCAGGCCGTGTAGATAAAGGAGTTCACCGGCAAAGTATCTGGGTGCTCTGGAGAACTTCTATGCCAAGCGTTTTAACCGAAATTGGTTACTTAACGAATCCTCAGGAAGAAAAATTTTTAGGATCCGAAAAGGGACAATCGTATTTAGCTGCTTGTTTGTTCAGGGCCTTCCGGAAATATAAGGACGAACAGGAAGGGGTAAAAAAAGTATATGATGACGCCATTGAGAACCAGGTTCCACTTGAAAATGAAAATTATAAAATTGCCAACGAATCGGAGGAGGTGAAGACCATTGATAAACCCATCAATGAAACCGATGTGGAAGTGAAAGAGGAGAAAAAAGATAAAACAGCAACAAATGAGGAAAAAATAAAGGAAGAGGCTGAAGCTAAAATTAAACTAATTGCGGAGCAAAAAGCCAAAGAGGACAAGCAAAAGGAAGATAAACTGAAAGAAGAAGCTAAGGCTAAAGAAAAAATGCTGGCAGAACAAAAGGCGAAAGAGGAGGCTGAAAGTAAGGCAAAAGCTGATTCCTTAGCGGAAGTGCAGAAAACACTTTCAAAGGCAGAGGAACAGGAAAAAAAATATAGACAGTTCATCGCTTTAGCCGATGTGAATTTTAAAAATGGAAATTATGAAGAAGCTTTAGGTTTATACCAAAAAGCTAGTACAAGTAAACCCAATGATGCTTATGCTTCCAAAAAAGTAAAAGAAGTAGAAGGATTGTTACGTCCCGCCCCTGTTAAAACGAATACAGTATCAGAAGTAAAGGAAGAACCAAAAACCAAGAGCGGCATTGTCTTCAAAGTTCAGTTTGCGAGTACTGATAAGGAAGTGGATGCCAAAGCAAAATACCCGAACGTGACAGATGTCTGGTTTTATAAAGCGGGTACTGTCTATAAATATACATCCGGTAATTATTCAAACATGGAAGAAGCCGCTAAACAACAGGCTAAACTCAAAGAGCTGGGTTATAAGGATTGTTTTGTAGCAGCCTTTAAAGACGGTATTAGAATGGACATCAGTGAAGCCAAGAGATTGACAGGAACAAAGTAGACTCTCTAATAACTAAGCCTTTTTCAATTCAATCACTGTAATTTCCGGCCAGATCCCTAAACGTCCCGGATAACCTAAAAATCCCAATCCACGGTTCACATAGAGGTACTGGTTATCCTGTTTATACAAACCTGCCCAGTGTTTGTACAGGTATTGTATAGGACTCCATTTTATACCGGGAATCTCAATCCCGAATTGCATCCCATGTGTATGTCCACTAAGGGTCAGGTCAATGTCATTATATATTTTTTCCTGGCTCACCTCAACATCCCAGTGAGACGGATCATGTGACAATAGAATTTTAAATGGATAGCCTTCAGTTCCCGCGTGAGCATTTTCTAATTTTCCATAACGCGGAAAACGTAAATTGCCACCCCAGTTTTCAATTCCCAGCAAAGCAATTTTCTGACCGTCTTTTTCAATCGGCACATGCTCGTTCATTAACAAGCGCCAACCTGAATTCGCATGCACCTTTTTGATGTCTTCGAAATTCCTGGCTTTATCTTCTGCTGTTTCCCATTGTTTGTAGTCACCATAATCATGATTTCCTAAAGAGCTATAAACGCCAAAGGGAGCTTTAAGCATCTTAAAGGTTTCCAGATGGGGCTCGGCTTCCGTAGTTTCATTATTCACCAGATCACCGGTAAAGAAAATAATATCCGCTTTCTGCTCCATTACTATATTAAAAGCTTTCACCAGTGGATCGGTACTCATAAAACTCCCGCAATGCATGTCAGATAGCTGTACGATTTTAAAGCCATCAAAGGCTTCCGGTAAATTCGGAAAATTTATTTTCACCTTATGCACCCTGTATTTGTAAGCGCCACGTATCATGCCATAAATGAATGATACGGCCGGAATGACAGAAAAAGTTAAAGCCAGGTAACTGAAGAATTTTAAGCGACTGATATGGTTTGTGCTATCTACTGAGGATGCAGTGGAATGACCCGGGGAAAACTTCAAAATGATCCAGCGGACAAGCCTTACCAAATCATCCATCAATAAAAACACACTTCCGAGAATTTTGCAGAGTAGTAAAATCAAAAATATGGCTGAAATGAACCGCATGGTTGAGCTCCATTCCGGCGGAGGGTAGAATGCTGCAATGGCGAATAATAAAATACTGCAAAAGGCCAACGAGTAAGTAAACCATAAAAGGTATTTACGTTTGTTTGGAGAATAATCAATACTTATAGTTTTAACAGCCTGGATAAAGTAAAGTTCAAAGAAAACGATTACAATAAATACAATAAATATGACGAGGTAGGATGGTTTCATTATTCAAATAGATATTCAAAGGTATTGTTTTAGAAATAGTTTGATTTATAAAATCATTAAAAAAAATAGAAATTAGGTAAGCATTAGCACGAAATCGGTAAATGTTACTTTATTCACGTCTGGTCCTTGTGGTATTGCAATAATTGTTAATTACTACCGAAAATGTTAATCAAATTTAGATGAATGGGAAACCAAAGTATAAAGTTGGTAGTATATTTGGCGCACTAAATTAACACAATAAAAAACGAACACAAATGAGCAAAGAAGTATATATTGTATCGGCTGTAAGAACCCCAATGGGATCTTTTGGAGGAACATTAGCCGGTATTTCGGCCACCAAATTAGGCGCGGTTGCTATTAAGGGCGCTCTCGATAAAATTAAGCTGGATCCGAAATTAGTAAACGAAGTATTTATGGGTTCTGTTATGCAGGCTAACCTTGGCCAGGCTCCTGCGCGTCAGGCTGCTAAATTTGCAGGTTTACCTGATACTGTGAATTGTACAACTGTCAATAAAGTGTGTGCCAGCGGGATGAAATCAATTTCATTGGCAGCACAGGCTATCCTTTTGGGAGACGCTGATATCGTAGTGGCCGGTGGAATGGAAAACATGAGCTCGGTTCCTTTTTATCTTGAAAACAATCGTTGGGGAGCTAAATATGGTAATGGAACAGTGGTAGATGGTTTGGCAAAAGATGGTTTGACCGATGTTTACGGAAACGTGCCAATGGGAAATTGCGCTGAATTATGCGCGAAAGAATATGGTTTTACAAGAGAAGAGCAGGATGCTTTTGCTATTGAATCCTACAAGCGTTCTGCAGCAGCATGGGAAGCAGGCAAATTCAAAGAAGAAATTGTTCCGGTTGAAGTAGTGACCAAAAAAGGAACAGTATTATTTGCTGAAGATGAGGAATATAAATCAGTGAATTTTGAAAAGATACCAGGCTTAAAACCTGTTTTTCAGAAAGATGGAACGGTTACGGCTGCTAATGCATCTACTATGAATGATGGTGCAGCAGCATTGGTATTGATGAGCAAAGAAAAAGCGGAAGCTTTGGGTTTAAAACCTTTGGCAAAGATTAAAGGTTATGCCGATGCTGAACAAGCTCCGGAGTGGTTTACAACTACCCCTTCTATCGCAGTTCCAAAAGCAGTAGAGAAAGCAGGATTGAAAATGGGCGATATCAATTATTTTGAATTGAACGAAGCGTTCTCTGTAGTTGGTTTAGCCAATACAAAATTAATGAAATTAGATGCTTCGAAGGTAAATGTGAATGGCGGAGCGGTTTCTTTAGGTCATCCTTTGGGTTGTTCTGGAGCACGTGTCATTGTAACACTGATCAATGTATTGAAACAAAACAACGCGAAATATGGTGCGGCCGGTATCTGCAACGGTGGTGGCGGTGCTTCCGCGCTGGTAATTGAAAATATGTAAAATAATAAGCTATAGATAAAGTCCCCATCAGCAGAAGTTGATGGGGACTTTTTTTTGGATCAATTATCTTGTTTGGAAGGACATGTATGGGTGCCGTATGTACAGAACACGCAACAATCGTCGTCTTTCGGATGCATTACTTCCTTGCAGTTTTCACAGGTATAACTTACCATGCACACTTCCGTTGGTAATTTTTCTGTTTTGGTATGCTTACATTTCGGACAGGTAATTTCGGAAAATAGAGAAGCATCTGAGTTTTGGCCAGTATTTATGTTGACGGCAGCACTGTCTACGGAGCCTGAATTAACAGCGACTACATTGGGTTGGTTGCTACAGGCCATTAAAATGAATATTCCGGATAACAATAAAAGGAGGCTTTTCATGATTGGGTTTTTCTTGAATATTTAGAAACAAAAAATGCTCCTTTGTATAAACAAAGGAGCATTTAAATTAATTCAAATCTTAGTAGTTACCTTTTAACTGAACACCTTGCTCAATTTTTTGTAAAGCAGTAATGTAAGCTGCAATACGCATCGATGTTTTAAAAATCGCTGCGTTATCCCAAACGTGGGCAAATGCGATTTCCATTTTCTCATCATGTTTGGTATTCACTTCATTTTCGCTCCAGTAGTATCCTGCTTTGTTTTGTACCCATTCAAAATAAGAAACGGTTACACCACCTGAGTTAGCTAAGATATCCGGAACTACAATAATTTTTTTATCATTTAATACATGATCTGCGTCCGGCATAGTTGGTCCGTTTGCACCTTCCACGATTAATTTTGCCTGGATGTTATGAGCAATTTCTTCAGTGATTACATTTTGTAAAGCTGCAGGAACCAATACATCACATTTGCAGGTTAAAATATCGTTTGCACCGATTAATGTTCCACCAGTGAATCCTTTTAATACTCTATTGTTTTTTGAAGCAAAATCCAGCGCAGAATTGATATCAATTCCGTTTTCGTTATAGAACGTAGCGGTATGATCACCAATGGCTACGATTTTAATTCCCTGTTCAGATAATAAACGGGCCGCATGAGAACCAACATTACCAAAACCCTGAACAGCTGCAGATACTTCTTTTGGATTTAATCCCATTTTCTTTAAAGCCGCTAAGGTATTTACCATTACACCACGACCTGTCGCAGCATCACGCCCTAAAGAACCACCAATTACAATTGGTTTACCTGTAATCACACCTGGAGAATCTTCTCCGGTAACTTTATTAAATTCATCCAGGATCCATGCCATTTCTCTTCCGCTTGTTCCCATATCAGGAGCAGGAATATCTTTATTCACACCAAATACATCTTTCATTGATGAAGCATAAGCACGGGTTAAACGCTCTAGTTCACCAACGCTCATTGTACGCGGATCACATTTAATACCACCCTTGGCACCGCCATAAGGTAAGTTAGCTACTGCACATTTAAAACTCATCCATGCCGCTAAAGCCATAACTTCATCCTGGTTAACATCCATTGCATAACGAATACCACCTTTTGAAGGGCCCAATACAGTAGAGTGAACAATACGGTAACCTTCAAATACCTGGATCTTTCCGTTATCCATCATTACCGGTAAGCTTACTTTCACTTGTTTAATTGGGCTACGTAATATAGTGGCAACGTCTTCAGACATGTTCATCAATTTAGCAGCTACATCTAAGCGTGCTAATACTGCTTCGAACATAGATTCGTGAGCTGGTGCATTTGCAGTTTGTGTCGACATAATGTTTTGTTTAAAGTTAAGTTTTAGTTAGGGGTACAAATTTAAGAAAATTTATAATGTAATATGTTTAATAATTTATTGTATTAAAATGAGGTAAGCATATATAAAAGGTGCAACAAACAAAAGGCTGTCAAATCGGTCTAAAATACCGCCATGGCCAGGCATAATCCGGCCGGAATCCTTAACGCCAGCCTGGCGTTTTAACATAGATTCTACAAGGTCGCCGATGGTACCAAAAATACAAACCAATACAGAAATAGCGATCCAGTGTTTTAATGCAAGTTCGGGGTACCAGTTTGCGATGATAAACGAACAGCCAATTGTTAAAATAGTAGCCCCAAGTGAACCTTCCCAGGTCTTTCCGGGAGATATGCGTTCATACAACTTGTTTTTTCCAATCAGGCTTCCAACAAGATAAGCAGATACATCACTTGCCCAGATTAATAATATGATTCCCAATACATAATGAAAATTGTAAGGAGCCATATCGTCATACCAGTTTCCGGTATGATGGCTATAGGTATAAGCTTTATCAATACAGGAAATATTGATCAATATCATAAACGGAATGACGGCATATATTAACCCTGCAATGGTATGTGCAATATTTAAAACGGTGTGCGGCTCAGAATCAAACAGGGCAACAATAAAGACAAAGAAAATAAAGACAAAAATCAGGGGAATCATTTTTTCAACCGGATAAAATAATGCTATGTTCGAATTAGCCATTATGCTATAAGAAAACAGGCAGATTCCGGCAATAAAACCGATAAGCTTATAAGGTTTCGCCCCCAGTTTTTCTGAAAGCTGATAAAATTCAAACAAGCCCCATATGGCTACTAAAAAAAACAAGCCTGTAAATGAGACATAATTACCACAAATACAAAATAATAACACAGCAACAAAAACAGCTGCCGTTAGGGTTCTTGTAGTAAATGTTTTGAGGTTTAAAGCCATAAAAAAATCCCTCTCGGTGAGGAGAGGGATAGATTATAAAATTTGATTATTCACTTACTTTAATAGCTTCATAACATCTTACGTCTCCGGCTGTACCTAAATACTCCGCGTCAATGGTTACCAAACCAATTTTTTTGATTTGTTCTTTGCTTAAAGGTTTAGCAGGTGTCCAGGTATCGTCTACCAGTTTTAAATCAACATCCTTGTTTAACAACAATTGGTTTAGTTGCTTTTGAGTCAAAAACACACAGCCATTATCTTCTTCTTCTTCAGCGGCAATTAATATAGTGCCAATTACTTTCAATTTTGGAACGTCAGGCTTATAAGTAAACTCTAAGCCATCCTGAGTATTTTGCTCTATAAATTTTATTCCTAATACGTGAATATCTGCCATAATTTCGATTGTTTAATAAAGGCACAATTTTAACGATAAAATCCCTCTAATCAAATAAATTAGAGGGATTTATTTCAACACCACGTAAATTCCGTTCGGCAGGTCGGTGAGATCTACTGTATTTTGAAAATCCAGTTGCTTCATTGATTTTACAACCTGCCCGTTTATTCCATAAATTTCACATTTTAAATCAGAAGGTGTAATTTTCGTGACATTTATATGGAGAATGTCAGCTGTAGGATTTGGATAAACGAACAGGTAATTTCCGAAATCAGCATATAATTCTTTAATTCCCACGGTACTGCATCCGGCAGGAGAAGACATAATCGAATTTCTGGCCGGGTCTGTGTACAGAAAAGAATACATGCGGGCTTTTTGCCCTTTGGTAAACATGGCCATGCAGCCATCAGCAGAATAATCCATATAATTTTCTACCATATCGGGTGGATCAATACCTCCCCAATAAGCCGCTTCATTTGAACAGGAATTGACAGCAAGATTACAATCGGATTGTGATTTAGCGGCCTGATTTGGAGTATCATCCACAAAATCTGTAGAATCACATTGCCCTGAAGAACCGGAATCATCATCTGCCCAAATGTGACGCATTCCAAAATAATGACCTACTTCATGAACAGTAGTGCGACCTAAATTATTAGGCGCTGCGGCTGTCCCGTAGCCAAAATACTCACTCTGAATAACAACACCGTCAAGTGCCGGACTTTCTCCCGGGAAAGTAGCATAGCCCAATACAAACGCGGTTCCAAAAAAGCTCATGTCGCCCACCCAGATATTTAAATACTTATCATTTGGCCAGGGGTCATCACCGTTGGTAGCCGAACTTTTAATTTTATCCATATTAAAGATTGGGTCAAATGACGCTGACGATGGGGCAGATTTCCTGATAATCCCTGTTGTAGGGTTTCCCTGCGGATCAATTCCGGCGAGGCAAAATTGAATCTCAACGTCTGCACCAATTGTATCGAACATGGCAGTCGTAGCAGCAAAATTAGGATTCTGACGACGAAAGCATTCATTTAATATTTGAATCTGGCGGACAATCTGAGAGTCTGGAATATTCTGAATGGTGTTTTTATAAACAACATGAACCACAACAGGAATTACAATAATGGTTGATTGTTTTTTTACGGCATTAGCCTTGTTCAGTGGGTTAGATAACCAATTTCTGGCTGCTGATTCTGCATTCATTAAACTGGCTTTTATAGCAGGGTTTTGCATATGCTCCATATAAACAGGCATGGTAGCACATTTGTCAGCTGTCTGTGCTTTGCTTGAAGCAATTGATAAAAAGCCCAGGCATAGAGTCAGTAGTAGTTTTTTCATATTTAAATCGTTGTAAATTAGTTTTCAGTAAATATAGAAATTGAAAATTAAAAACAAAACCAAATCTGATTAGCAAAAAAATGGAGCGTAAAAATAGGTTAGGGGATTGTTATCTCGGGAGTGGTAACGACATTACTTTTGTTACCTGCAGCATCAAATAAATAGATGACGTATTTAATGTTTTTTATTTTTTTACTGTGCCTTAATTGCTGCAAACGCACGTTGACTTCGCCGCTGATGGGTTTTCCTTTATAGGCATCGCTTGGTGCTTTTATGACATAGCCTGTTCTTAGTGTATCGTTATCCTGAGCTATATAATAGGCAGTATAATTATTGGTAACCGAATCTCTATAATAATAGGTCACCCAAAAATTTCTGGTCGAATCCGATTCAGCCCCTCCGATATCACCATCCCCATCTGTAAACTTAATCTGGATATCCGCAGAATCCCCTGCGTAGGGATAAAACGCCTGGTACTCGATTTCAGGCACAGTAGGGTAAGATGTTTTCTTGACACAGGCAAGGACTGCCCAGGTGATACCAAAAAATAATAAATATTTAAAAAAAGATCCCTTCATAAATAATTCAGCATAAATTTACGGAAAAATATATTAATCCTCCTTGTACTCCCTAAAAGAAATACACAATCGTGTTTTCCGTTTAACTAACCATTTAACCGATGCTGAATTCAATGAGATTGCTATGGAAGTCTTTCGACATCAGGCTGTCAACAATAAAGTGTATCGTGACTACCTGTTAAATTTACAACAGGATCCGGATTTAATTAAGCATTATAGCGAAGTCCCATTTTTGCCGATAGAATTTTTCAAAACCAAACAAATTGTTTGCGATAAAGTGGAGGATAATTCTGTTTGTTTTTCAAGCAGCGGTACAACCGGACAAATAACGTCGAAACATTTTGTGAATGATATTTTTGTTTATGAAACGTCATTTAAAAAAGGCTTCAGACAATTTTACGGAAACGTGGAAGACTATTGTATTTTAGCATTGCTTCCGAATTATCTTGAACGGGAAGGCTCTTCGCTGGTTTATATGTTTGATAAGCTGATCAAAGACTCAGGTCATCCTCAAAGTGGTTTTTATCTGAATAACCTGGACGATTTGGTGAGAACGATTAAAACTTTAAAGGACTCCGGACAAAAGACTTTATTACTGGGAGTTACCTATGCAATGTTGGATCTGGCAGAACGGGACGTACAATTGTCTGAAAATTTTATTGTCATGGAAACCGGTGGTATGAAAGGTAAACGGAAGGAGTTGTTAAAAGAGGAACTTCATGCTATTCTGAAAGAAAAGTTTAATGTCTCTGCCATTCATAGTGAATATGGTATGACGGAACTATTATCACAGGCATATTCAAAAAAAAATGGGCTATTTGAATGTCCGCCCTGGATGAAAATTATGATCAGGGATGTAAATGATCCATTTTCTTATGTTAGGCCAAATAAGGGTGGAGGAGTGAATGTAATTGATTTGGCAAATGTCAATTCCTGTTCTTTTATTGAAACAAAAGATTTGGGAAGATGCGATGAATATTCTCATTTTGAGATACTTGGGCGATTTGATAACAGTGATATCAGGGGTTGTAATTTAATGATAGGATAATGGAAAAAAAACAATCGGATTTTTTTGAGCAGGTGTACCAGGTCGTGCGATTAATACCAAAAGGAAGGGTTACCAGTTATGGTGCAATTGCAAATTATCTGGGGGCTAAATCATCTTCCAGGGTGGTTGGCTATGCGATGAATGCAGCTCGTTCCCAAAAACCAAAGGTTCCGGCTCATCGTGTATTGAACAGAAACGGCCAGCTCACCGGTAAACATCATTTCAGTACGCCATTTGAGATGCAAGAATTATTGGAGAAAGAAAAAATTAAAATAGAAAATGATACGGTAGTTAATTTTAAAAAACTTTATTGGGATCCCACTATTGAACTTGCGCTGTAAGCCATTTATAAATTAATGCAGGCACTTTTAAAAAGTAAATATGTCAGGCAACATTAAAAAACAATATATTTGCCTTTTGCCTTATGCAACAAAAGAAGTTCGTCACAAATATTGCCTTTTTAATTGTTCTTAATTTATTAATTAAGCCTTTTTGGCCTTTGGGTATTGAGCCGGCCGTTCAAAACGCGGTTGGAAATGCTTCATACGGAGAGTATGCCATTCTTTTTAACTTTTCGTTTTTATTAAATATTATTCTTGATTTCGGCGTTACTCAATTCAATAACAAAAACATTGCTCAGAATAACCATTTACTTACAAAGCATTTCAGTAGTTTATTTTCTTTGAAACTGGTTTTAGGACTTGTTTACTTTATTGTGACGATTCTATTAGGTTTTATCATTGGCTATGATTTCAGATATATGAAATTGCTGTCCATTCTTGCGATCAATCAGTTTTTAATAAGCATGATTTTGTATTTAAGGTCAAGTTTGTTGGGATTGCATTTGTTTAAAACAGACAGTTTTGTTTCGGTAGCGGATAGAGTGATCATGATCTTTTTGTGCCTTGGATTATTGTTGCGCTGGTTCGGAATTGAAATTGATATCATGACCTTTGTGTATTCTCAAACCATTGGATACCTGCTCACAGCTGTTATCGCTTTCATCACTGTTTATTACAAAACGGATCATTTTAATTTAAAGTGGAACTGGCCTTTCAGTTTAATGATTCTTAAACAGAGTTTCCCGTTTGCAATCTTGGTTTTATTGATGACGTTTTATAACCGCCTGGATAGTGTCATGCTCGGAGCTCTTTTGCCGGCTGGGGTTGGATCGGAACAGGCGGGTATTTATGCAAAAGCGTTCAGGTTATTAGAGGCAGGGAACATGATTGCATACCTGTTCAGTGTTCAATTGATACCGGTTTTCAGCCGTATGTTAAAGCATAAAGAAAATGTAGAACAATTGGTTAAATTATCATTTATCCTGTTGGTCACACCGGCTTTGGTTGTGTCCGTTGGCTGTTTTTTTTATTCAACAGAAATCTCTTCCTTGATTAATCACGGTGTAACTGATTCATCCGTTGAGTTTAGTATTTTGATGTTATGTTTTACGGCTGTTTCAACGACCTATATATTCGGAACTTTATTAACGGCAAATGGTAATCTAAAGCAATTAAACACCATGGCCATTATCGGAATTTGCATTAATTTGGTTTTGAATTTTATTTTAATTCCTCATTATCAGGCAATGGGAAGCGCGGTATCCAGTTTAATTACGCAATTCTTTACGGCGGGTATACAAATTTATTTTGCCTATAAAATATTTGATTTTAAGGTGAATTTCAGGTTATTAATTGCCTTAGCTGTATTTATTGCCGGAATTATTATTTTTAATATGGCTTCAAGGTCATTTACTGAGAACTGGATGATTAATTTTGCGATCATGTGTGTTTTTTGTGGGGCATGGGCCTTTGTTTCCGGACTCCTGAACATTAAATCCATTTTCAGATTTATCAAGTATAAATAATAGAAAATGTTATCGACGAAAGGTTTTTTATTGACCTTAATTATTCGTTATTTTAGAATATATTCCTTGAAAATTTAATGATATTTATACTAAAATAGTATATTTGGCGGATGAACCAACCAGATTTTAATAACGAATCAATCAGGCTATTGGCCAAAATATATACTTGGAGGAAAAAACTGTTAATCATCTCATTAGCAGCAGCTGTTGTTTCAACAATTATTTCTTTTATCGTGTCTCCGCAGTACAAAGCTACTGCCATTGTTTTTCCTGCCCGTACTTTTTCTGTTTCGAAGTTGTTAATTGAACAAAATCAGGGCGCTCAGGAAGACTACATGGATTTGGGAGACGAGGATGACGCTGAAAAATTATTACAGATTTTAAATTCGTCAGAAATAAGAACACGTATTGCTGATAAGTATGATTTATGGACAAACTGGCAAATTGAAAAGAATACAGTGTATTCTCAGCATTATTTGAAAATGAAATGGGAGGATATGGTAAGCTTCAAACGTACCAACTTTGTTTCCATTAAAATTGAGGTTTATGATTATGTAGCTAACAGATCCGCAGATATTGCTAATTCTATTGTTTCCTATGCCGATTCTGTTAAGTTTAAAATGACCAGGGAAGTAGCAGAACAGGCATTGGCAATAACAAAGGATGAATATAATACCACGATCGCCAGGATCAATGAACTGGAAGATAGTTTACAGGTAATTAAGGAATTAGGTGTATTAGATAATAAAGAAGAAGTGACCGCCTATACCAGGAGTATGGCCAAAGCGATTGAAAAAGGGAACGAATCTGCACAAAAAAAACTTCAGGAGAAACTGGATTTATTAAAAAAATACGGAACCGCCTATGACGATGTGTATGCAAATTTGAAAAAGTATCGATTGAAATATCCGATTATCAAAAATAAGTACGATGAAGCACTGGTTAACTATAGCAGGCCGTTACCGTCAAAATTTATTGTTGAAAAAGCTACGCCAAATGAGAAAAAAGAAAAACCAATCAGATGGTTGGTAGTACTTGTTTCAACGGTTTCAGCTTTTATTTTGTCTTTGTTATATCTTCTGTTCACGGAGAAATTCACAGACATTAAAAAAAAAATGAAATTGCATTTAAATTCTCAAAACCAAGAATAATGGAAAATTTTAATACCAAAGATATTCTTAATCTTATCTTGCCTCATTGGAGAAAATTAGTTATTGTTGCAATCCTTTCTGTATTAGCCGGATTTATTATTTCTTCGCCAATGGTTATCAAGCCTTTGTATAAATCCTATGCCGTTGTTTATCCGGTGAATTTAAGTCCTAGTTCTGAAGAGTCAAATACTGAGCAATTACTGCAGTGGTTCAATAGTGAAGAAGTGAAAAAAGCAGTCAACAAGAGATTTCATTTGACGAGTCATTATAAAATTGATTCCACAGATGACAGACAGGAAACTTTTTTTAATTTAAAATATAAAGAACTGGTGAGCATCAATGCTACTTTATATGAATCTATTGAAATTGCTGTAAAAGATCAGTCAAAAGAAATGGCAAGAGATATTGTGGAAGGCATTATCGAGGAAACCAATAAATTAATTATGACGGTCAAAAAAGAAAGACTACATGAATATATTCTCAATAATCAAAAAGAATTGAAACGCGCCTCAGGCAAAGTAGATTCTTTGAAATATATGATTGACAACATCCGAAAGGAATTTAACATTATTGACGTTCAATACCAATCAAAGTATATTTCAAAAGAACTTGTTAAGAATCCTAATTTATCTGAATCTAATTCAAAGACCGCCGATGGTTTAATGACAAGGAAAACAGAATTAGACAGGTTAGGAAACGTAATCGGAAGTGAAATCGGAACCTATAATTATTTTAGAAACCAGATTGATGGTTATTATCTTGATTATTCTAATAGTGTAAGCTTTACCAATGTTGTTTCAAAGCCTACTTTACCAGACAGTAAATGTTATCCCATCCGTTCGTTAATCGTGGCAATTATTACGTTGTCATCTTTATTAATTGCCTGTATCATCATTGTGTTTTTAAACTTTAAACAAAAGGTTGATTAAACTAAGAAATACTTATGTATTTTACTTTGTCATTATTAGTTATATTCTAATTAATGCCTATGTTCTGCTATTCAAAAGAGATATGTTTTATCTCTTTAATATGCTTCCCCTGATTATTTTAATTGTCTTACTTGCTATTTTCAGCATTGAAAAGATCATGTACCTTATGGTGTTTTCGACGCCTCTGGCCATTACGCTAAAAGAACTGGGGCTTACGGAAGGGGTTAACTTAAGTTTGCCGTCTGAGCCTTTGATGATTGGCATAACCATGATCTACTTTTTAAACGAATTGAGTAATCAGGTTACAGATAAACGGATTTTAAGGCATCCTGTGACCATTATTATTTTTATTCAAATGGGTTGGATGCTTTTAACGACGATTACCAGTGAGTTACCGATTATTTCTGTGAAATTTCTTTTATCCAGAATCTGGTTCTTAACCTCCTGTTATTTTATTTGTACGGAATTATTTAAAAAACAAAAAGCTATAATTTATCATTTATTGTTTTATTCTATCGCCCTGGCTATTGTGGCCATCATTACAACCATTAAGCATTCGGCTTACGCCTTTGATGAAAAAATAGCCGATTGGATTGTATCGCCATTTTACAACGATCATACAGCATATGGGGCTGCTTTGGCAATGTATATCCCGGTGATGTTCGGAGTATTATTTATGAAAAACATCTCCTTTTATATTAAAGTGCTGTGTTTCATATTACTTTTTATTTTCCTTTCTTCAATTATCATTTCCTATGCCAGGGCAGGGTGGTTAAGTTTAGCAGTTTCTTTAGCGGTTTTACTGACATTGGCTTTAAAAATAAAATTCCGTACTCTTTTATTTTCATTAATAGGTGGAATTGTTTTGTTCCTCTCTTTTCAAACTGAAATATTGATGGTATTGGGACGAAACAATACAGATTCGGATGGAGATTTTATGGCCAATGTTGAATCCATGACCAATATTTCTACGGACGTTTCAAATGTAGAGCGCTTAAACAGATGGAGTTGTGCTTTACGAATGTTTGAAGAAAAACCTGTTTTGGGATTTGGTCCTGGTACTTACCAGTTTTTATATGCTCCTTTTCAAAAGAGCAGCATGAAAACAGTGATCTCCACTAATTTTGGAGATAAGGGAAACGCGCATAGTGAATACCTGGGACCCTTATGTGAACAAGGTTTAATTGGTGCCCTCATTGTGTTTGCTTTGGTATTGGCAGTTATGTTTCTTGGTTACAGGCTTGTCTATACAGTAAAGGATAAATCTATTAAAATATTAACCATCACATTGCTAATGGGAATGAGTACTTATTTTGTGCACGGCTTCTTAAATAACTTCCTCGATACCGACAAGGCCTCTGTTCCTTTCTGGGGGTTTCTGGCCATGCTGGTATGTATAGATGTGTATTACAGAGATCAGGAAACAACTGAAAAGCTATTATAATCCCAACTTCATAAAAATTAAAAAGTCCTTCTGATTCAGAAGGACTTTTTATTTGAATATTGTTAATGAGTTAATTTTTGAACATCTGGAGCAAAGTGGCTAACTTACTTTTTAAATCTGTTCTGGGAATGATCTTATCTAAAAAGCCATGCTCTAACACAAATTCTGCAGTCTGAAATCCTTTTGGCAAATCTTTGCCAATCGTTTCTTTTACCACACGAGGACCGGCAAAACCGATCAGTGCGCCCGGCTCGGATATATTCAAATCACCCAACATAGCATAGCTCGCGGTAACACCACCTGTTGTAGGATCAGTACACAAAGAGATATAAGGGATTCCCGCCTTATCCATTAAGGATAATTTGGCAGCTGTTTTAGCCATCTGCATTAAAGAGAAAGCGGCTTCCATCATACGGGCACCACCTGATTTTGAAATGATCAACAACGGTGTTTTGGTTTTAAGACAAAAATCAATAGATCTCGATATTTTTTCTCCAACAACACTCCCCATAGAACCTCCGATAAATCCAAAATCCATACAGCAAACAACCAAATCGTTACCGTTTACTTTACCGTAACCGCTTCTTAAAGCATCATTTAAACCTGATTTTTTAATGGTATCTACCAAACGGTCTGCGTATTTTTTAGTGTCTGTGAATTCCAAAGGATCACCGCTCACTAAATTTTCATGAAGTTCCGTATACTGGTTATCATCAAAAATGATCTCAAAATATTCCGCACTGTTAATTCTTTCGTGGTAACCGCAGTCAATACAAACGTGCTGATGTGCTTTATGTTCCTGAGCCGTATGTATTTTTTTGCATGACGGACATTTATACCAAAGGCCTTCAGGTGTTTCTCTTTTCTCGACGGTAGTAGTAGTAATACCTTCTTTTAATCTTTTAAACCAACCCATTATATAAGTTTTAAGTTATTAGTTTTAAGTTTTTAATATGAGTAGTTCAACATTAAAAACTAACAACTGTGTTTTAAGCTACTGTAATTGTTTTATCCAGGTATACATCCTGAATGAGGTTTAATAATTCTACACCTTCTTTTAATGGTTTCTGAAATGCTTTACGGCCGGAAATTAAGCCCTGTCCGCCACCGCGCTTATTGATAACAGCTGTAGTAACTGCTTCGGCCAAATCAGAAGCTCCTTTACTTTCTCCACCGCTGTTAATCAAACCTATTTTACCCATATAGCAATTGGCTACCTGGTAACGGCATAAATCAATAGGGTGATCCGTAGTTAATTCTGAGTATACTTTAGCATGAGTTTTTCCGTAGTTTAATGCCGTGTAACCACCGTTTTTATCAGACATTTTTTGTTTGATGATATCAGCCTGGATCGTTACGCCTAAATGATTGGCTTGGGAGGACAAATCAGCTGCTGTATGGTAATCAACACCATCCTTTTTGAAAGCATTGTTACGGGTATAGCACCATAAAATGGTTGCCATTCCTAATTGGTGCGCGCGTTCAAAAGCCTGTGCCACTTCTACAATCTGGCGGCCTGATTCAGGAGATCCAAAATAAATAGTTGCACCAACGGCTACAGCACCCATATTATAAGCATCTTCCACAGTACCAAACATGATCTGGTCAAATTTGTTTGGATATGAAATAAATTCATTATGATTGATCTTTACAATAAACGGAATTTTATGAGCGTATTTACGGGCTACAGAGCCTAATACACCATAAGTAGATGCTACCGCGTTACAACCGCCTTCAATAGCTAACTTAACGATGTTTTCACCGTCAAAATAGATAGGGTTAGGAGCAAAGGATGCACCTGCACTATGTTCAATACCCTGATCTACAGGTAAAATACTCATGTACCCGGTATTAGCTAATCTTCCGTTTCCATAAAGTTGTGCGAGGCTTCTTAAAACCTGCGGATTTCTGTTACTGTATACAAACGTCTGATCAATAAAGCCAGCGTTTGGAGATACAATCGCATCTTTAGAAATTGTTTTACAAGTGTGGTTTAATAAACTATCAGCTTGTGCTCCTAATAAATCGGTTATTTTCGACATAAATAAGTT
This sequence comes from Bacteroidota bacterium, assembly GCA_021155905.1. Taxonomy (GTDB): domain Bacteria; phylum Bacteroidota; class Bacteroidia; order B-17B0; family Aurantibacillaceae; genus UBA4416. The sequence continues at coordinate 41,046 of JAJNBG010000039.1, forward strand.
CTTTTTTTGAGGTAACAAACTTAAGGAAAAAATGGTTAAAACCCATAAAAAAACCCCGAAATTTCGGGGTTTTATAAACATATAAGTTTTAAAATTATTCAGCTACCTGAACCATTTTGAATGGAACATTAATAATTGCCTGGTAATCTTCACCAGCTTCTAACATATCCTCATCATCTTCTTCATAGTGCCAGTTAATTGTAACAGCGCTACCACCTTTATGAATTGCTTCTAATTTTTTGAATACATCCAAAATACATTTAGAAGAACTTGTATTGAAATATTCTAACTGAATATTTACTGTAGTTGAAGGTTTTGAAGCAGAAGAATATTTATCCAATGCATCCACTAAAGGCTTATAAAACTCAATTGAATTTTCAGGGATTGAACGTCCTTTGATTTCTAATACACCGTTTTGAATATCAAATGATATAGTTGGTGTTTTTGGCGTACCTTCGATAGCGTATTTTTCCATAGTTACTTATTTTATATTAATTGTGGTTGTGTTACTTTTATTATTAGCGTAAAGAAAGAAACTTTATTGTCAATTTCCAAAAAATTATAGTCTAATTTTTCACCAGTTTTTCGGGCTATATCAATCATTCCTAATCCACCGCCGCCTTTCAAAGACATTTCACCGTTATTTAAAACGGATTTGTAATAATCTTTTAACTGGTCTTTACTTAGCGCATTAACTTCATCCAAACGGGATTTTAAGCCATGTATATTTTCATTTAATATGTAGTTCCCGGTAATAATATTATAAGCTCCATTGTTTTTAGCGATCATGAAAATAGCACTTCTGTTCTTATCACCATTCCCATCCGTTGCATCATCCATATGATGGTATAGGTTCTGCAAACATTCAACCAGAACATTGTATACTTTCTTTTTGGTTTTTGGTTCCTCCTGCATATTATCCATCTTGTTCTCCATAATCTGGAGTATAGACGTCAGTAATTCAGAAGTAATATCACCCTTAAATGATAACAGGATATTATTCCTGTCCATATTATCGTATATGTTATATGCGTCAATCATAAGAGATGATTGTTGTTTCAATTACTTAAGTTTAAATGAAATAGTTTGTCCGTTCACAGTATAGGTCGCATCGTCATCGCAGCCACCTGCACCGTAATCAACCGTTCTTGCTTTAAAGCCGGATGGTGTTAAATCCAATGTTCCGGAGGTGATCCATTTGCAGCTTGATTTTTTGATTAAAGGACTTGTGATTGAGGTTGAAAATGACCTGCCTTCTCTGTTTACACCTGATGAGTTTCCTTCAATCGAAATAACATCATCTGATTCATCAGTCTTGGTATTAAATCCGGCAATTTGTTTAACTGTTTTGGAACAGGCATAATCTATGTTCCAGTTTCCATCAGTGCAATGTCCGTTGATAACTTCCATTGTAAAGGTAACGGAATCAGGTTTTGAAATTCTCATTTGACCCGAGTAGGTCACATTATTCACTTTATAGTTTAAAAGATCAATGGTAACAGTGTTGTTATAAGCTCTCCAACGTTTAGCAGTAGTGATATTAATAGCTCCGGTTTTATAAGATACCCCGTCGAAACTTAAACATCCTGTGCCATAATCAAATTGAAAAGTTACCGGGCCATTGTCATAAAAACCATCAGCATTGCTATCTATGGTATCATTTGCACTCGGTGTAATTGTTGCATTTCCTAGGGCTCCTAATATAATCCAGGTCCCACATGAATTCACTTTCTTTATACCGGCCTGGTTGATACCTTTTTCATTTACAACCGGGGTAATAGCCATAAATTGCTGTTCACATATAGCGTTGTCAACCACAGATTGAGATTCGCTATCAGCCTCCTCCTTTTTCTTACAAGAGTCTAACGTGATAATCGATGAAGCGATTAATATTGCCGATATAATAATATTTTTTTTCATCTTAATTTTTTCTGGCACAACATTTTTTAACAAATAAGATGCCAAATTATAAATCAAATATAAAAACAATATTTATTTAAAAAACACTTTACTGACTTTTTTTTACAATTTTATTCCTATCACCAAAACATCATCAATCTGTTCTAAATTACCTTTCCAATCGTTTAACTGATTTTCCAGATGCTTTTGTTGTTCAGAAACGTCAAAAGTGTGAATTGATTTCAGGTTATCGTGAAACTGCTTCACCATGAATTTTTTGCCCTTTAAACCGCCAAACTGATCTGCATAACCATCTGAAAACATATACAAACAGTCATCTTCATTTAATTTCAGTTTTTGCGTCGTAAAGATTCTTTCAGAATCAAGTTGTGCGCCTCCTACCGGATATTTGTTACCATCCAGTTTTACCAGCTCACTGTTTTTGGATACTATGACAAGGCTTCTGAATGCACCTGCCCATAAACATTCCCGGGTTTCAGTATTTAACGCTAATATTGACACATCCATTCCGTCGTTTGTGTTTGCATCGTTGTGGCCACCTTGTTTTAAAGCAGATTGAACCCCTTTATGCAGCTCCTCCAGAATTTGTCCGGGATCCGAAATGGCTTTTTCTGAAACAATCTGGTTCAAAAGATTATGTCCGATCATACTCATAAAAGCTCCCGGAACACCATGTCCGGTACAATCCACCACGGCAATGATCTTATAATTATCTTTTTCTCCGAACCAATAAAAGTCACCACTCACGATATCTTTTGGTTTATATAGGATGAACACTTTTTTTAATCTCGAAAAAATTAACTCTTTGGAAGGTAATATAGCTTCCTGGATTCGTTTGGCATATTCGATACTGCTGGTAATATCCCTGTTCTTCTCAGCAAGTTCTTTCGTCCGTTCGGAAACCTTGTTTTCTAATATTTTGTTTTCTTTCTTAATCGCGTTTGTCCGGTAACTAATAAAGCCAAATACTAAAGCTAAAATCAGGGTGCCCGCTAGAACATAGAACCAGGTGGTTTTCCACCAGGGCGGGATCACCCTGATCTTTATTTCAGTTGCAGTTTCGTTCCACACGCCATCACTATTGGTGGCTTTTACTTTGAAAGTGTAATCGCCGCCGGGTAATTCAGTATAAGAAACATACCTTACGGAAGTGGGGGACGACCAATCTTTATCGTATCCTTCCAGGTAATACATGAATTTTGTTTTTTCAACAGAAACATAATCCAATGCTATTAATTCAAACGTAAAATAATTTTCTTTATGGGTCAATTCCAGATGTTGCTTGTAGCAAATGACGGAATCAGTCACCACATCTTTACCTTGTCTTGAATACGAATAGATATATGAGTTGGGCGTGATCTTGCTCTTTTTAATGGATGCAGGATCAAAATAATTTAAACCGGCAACGCCACCCACTAAAACTTTCCCGTCCTTACAAAGAAAAGAAGCGCCCTGGTTAAACTCTCTTGCCTGGAGACCGTCGTTTGTATTGTAGTTGATAAAGGCTAAGCCTCCGTCATTTTTGTCGTAGGGATTAAATTTGGTAAGCCCTGCATTACTGGGTAACCAAAGGTTATTGTCTTTATCCGGAATGACATCATAGATATAACTGTTGGGTAATCCGTCTTTTTCCGAATAAACAGTGAAGTGTTTCTTCTTAAGATCAAATTTATTTAAACCGTTGCTGGTAGCAATCCAGAAGATCCCGTTCCTGTCTTTATAAATATTATTAACGCTGTTGGAACTGATGGAATTTTTATTGTCTGTATGTTTAAATACCGTTACAAATGGTTTCTCCACGCTTGTCACAAAATCTATAATGCATAAACCGCCGCCGTCCGTTCCGACAAACAGTGTATTATTTTCCTTGTTTTCATGCACAAAATAGATATTATTGGAAGACAAACCCTGTTCTGTTGTATAACGTCGGATGGCATATGTATTAGGGTTAATGGAATATAATCCGTCCTTGTAGGTTGCCACCCAAATTACTCCCGATTGATCCTGGATAATCTTCATGACGGTTCCGCCAAAGTTTTTATCTGCCAGTAATTTTGTTTCTTTTTTTGTAGTTGGATTGTAAACGATAATGCCCTGACCGTAACTTCCTATCCAGATATTACCCACGTTATCTTCCAGGAGACTTAAGACTGTATTAATCTCATACTTTTTCAGGAGACTGTTGTAATTCGTAATTGTATTGGTTAAAGGATTTAAACTATAAAGTCCGTCTTCTGTACCCACTAAAATATTTTTATTGTGTAACTGGTAGATGGAATAAACAAAATCATTTTCAAGGCCGTTGCTGGCATTATACAAAGGAAATTTATTCAGGGAATTGAAGTAGATATTGAGTCCATTCTCTTCGGTGCCTACCCACAGGTTACTTTGTTTGTCTTTCAGGATGCAGGAGATCTTGTCACTTGATAATGAATTTACCGAGGTCTCGCTCTTTTTTTCAATTGTGTAGGTAAAATCTTTCAGATTTAATTTCACCAGGCCTCCCCAGGTTCCGAAAAATAGTTTGCTTGAATCAGTTGTCGTCACAAAACATTTAACGCGGTTATTGTAGCGGTCCTTTTCATCAAATGCAAAAATGTTGGTATATGTTTTTGTGGTAAGATCAAAAAACAAAAGACCGCGGTCAGATCCGCAGATCAGCTCATCCTTTCTCTGAGTCAGGTCGTAAATGTTTTTTCTGCGTGAGCTTACTGTTTTATTGAGTTTGTCAAATTCAAGGAATTTTGGAGGCAGTTCATAATTAATAAGCTTGTTGTTGGCTGCGTCAAATTCAAATATATAGTTGGATTCAGAGCCTACCCAGATAGTGCCATATGAATCTTTGAAAAATTTGGTAAAACTGATGGATGTGTCCCTGAAAGAAATGAGTTTAAA
>JAJNBG010000040.1 GCA_021155905.1 Bacteroidota bacterium
ATCATTACTAAACTGGAAGAAATGCTTCAGCAACCTGAAGCTAGTGCTGTTGCTCACCAAATGCGCACTCTGCAAAAAGAGTATCAAAAATTGTGGACAGCTGAATTTGAAAAAGCAAAACAGGAATTCGTTGAAGAAGGCGGAAAGGCAAAAGAATTAGAATATGCCAAATCCCCAGAAGACGTTAAAATTTCTGAGCTGTTCGACAAGATCGAAAAAAAGAAAAAAGAAGAGGACGGGAAACTGGCCATCGAACAAAATAAAAATTTAATTATCCGCCAGGAAATCGTTAATAAAATAAACGACCTGAGTCAGGTGAGTGATAACATTGGCGCCGCTATTAAAAAGCTCGTGGAATTACAGGCACAGTGGAAAGCAACAGGAGCAGTATCACCTCACAAATACAAAGAGATACAGGCGGACTATAGTAAAGCGATCGAAGAATTTAACTACAAATTAAGTTTGTCCAAACAATTGCAGGAACATGACCTGAAACGTAATTACGAATTAAAAACGGAGTTGCTTGAAAAAATCAAAGGCATTAAAGATCAAACCAATATTAAGGAAGCGGAACGTTTAATTAAAATTTACCGTAACGATTGGGAAGAAATCGGGCCTGTTCCTAATGATAAGTGGGATGAGTTAAAAGGAAGTTTCAGGGCAGCCATTGAAGAAGCCTACTCTAAATTAAAAGCGCATTACAATTCTGTGGAAGAAGAAAAGGAAGCTAATCTGAATGAGAAAAAAGCGATCCTTGAAAAAATAAAAGAAATTATTACAAAAGCAGAAGCTGCTAACGGCCAGGCATGGAATAATTTAACCAACGAACTGGTGGCTTTACAAACCGAATGGAAAGGTGTAGGAAGAGCCAATGCGAAGGATAATGATAAAGTGTGGGCTGAATTCAGGGAATTATGCGACGACTTTTTCGCGAAGAAGAAAGTATTTTTTAATACCGTTCATGAAAAGATGAGCGGTATTAAATCACAGAAACAGGAACTGATTGCCAAAGCCAATGCATTAAAAGAAAGTACGGACTGGCAAAAAACAGGTCTTGCTCTCATCAAATTACAGGACGCCTGGAAAAAAGTACCTCATGCCGGTGGTGATGAAACCAAATTATTCAATCAGTTCAGAGCAGCGTGTAACCATTTCTTTGATGCCAAAAAAGCACATTTCGGTGCAATTGATACAGGATTTGAAAACAACCTGGTAGCAAAAGAAGAACTTCTGAAAAAGATTACGGAGTATCAGTTATCAGAAGACTCTACAGCCAATCATGCAGCCTTGAAACAATTTTCAGCAGACTGGAATGCTGCGGGAATGGTTCCAATGAAAGATAAGAAACGTGTCAATGATGCCTTTTATAATCGCCTGGATGAATTGTATGATAAAATGAACGTGAGTAGTTCTGAAAAATTCATGATGCAGTTCAAAACAAAACTGGAGCGTTTATCCAATGGGGAAAATCCTGAAACGGCTCTAAGAAAAGAAGCCGATTATTTCAAGAAACAAATTGATGAGATTAACGGAAGAATCAAAACCTACGATAACAATTTAGGCTTCTTTAAAACCAGCAGTAAAGGAGTAAATCCTTTTATGAAAGAGATTGAAGATAAAATCAATGGCGAAAAACAAAAAATAGCCGAGCTGAATGAGAAACGCAAAATGGTAATGGCTGAGTTGAATAAACTCAAGCCTGCTGAAATGGAGAATAAATAATTTCAGCTTGAACATTTCTAAAATGTCACGTCGAGCAGAGTTGAGAAGCATTCTTTAAAATGAAACAAAATATTAAGGGATCCTAGGATCCCTTTTTGTTTAAGCTAAGCGACAAGTAAAACAAATTTTTAAGATTAAAAACGTAGATAAAAAATAATTTATGGCAATCGGATTTACACCAAAACACATTATAGACTTTCCTTTGAACGACCTGACACAAGAACAATTTCTTGTAATCGCAAATGAAGCAACCAGGAAAATGCAATGGAACATTGGTTACATAAGCACTAGCGGATTAATTGCCTATACCGATAATGGAATCTTCTCTAGAAACTCAGAAATTAAAATCAAGTTAAGCAGTGATGTTGCTACCATAAATAGCGCTTCTACAGGTAACGAGATGATGGATTGGGGAAAGAATAAAGAAAATATAAATGGATTTTTAGCGGCTTTTGAAGCGTTAAGAACAACTTTAACTGTCGATGATATTAAAATTAAATACCAGGAGCTAAAAGAAACATTTCCGCAGGAAGAAGAAGACATTTTAAAATTACCTCCGGCAACAACCACTGAACAAGTAAAAGGATTCTTTTCAATTTTCAAGCCGACATCTGATTTTGCGATCACTCCTATTCTCTTAGACCTGAACATTTTGATTTTCATATTAATGGCAATAAGTGGGGTAAATATTATGCTCCCTGACAATGAAAGTTTATTAAACTGGGGTGCTAACTTCCGACCTATGACCCTGGATGGCCAAGGATGGCGACTGATAACCAATTGCTTCTTACACATTGGCATTTTTCACCTTTTAATGAATATGTACGCTTTACTATATATTGGTGTTTTGCTAGAACCTCTGTTAGGTAAAACGAGATTTATTTCGGCCTATCTGCTTACCGGCATTATAGCCAGCATTGTAAGTTTATGGTGGCATGACCTAACAATTAGTGCTGGTGCATCGGGTGCAATATTTGGTATGTATGGAGTCTTTCTTGCCTTGCTTACAACTAATTTTATAGAAAAAAATGCCCGTAAAGCCTTACTGACAAGTATTGCCGTTTTCGTTGGTTACAATTTACTTTATGGAATGAAAAGCGGAATTGATAATGCTGCACATATAGGTGGCTTACTAAGTGGATTCATAATTGGTTACGCCTTCATTCCAAGTTTGAAAAAACCTGAGGAAAAGAAATTAAAATATTCAACTATAAGTGTATTGTCTATTATTGTCGTTATTTCAACATTCGTAATTTATTCCAAGATACCTAACGATATAGGGAAATATGATACGAAAATGAAGGAATTTGCGTCAATGGAATCAATGGCACTGGAAGTGTACAATATGCCACAAGGCACTCCAAACGAAAAATTACTTCATGAGCTTAAAAACCGTGGAATATATTATTGGAATGAAAGCATAAAGCTCCTGGACAGTTTTAAAGAAATGGAATTGCCTCTTGAAATAAGAACGAGAAACAGGCTATTAAAAGAGTACTGTGAATTAAGGATTAAAAATTACGAACTTTTATATAAAGCAATTTCAGAAAATACAGAAAAATACAGAGAACAAATAGAAGATTACAATACACAAATAGAAACTAAAATTAACGAATTAGGTGGAGGGCAGCAAAACAAATAAGCGTATACTCAAAGAATAAAAACCAATAAACAATGAAAGTAGAGATCTGGAGTGATGTGATGTGTCCCTTTTGCTACATCGGCAAACGCAAATTTGAAAAAGCCCTGGAGCAATTCCCTCACAAAGATAAAATAAACATTATCTGGAAAAGCTTTCAACTGGATCCTGATTCTGTGACTGATCCAAACCTCAACGCAATCGATCATCTGGCTCAACGTAAAGGATGGAGCAAGGAACAGACGATTGAAACTACACAGCATGTGGCATCAATTGCCAGGCAGGTAGGCCTGGACTTTCATTTTGAAAAAGCGGTGGTAGCCAATTCATTCGATGCGCATCGTTTATCGCATCTTGCTAAAAAATACAACAAACAAAACGAACTGGAAGAGAAATTATTTGCCGCCTATTTTTCAGAAGAAAAAAACACGGGTGACCACTCTACCCTTCTGCAAATTGGAAAAGAACTTCATTTTGATGAAAACGAATTAACAGAAGTTTTAAATGGTGATGCCTACTCAAAAGATGTTGAACAGGATATTTTAGAAGCTCAACAAATAGGAGTCCGAGGCGTTCCGTTTTTTGTCATTGACAGAAAATACGCGGTATCCGGAGCCCAGGATCCTGAGACATTTTTAAATGCGCTCAATAAAGCTTACGAAGAACAGCCTGCGACTGATAGTAATTAACCCCTATCACTGACATGGATGATTGTTCCGGGCCGGATGGCTGCAAAGGATAGACAACACAAAGTTTTTACCCCTATGCTGCAGAAAATGTCTTAAAACACTTATCGAAAAAAAACCACCAGCTATCAATTCAAATCCATCACTTATTTATTGGTGGATTTTTTGATTTTAATAGATCGTACGTTTGTTTCACTAAAACTATTTTTTATGAAACGACTACTACTTACTATTGCTTGTGCTTTTTCACTCAACAGCTACTCTCAAAACCAAACGATTCAATGGCAAAACATCATTGCTGGTGAAGAAATGGAACATCCCGGAAAAATGATACAATCGACAACGGGAAGTTATTTCTCTGTGGGCGCAACGTCTTCAACAATTGGTGATTTAGCTCCCTATAAAGGATTTTACGACGCCTGGATTGTAAAAATAGATGCCAATGGAAATTTTGAATGGAAAAAAAATTTCGGCGGAAGTAATGTTGATATTTTGACGGATATTATCCAGACAAATGATGGAAATTATATTGCAGTGGGCCACAGTGGCTCATCAGATGGCGATCTCAGCACCAATACTTATTCGGCTGATCCCAGAGGTGCCTTGTTAATCAAGTTTGACGATGCCGGAACTATTTTATGGCAAAAAAGAGTCGGCGGTGGTAACGAACTAAACACACGCGTAATCGAATCACCAAACGGAGAATTAAATGTATTTGCTAACTCAACTTCCAATGGTCTTGACATCTTAAGTCATTACGGCACATCCTCGACATCTGATATCGTCTATTTCAGATTAACCTCAACCGGAACTGTTATCGAACAAAAAACGTATGGTGGCTCGGAAGACGAATATTTAACAAGTGTTTCAGCCACTAACGACGGGGGCTTTGTGGTACTTGCGAATTCCAGCTCCTCTGATTATGACATCAGCCAGCACGTGGGGACACATACTATGAATGCCTGGGTATTTAAAATAGATAGTAATAAAAGCCTGGTCTGGGATAAATCCTATATGATCAATGGATTGGGGAAACCCAATAATATATTGGCACTAAGTAATGGACATGTCATTTTTTCGTTTCTTGATAATGAAGGAATGGGTAACCTCTATACTGACGGAATTGTTACTTTATTGAATGCGCAGGGAAATCTGGTTTGGCAAAAATCAATGGGCGGAGCCAAACATGATAATATTAATGACTTTATTGAAGTAGCGCCCAACCACATTGCTCTGTTAGGATCAACCAGTTCCAACGATAGCATCGTTGTTAATGATATCCCCGGAGAACCTGTTTGGTTACTGGAAATTGATTCCTTGGGAACTATTAACTGGCAAAACACCTACGGGGGAACTATGGGAGAAACGGCAGCAAATTTTGTAAAAACAAGTGACGGCGGCTTTGCCATATCAGCAAATACAAGATCACATGATTTCGACGTCATTAATCCCAATTATTGGAACTGCATGTGCACAGATGCGTGGTTATTTAAACTAAGCCCTCTTTCTGTGGGTATCACTGAAAACAAGCAAACAGATTTATTTTCATTATATCCCAATCCTGCTCATGATTTCATCCACGTCAATGCCTCCCAAACTTTACAAAATGAATCATATGTTCTTGTAAACACATTGGGACAAACCGTTTTAAGCGGTAAACTGGAAGGACAGGATCATACGATTGATATTCAAACGTTAACGCCCGGCTTCTATTCATTGCAGGTTGGCGTAAATAAACAATCGTATAAAATAATTAAAGAATAAAAAGTTTTACTGCTGCAATTAATCCTCCGAAAGCCATTAGCAGAACTCCTGTTAATGGCTTTACCGGATTTTTTTTCGCAGATCCATAATCGGTTTTTCAAAAAACCTGTAAATAATTCCGGATAAAATAATTACAATACACCAGTATAAAATATATTTGATCATTCCATCTGTCGTATTTTTAACTGGAAAATGGTAACGCATCACACTTGAAACAATTCCTAGGTTAACAAGGTACATGGAATACGAAATTTTGCTGATGTAAGTAACACCTTTTGCGATAAGCCCTCGTGCAGATTTGATACTATCGGCAAGGGGCAAATACAGCATCGATGTGACAGCGGTTAATGAAAAGGAGAAAATCTGCAAATACATATTATTATTAGATGTGTTCAACCAATCAATTAATACATGCGCCAAAATGCTCAGGCCTAAAAACCAGAACCTGCATTTTTTCCAAAAACCTGCATAGTAAAATGCAAGCCAGGCTGCCAGCAAACCATAGCCAATGGCATCCAAACGCATGATCACGACTTTACCAACCTGCGAGTCGGTTCGAAACCAATCATAGGCATCGGGGTTATATTTTAAGAACCTGAATAGTATTGGTGAAATGATCAGTATCAAAACAGTACCTAAAAATGCTCTTTTCAAAGGCAGAATCTTAAGCAATCCCAACAAGATCAAAGGAGCAAAAATATAGAACCATTCCTCAATGGAAAGGCTCCAGGACTCGAGGAAAAAATCACCAAAGTCCGAGGAAAAATTATGGATGAATACAAAAAATTTCCAGCTGAAACTATTCAGGTCGCCAGGCGCCAGGTAAAATTTAACGAAAATAATATTCACCAGTAAAATCAAATAATAATTAGGCAAAGTTCGGAGCCATCGTTTTTTCCAGAACTTTAAAAGCTGTGAACCATTGAACTCATTCGCTGAACTGATCTCTTTCAATAAAATACCACCTATCAAAAATCCGCTTAAAGCAAAGAAAAGATCCACGCCATCATTAAATATGATGTAGGGGAACTCAAACAGGAACGTATCGATGGCCATTAACCTACCATGAGCTGCCACTACAAATACGATGGCGCAACACCGTAATACATCTAATCCAAAAATGCGCTCTTTGTGTGGGTTATTTAGGGTGCCTTCCAATGTAAACGGTTTAAAAAAAAACCTCGCAATTTTTGCGAGGCATTTTTTGAAAAGATTTTAATGATTATTAATCCTGCAACAAAGCTCTTGATACAACGATACGCTGAACTTCACTTGTTCCTTCATAAATTTGAGTGATTTTTGCATCACGCATCAGGCGTTCTACATGGTATTCTTTTACATAACCGTAACCACCATGAATCTGAACGGCTTCTGTGGTTACCCACATCGCTGTTTCTGACGCAAATACTTTTGCCTGTGCTCCTTCTTTTTCACAAGGTAAGCCCTGGTCTTTTAACCATGCCGCACGGTAAATTAATAAACGGGCTGCTTCAATACGTGTGGCCATATCAGCTAACTTAAACTGAATAGCCTGGTGCTGCGAAATTAATTTACCGAATGCTTTACGCTCTTTTGAATAAGCCAATGCTAATTCATAAGCGCCACTGGCAATTCCCAATGCCTGTGAAGCAATTCCAATTCGTCCGCCACCTAAGGTCTTCATCGCGAATTTAAAACCAAATCCTTCTTCACCAATACGATTTGCTTTCGGAACTTTTACGTCCGTAAACATTAATGAATGCGTATCACTTCCGCGGATTCCCATTTTATTCTCTTTAGGACCAACTACGAAGCCCGGCATTCCTTTTTCAATAATCAGACAGTTAATTCCTTTGTGCCCCAGTTCAACATTGGTTTGAACCATTACTAAATAAATAGAAGCACTGCTTCCGTTAGTGATCCAGTTTTTGGTACCATTCACTAAATAATGATCTCCTTTGTCGATGGCAGTGGTTCTTTGAGAAGTCGCGTCGCTTCCTGCTTCAGGCTCTGATAAACAGAACGCTCCGATTACTTCCCCTTTTGCCAACGGCACTAAATATTTTTGTTTTTGCTCTTCGTTACCATAATGCTCCAGTCCCCAGCAAACCAAAGAGTTGTTCACGCTCATCACCACGCTGCAGGATGCATCCACTTTCGAAATTTCTTCCATTGCCAACACATAAGAAATAGCGTCCATTCCGCCTCCACCGTATTTCGGGTCAACCATCATCCCAAGAAAACCAAGTTCTCCCAACATTTTCACCTGCGATGCCGGGAATTTCTGAAGCTCATCGCGCTCTATAACACCCGGTTTACATTCATTCTGAGCAAACTCACGGGCTGCTTTCTGGATCATTAATTGTTCTTCTGTTAATTGAAATTGCATGGTTCTTATTTTTTGATTTGAACGATTTATCCTTACAAAAATAGTAGATATTTCGAATTACCACACTGAAATTGTCGATTTGTTAAAATAATTTTGTTGAGAGTTTTTTTTGAAAATGACCTTAAACAAGGCTTTTCTCTTTATTTTTAACCGAATGGAAATTAAATCAACAAAAATACTGGGGATCATGAGCGGCACTTCCATGGATGGTCTTGACCTGGCCCTCTGTGACTTTAGTGTAAATGACAACCTCGTTACTTTTTTGGTGATTGCCGCTGAAACCATTCCTTATGAACCGGTTTGGAAAGAACGTTTGCAAAATGTGTTCGATGCCACCGCCGAACAGTATTTTAAACTGCATAGTCTTTATGGTGAGTTCATTGCTCAATCAGTGACTAATTTCTTAAACCGGAATCACCAATCTGCGGATTATATTTCGTCTCATGGTCATACCATTTTTCACCGGCCCCAATTAGGCTTCACTACACAAATTGGTTGCGGCGCCACTATTGCTGCCCAGACGGGCATTTCTACTATTTGTGATTTCAGGAGCCTGGATGTCGCCCTAAAAGGTCAGGGCGCTCCACTGGTGCCTATCGGCGACCGGGATCTGTTTCATCAATATGAATCCTGTTTAAACCTGGGCGGCATTGCCAATATTTCATTTACAAAAAACAATAGCACCCGGGCCTTTGATATTTGCATTGCCAATATGGCTTTGAATTATTTAACTGAAACGCTCGGAAAAGCATTTGACGAGGGCGGAAACCTGGCAGCGTCCGGCACCTGTAATGATCAACTTTTACAGCAACTTTTAAAATTAAATACCCAACAGCAATCTTTAGGACGGGAATGGTTTGAACAACATTTTATTCCTGTTTTAAAAGCACCGGGTTTATCGATTCCTGATCAACTCGCTAGCTGCGTGGAATTTACAGCACAACAGATCAGCGCTGTCTTGAATGAACAGGCATTAAAATCTGTTTTAATTACAGGAGGGGGCGCTTATAATACACATTTGATTAATCGGTTGAGGCATTACTTTAAAGGTGACATTGAAATCCCTTCGGATGAAATCATCCAGTTCAAGGAAGCCATCATTTTTGCCTACCTGGGATATTTAAGAGTGAATGAAAAAATCAATACGCTCAGTTCGGTGACCAAAGCCGGCAGTGATAGTATCGGCGGTTGTATGTATTTGTAATTTGTTACTAGTTGTCCCGCAAATCGCGCAGATAATAACACTGAGTTTCGCAGAGATGAACAAAAATTCTAACTTTTTTTCTGTCTCAATAAATTTACAAAAAATAAAAAGCTGAGAACAAGAAATACAATGTTCACTACCCTGGCAAAAGGAGGAACGCCTTCGGGCCAAATTTGCCCCGATAATACAACTGTGTTTAGCAACACCAGTATGATTAATACTATTTTACTTTTATGCAGCATCTTCCTATTTATTAAAATTTAGATTGATTGTTCTTTACAACTAAAATTACAAAAAAAAGCCGTTCGCAGATTAGCGAACGGCTTTTGAATTTTTATTCAAAACAAATTATTTTTTATCTGCTTTGTATTCTCTTTCCATTTGTTTCACAATGTCTTTCACCTGCTCCGTACCAATCCGCTTGGCTTTGATGCGTTTGTTTTTGTCCAGCATATAGATTACCGGCGTTGAATAGATGTCGTATTTCTCTTTGATGTTATTGATATGTACACCATCATATAGGTTCATCCAGTCCAGTTTGTTCTCGATAATGTATTTACGCCATTTATCGTACTCTTGTTGCGTATACACGCTTACTACTTTAATATCATAACCTTCTTTTTTCAGTTTATGATATTCTTCCAGCAATTTCGGAATTTCTGTTTTACAGTGCCCGCAATCTACATCCCAGAACACCAAAGCCAGGTAATCCGCTTTTATACTGTACAAGGAAACAAACGTCTGTGCCAGGTTCTGAACATTATCGTAATACAATTTGGTAGCGCCCTGGCTGGTTTTAACCGTATCAAAGCCCATTCTGGCAATTTGTTTGTGTCCGATGGTATCGATCATTAACAGATCCGGTGCCTGGCTTCCTAATAACAAAGGCTTTAAAATATCACCACGCTCTTTTATTTTCTCAATCGTTTTTTCATCATACACTTCCTTCGCCATTCCGGTTCTGATGTATTTATCAATTACATGCACAAACACTTTATCAAAGCCCATGAGTTTGGAAGATTCAGAGGTGAACAGGAAATGGGCAATTAATAATTTCTGCATCATAGTACCTGCTTTGGTTTTATTCATGATACGATCAATTTCCACATTCATGGTATCCGGGTTCTGAACGATCACACTATTGAAATATTTTTTAAGCTTATCAGCAAAAAACGGTGTGCGCATAATTCCATCATCCTGGAAATTTACTCCGTCCCAGAAATGGTTTTTATAATACGTATAAATGTACATGCTGTCAGGTCGGCCATTGGAAGCTTTCGGAATATCCTTCGCTTCTTTCTCCATTTTAAGATTGATCACATCTCCAACAAACATCCCTTTATGTTGCTCCAGAAACGCTTTCTCGTAGGCAACCACCGTTTCATTCAACAACTTCCCTTTCTCCATCATGAAAGCAGCTGAATCTTTTGAGCTCATCCCTTTGGTTTTGCTTTTCACTTCCATGTACTCTTTATTCTTTGCCGTGATGAATTTGATGTAATTAAAAAAATCATCGTTCTCTTTAGAAGTCGTGCATTTTAAATTTTTCACCAAATCAGCAGTATCGGTACTCATCACGATCTTCTGATTATTGTCAGAAATGAAAAAATCAAAGTACCTTGCTTTATCCTGGCTCACCAGGTAGTAAACACCTTTATCCAAAGTTTTTGGACCCTTAAACACGACATTTCCTTTCACTACTTTTTTACAGGTGTCAGCAAGATATGATTTGTCGAACTGGTAAAACGCAAGGTACATGATCGTATCTTTACAGTTCTTGAAATTGATGCGGATATCGTGGCCTTGATTAGCCTGGGCAGAAACAGTTGTTACGATTGATAACAAACTAAGGGTAAGTAATACTTTCTTCATAGAATTAATTGGTATTCAAAAATAAGGATTTAATTGAATTGATTGCTTCCCAAATTTAAGAGCATTATAGCTTTGTTTTATTTAAAATTTGTTAAATGAGTAAGCGATATCTAATGAATGGTGATAAAGCATTCATAGCTAGTGGCTCCACTAATCAAGCGATTTTTTGTTATAGATGGTGTATCCGAAATGGAAGAAAAAGGAAAAACTGTTGTCGTTTTTATCATAGTAATTAACACCAATACTGAGCGGACCAATTGGAGAATGATAAATTAAAGCGCCCATTCCTAAAAAATGCCGGTATAAAAATGCGGTTGAATAATCTGCTTTACCGCTGGGCGTTTTGACAATGGAATAAACCGGCTGATACAAATACCCCTCAAACCTGATATCAAAGTTTTTATAGGGAGTTGCGATGGCCTTTAAACCACCTGCAACATATTGATGCGCTCTGTAATCATCAATAAACAAAGTCTGACTTTCGGGAATAGGATTAAAAGCCGGTGCGGAAAGAATGGAAGCCGCATAATTCCGGAAAAAGTCCTGCGAAGAATAAACGCCTTCCGCATACACACCGATTTTAAAATACTTGATGGGTTTAATGTATTTATCAACGGTCAGTTTAAAATTGAACCAATCATGATAGGGCCCATTGATAAAATTAACTGTATCCAATGCAGTTGATCCGGGGTAATAGGTTTCTAAGCCGCTCACAAACTTGGCCCTCAAAAGCAGTTTTGTCCCTTCCGTTGCATATTGCTTTTTATTAAGGGTATTTATTTCATACGCCAATTGTCCGTATGAGAAATCAAAAACGGTCACATCGCTGGTATCCAGTTTTGTAAACGCATCTACCTGATAATACCTGTTTTTGATTTCACTCATTCCACCTGATAAAACAACCTTTCCGATATTACCAACCGGTGCCCCTGCATTTACTTCACCAAACAAATCCTCCTGTACCAGGTAAGCAGGTTTCTCAAAATCATAAAACAAGGCGCTGCTTTTATAATAATCCCATCGTGAAATCGTAAATGAAGGCTCAATGTAAAAAGGAATTTTCGTCGGAAATTCGAACCTTAGCTTTGTTAGTGAACTGGAATTTAATTTACCTAAATAGCCATTAGCATAGGCCGTAAACCCTATTTTGCCTATATAGTTATACTGTACCGCCATAAAAAAATTACTGATGGGTCGGTTTGACAAATTTCCTCCCAAATCAAAAAACAAGTGTTTGTCTTTTTTTGCATTGAGAGAAAGCGTAAACTTTCCTGTGGCTGTATCCAGCTTGGTCGTTGGATAGGCTGATTTTATTTTTTCGTCAGCCATCATCCTGAAATATTGTTTCTTTAATTGCGCCGGCGTAAACGTTTTTCTTTTCTTGGTAATGCTCTTATCGATAAAATGAGCCAATCGTTTATCCGAAGTTTTGATCACCACTCTATCATAGACAATTTTTTCAAACGCGGATTTTGTCCTGAAGGCTTTTCTTCTCTGTTCCAGTTCCACATCACTTTCGTATTTTGAAATATGCAATTTAATTTCCGGCATTTTTCTCATGGTAGCCACATACCCGCTATCTATCAAACGCTGGGCAGATTCGAAATTAAAAACGCTGACTTCCGCCCAAGGCTGAATAATTACCTCGTTTTCACAAACCGGATTAAAATTACTGGTACTCATAAACATATTTCTCAATTGCAGGTAGAGGTTATCATCGCTCGGCTGCTTGGAATTTTCAGTAACTGAGCTCCCAATGATAAAATCCGGGTACATTTCATCATACATAATATTAGCGGGGAAGTTATTATAGAGCCCTCCATCGAATAATAACGTACTGTCAATGGTGATTGGTCTTATATAAAACGGGTAACTCATGGAAGCCCGGATGGCAGAGGGCATATCGCCATCCCTGAAAACAACACTTTCTTTTTTCTCAATATCAGAGGCGACACATCTGAACGGAATCATCAAACTGTCAAAATTATACCCGGAAGCCGCATTAGCTCCGGCAAAGGTCTCCATTAAATAGAAATCAATGGGCACAGAATTAATGAGATTGGTTGGAAGATTCGTTAAAAACGGATTATTCAAATTTATCTTTAGCATTAACCAGGAAGCATAGTCATTACGCTTTCTCACAAAGTAACCGTATTTGGGAGACATCTCACCTTTGGTTAAATTTGAAAATGTCTCGTCCCTGACAATTTGTTCAATTTCCCATGGAGAATAACCTGCTGTGTATAAGCCACCGATGATACTTCCAATAGAGGTACCAGCTATGCAATTAACGGGAATATGATTTTCCTCGAGAGCCTTTAGAACACCAATATGCGCCAAACCACTTGCCCCGCCTCCGCTCATTACAACCCCTACTTTTTGGGCATAGGAAAATTGAGTCAATATGATCAATCCAATGCAAAAAATGGGATTAAAAAAAGCAGTTATTTTTTTGTTTGGCCTCAATCTCGACAAATTTACCTTAAAATTTTAATGCATGCGAGAATGTTTAAATTTCGCCTAAAAAATTTTATATACTGAAATATTTTATTTACTTAGCAGATTAAAGTTCTTGTTTCCGGGTTGTGATAAAATACATTACGAAAAAAATATTATATGGTATTCTCGTTTTATACGGTGTAATAACTGTAATCTTTTTTTTATTCAATGTGTTACCGGGCGATCCTGCAACCATCATGTTGGGACAAAGAGCCAATAAAGATGCTATTGAAGCCATTCATAAAGATCTTGGTACCGACAGGCCTGTCCTGGAACAATATGCGATGTATCTCAATGACTTGTCACCGATTTCTATCCATAACAACACCAATAATGATAGCCATTGGTTTTTGAGCCCTGAGAAATATTCCTGGTTACCTATTTTTACTTTAGGCTCCAACAGGTCAGTGGTTGCAAAAGTGCCTTATCTGCGAAGATCTTATATTACCAAAAGGCCCGTATCCGATATTATTACGGAAACTCTTCCCGAAACTGCTGTTCTGGCATTTACCTCGATCGTTATTGCCTCTATCATTGGAATCTTCTTAGGAATCATCAGCGCCATCAGGCAAAATAGTCTATACGACAGGTTTTCTTTTCTTTTTGCAGTTTTAGGTATGGCTGCCCCTTCTTTTTTTGTGGGCTTAATCATTGCGTGGCTGTTCGGATACGTGTTGGCAGAATACACAGGGTTAACGCCAACCGGCAGTTTATACGACATCGACGTTTGGGATGGAGAAAAACTCAAATTGAGAAATCTGATACTTCCAGCGGTAACACTTGGAATACGCCCTTTAGCCATTGTGGTGCAGTTGATGAGGAGCTCCTTATTAGATGTGATGGGCCAGGATTACATCAGGACAGCCAGGGCAAAAGGGTTAAGTCTCTATGCAATTATCACCAAACACGCATTAAAAAACGCATTAAATCCAGTTGTAACTGCAATTTCAGGCTGGTTTGCCGGCTTAATGGCCGGAGCAATTTTTGTGGAAAAAATATTTAACTGGAAAGGCATTGGATATGAAGTGTTTGATGCTTTAACCAAGAACGACCTTCCGGTGGTAATGGGCGCCACACTTATTTTTGCTGTCATTTTCGTAGTCATAAATATCATTGTGGATATCGTTTATGGCATTTTAGATCCCCGTGTTAGAGTTAAATAAATGAGCAGACAAAAAATAGTTGCCGGTAACTGGAAAATGAATAAATCATTAAAGGATGCGAAAAGCCTTGTGGAAATGATTTTAAGTAACACAAAAGATAGTGATGTTCTCAAAATTATCATTCCCCCGTTCCCTTATCTCGAGCCTGTCAAACAGATTTTATCTGCCAGGAAAGGATTTTATTTAGGGGCACAAAACTGCCACACAAACACCAGCGGTGCTTTTACCGGCGAAGTTAGCGCTAATATGCTTCAATCTGTTGGATGTCAATATGTTATTATCGGGCATAGCGAACGCAGAAATTATTTTAAGGAAAAGAGTACTGATTTCGTCTTAAAGATCAGGGAAGCATTGAAACATGATATTATCCCAATTTACTGTATCGGTGAAACCCTGGAGGAACGAAAAAATGGCTATCATTTCAGCGTCATTACCGAACAACTGACTTCTATTCTTTCAGAATTTAAACTGGAAGACTTTTCCAGGTTTGTATTAGCCTATGAGCCTGTTTGGGCCATTGGCACAGGAGAAACAGCAACCGCGGCACAGGCACAGGAAATGCATGCCTTTATTAGATCTGTTTTATGTGATTTCTATGATTCGGCAATTGCCGGAAACACACCTATTTTATATGGTGGGAGTTGTAATGCTCAAAATGCCCGTGAATTATTTCAATGCCCTGATGTTGACGGGGGGTTAATCGGCGGAGCTTCATTAAACGAGGATTTTTGTACCATAATAGGCTCTTTTTAGTCGTTTATCTACAATTAATCAGAATAATCTCTGAAATAGTTTAGAGTTACTTGCAAATTTAGTCTACATTTACCGCAAACTTAAAAAAAACAATATGAAAAAAATTATTTTATTAGCTGCAGTAATTACTGTTGCGTCTTTTGCTTCTTGCAAAAAAGACAGAACTTGTGAGTGTACTTATACTACCAGCGGGACTACAAACACTGTCTCTCACACAAGCTCTACTACTCTTACAAAAGTTAAGAAATCAGATGCTAAATATTTCTGTACAAAAGACGTTAATACTAACACATCAACAAGTGGTAGTATGTCAAATACTTCAACGTCAACATCTGACTGTAAATTAAAATAATCTTACCTAACTTTTAAAAACAAAAAAATGAAAAAAATAATTATACTTTCTGCTGTTGTTAGCTTAAGCTTATTTGCAGCATCTTGTCGTAAATCCAGAACTTGTACCTGTACAACTTCAACTTCAACAACAACTTTCACTGACTATGAAACAAATACAACATTCGTTGTAGATGTTACCACTACCTCGAATTCTTCAGGCACTTCTACAGTTACATCAGATAAAATGAAAAAGAAAGATGCGAAACGTAAATACGGTTGCATTAGTGGGACAAGTACTGACACAGAAGTATCTAAAGGAGGAGGAGGCTCAACAGCCTATACCGAAACAGAAACAACAACTACTACATCAACTTGTGATTTAAAATAATTTCAATTGAATTATGCCAAAAAGCCATTTGCCACAGGCAGGTGGCTTTTTTTATAAAGAAATTAAACATACGGTTTTCATAATTCGCTTTTTTCTTTGAAGTCTATACAGTCTTAATCCATACCTTTGAAATATGGATTACATACAATACTCATTTACCATCTCTCCGCCTGAACCCGGTTCAGATATTTTAATCGCTCTATTAGCTGATTTAGGCTTTGAAAGCTTTACGCAAAACGAAACCGGTGTTGAAGCTTACATACAGGAAGAATTAGAAAATGAAAACCTGGTGAAAGAACTTTCTTTCGACGACTTCATTTTTTCATATACCCGCACGGTTATTCCAAAAACAAACTGGAATGAAGAATGGGAAAAAAGCTTCGAGCCGGTATATGTGAATGATCTTGTTTGCATCAGGGCACATTTTCACCCCAAATCTAAAGCAGCCAAACATGATATCATCATTACTCCTAAAATGAGCTTTGGAACAGGCCATCATGATACCACATGGTTGGTGAGTAAAACCATGTTTAGTCTTAATTTCAAAGGTTCTCATGTATTAGATATGGGTTGTGGAACCGGAATACTGGCCATTCTCGCGAAAAAACTTGGAGCAACTAAAATTTCGGGGATTGATATTGATGACTGGAGCATTGAAAACTCGATTGAAAATGCCGGCATTAATAATGCAGCGGATATTGAATTCAAAAAAGGTGATGCCTCTCTGTTACCTTCCAAAGAAACTTATGATATCATACTGGCAAACATCAATAAAAATGTACTTAAGAAAGATATACCATCTTATTTCAAATGCCTGAAATCGGGTGGCTATTTATTGCTTAGTGGTTTTTTTACGGCCGATGTCGAAGAATTAAAATCCCTTGCACTAAACATTGGATTTATATTTGAAGAGAGCTATTCGAAAAATGAATGGGCGGTTATTAAATTAAAAAAATAATCAGATGAGCTACGCGAAAATAAACCAGGATCATTTGAATTTTTTGAAACAGATCATTGGTTCAGAAGATGTCCTGGTTGATAACGACAACCTGGAAAAATACGGCCGGGATGAAACAGAAGACCTGGTTTATAAACCGGAAGTAGTGGTAAAACCAAAAACGGTAAATCAGATTTCGGAAATTATGAAATTGGCCAACCAGCATAAAATCCCTGTCACTGCGCGTGGTTCAGGAACCGGATTGAGTGGCGCTGCCCTTCCCATTCACGGAGGGATTGTTATCAGCATGGAACGCTTTAATAATATCCTGCAGATTGACGAACGGAATTTACAGGCAACGGTTGAACCAGGTTTGATCAATTATGTTTTCCAGGAAGAAGTAAAAAAACTGGGATTGTTTTATCCACCGGATCCGGCGAGTTGGGGGAGCTGTTCTTTAGGCGGTAACGTGGCGCATAGCAGCGGTGGACCAAAAGCGGTGAAATACGGAACAACCAGAGATTATGTTCTGAACATTGAAATGGTTTTACCGAACGGAGATATCATATGGACAGGAGCCAATACTTTAAAATATTCTACCGGATATAACTTAACGCACCTAATGGTAGGAAGTGAAGGGACGTTGGGTATCATTACAAAAATTGTCTTCCGGTTAATTCCCTTGCCTAAACATGATTTATTAATGCTGGTACCGTTTGAATCGGCAGAAAACGCATGCGAAGCTGTGGGAGCAACATTCAGAGCGGGTATAACGCCGAGTGCCATGGAATTCATGGAGCGTGATGCTATTGATTGGAGTATTAAATATGCAGGTGACGTAAACTTCACCATTAAACCGGAATGGCAGGCACTCTTATTAATTGAAGTCGACGGAAACAATATGGATGTCCTGTTTAATGATTGCGAAACGATCAGCAACATTATGATGGAACATGGATGTGATGAAATTTTAATGGCTGATAGTGCCGAACAAAAGTCAGCGCTTTGGAAAATACGACGTAAAGTTGGCGAAGCCGTGAAAAGCAATTCCGTATATAAAGAAGAAGATACGGTTGTTCCAAGGGCAGATTTGCCAAACCTCTTAAAGGGTGTTAAAGCAATAGGATCAAAATATGGTTTTAAAAGTGTGTGTTATGGACATGCCGGAGACGGAAATCTGCATGTGAATATTATTAAAGGTGAATTGTCCGACCAGGTTTGGGAAACTGAATTACCAAAAGGCATTATTGAAATATTCGAACTTTGCAAAAAACTGGGAGGAACCATTAGTGGTGAACATGGTATAGGCTTAGTACAGAAAGATTATCTAAAAATCGTATTTCCTGAATACCAGTTAGAACTCATGAGAAATATCAAAAAACTGTTTGACCCAAACCTCATTTTAAATCCCGGTAAAATGGTGTTCTAAACCCCGTCCTAGGAGTATAATAGATAAGTTTGCTTCGCATTTTGAAACATTCATTAAATTAAATATATTTGATAAACCATTAAAACACACACGCATGAAAAAAATTTTACTGTCATTATTTAGCATTGTTAGTGTCGCAGCTTCTGCTCAAACGTTAACCTATGCAAATCATGCTCCTGCCTGGGGCAATGCGCCATATCAAACATCGCAATGTGATTCAGTTGGTGTTGTTCCTGGTGCTTCCGGAGCCGGTGCGGTATGGAGTTTTACCCCAACAAATTTGCATTCCTCAAAAACCTATACAACATCAAATACTTTACCTACCAACACCTTATACCCTGCATCCAATGTATCGGTATATTCCTCTACCTCAGATGTAGCGTATCATAATACAAATGCAAGCAGCTTTAAATACTATGGTGGTAATCTTGTGATTAATTCTTATGCCCTAAGTGTGGTGTATTCTGCACCTGCCATTTACGCTGTATATCCTATGAGCTTAAGCACCAGTACAACAGCGGCAACAAGCGGTACGATTAACTTAACAAGTCCTTTTCCTGTTTCTCAGGCCTTCACCGGAAACTGCTCGGTAATGGCGGACGCAACAGGTACCTTAGTGCTTCCGGCAAAGACATTTACGGATGTGATCAGAGTGGCTACCACGCAAACAATTACTGCTTCGGCTGCAACGGTTTATCAATCTAATTATGATTATTACTCAGTTGGGTCGTCCAAGGCGCCAATATTTTCTATTCAAACATCTACAATAAATGTCGTTGCTCAACCGTCCAGCACTCAAACTGTAGTATATGTTCAACCAAATTACAGCGTTGTTGGTGTTAATGAAGTTCCTGCAACTGCTATCAACTTATCTGTTTTCCCTAACCCAACCTCCAATTTCATTAATTTTTCAACGGTGAGTTTAGAGGCTGTAAAAGTAACGGCGTTGGATATGACCGGAAAAGTGATAGCAAATGAAACCATTGAAAATGGAAAATCCACTATCAACACAGCATCTTTTTCTGCCGGTGTATATATGTACCACGTAACGGATAAAAACAACCGCATTTTGACTTCAGGTAAATTTACTGTCAGTAAATAATTTATGCCGAACCTTTCGAAAATAAGCTCATCCCTTAAATGCCGGATGAGCTTATTTTTTTTGATGACTTTTCTATTTACACTATACTCCTGCTCTGATAAAGAAGAAGTGAAAACAGTTGAAGTTTGCGCTCCACAGGATTTAAAAAAGGAAATTAAAAATCTAGTTTCGTCCTATCTTCAGAGGGATACAATCTTAGTAATAGACTCTCTTCAACTTTCCTGCTATCGCTATTTCAAGTCGTTATATTCTAGTGAATTGCTGTGGTTTGAGCAATCCAACCTCAACCAAAAAGGTGATAGTCTTTTAAACGTCATTGAACAAAGCAGCTACTATGGCTTAATTCCGTATCAGTATCATATACGCGAAATCAACCATCACCTGGATTCTATTCATTCAAACAAAGCGTTGATCAACGTTACTTCTTTAGTAAAAGCTGATATGTTACTCAGCGATGCTTTTTTCTTAATGGGCGCGCATCTTAACAAAGGCCGTTTTTATGCAGACAGTTTATTACTTCAAACCAATTTTAAAAAACTTGACAAGGGTTGGGACAGTGTTTTAGTCGAGGGTTATTCTACAGGAAATCTCAAGGCTGCATTGGATTCCTTGGAACCAAACTTTTATCATTACCGGATGCTGAAAAAAGAACTGGCCACGATACTCAATGATCAGACATTATTTCAAATCGACTCCATTCCTTTTGTAACTGAAAAAGATTCTCTCACTAAACGGCAGTTAATTATCAAAAGCCTGACCAAACAAGGATTTTATGATACCACCTCAACTGCCAATGACAGTACCAGATTAGCAAAAGCCTTAAATAAATTACAGAAAAAATGGTTCATACAACCGGATGGTAAAATCGGGAAATATACGACCCAGGCTTTTTCATATAACCGGGCAAAGATTATTAAACAAATTTGCATGTCCATGGAACGATGGCGATGGGAAAATAAATTCCCGGATAAGTACGTTTTCATTAATATTCCTGCCTTTTGGCTGACTGTTTACGAAAAAGATACCGTAGTGATGCAATCCGCCATAGTATGTGGAAAACCCGATCATCAAACACCTGTCTTAAAAAGTAAGATTGACCATATGCTGATCTATCCTTACTGGAATGTACCCATCAGCATTGCTACCAAGGAAATTTTACCGGCCGTACAACATGATACCTCTTACATCAGGCGAAAAAACTTTGAAGTACTCGGCAAACGTGATACGGTTCTGGACTACACGAAAATTCCATGGAGGCGCTATACCAAAGATTATCTGCCGGTTCGTTTCAGGCAACGGATTGGTGAAGAAAACAGTTTAGGTGTAGTGAAGTTTAATTTTTATAATCCTTACGGCGTTTATTTACACGACACCAATTCAAAGCGTTATTTCAAAACCAGTTCCCGTTCTCAAAGTCACGGATGCATTCGCTTAGAAAATTTTATTGACTTTGCTGACTTCCTGGTGCGCGATGACAGTTTAAATTACCCGCAGGATAGTTTGCATCTATATTTAATCACACCTATACAACGAAAAATAAAACTGAAAAAAGCATTACCGATTTTTACCCGCTATTATACGGCACATGCCGATAGCTCGGGTTTGAAATTATACATTGATGTGTATAGAAAAGATGAAGAAATGATGAAGTTGATTTATGGTAAGTAAGTCAATGTCACTTCGAGCGAAGTCGAGAAGCGTTCCAATATTTTTCCTGACTGGTTCTCGACTCCGCTCGAACTGACGAACTGCAACTAAATTACTGAGCTACGCCCTCTTTAAAACCAACTGCGCTCATGCAAAACCAACCAACTACTTTTACTTTATCGTTGGTAATGTTCTTAAGATTTGTTTTTACATTTTCAGGGCTGGTTGCAAACAATCCAGAATTGGTTGTCTGAGTATAAACCTGAGTCAAAAAATTGTACGTTTCCAGGTTAATGGAATGAATTTCTACCCGACAAATATCATACTTTTGAAATACCTCACCAAAAGGCGTGATCGATTCGGCAATCGGAGTAATAAACGGGAAGCCATCAGCACCTTCTCCAAAAGCCGCGTTAGCACATATATTAATCTGGGTTCCTTTATTAAAAAACACACCATTGCGGTAAGATTTAATCCAGTAATAATCGATGGTATCTCCGGGAGGATCAAAGCCCAAAAAAGCAAACTTATAGCCTTCCTTGGAATTCCCTAATCCTCCGCCTTCCTCGAATTCCGAAACCAGAGTGTCTACACGGGTTGTCCGGTTCATTCGGGAAGAAGATCTATAAATAATTCCCTGGTGAGTAACGGTCAGCTCATATTCGTGTCCGATTCTGAATGTATCAGTAGGGGTCCAAACGTAATCACCATTATTGTTATCGGTGAAACTGTAATCCAATCCTGTTGACAAATCTTTTAGGTTTACGGTTGCCCCTGTTATCGGCTGATTGGGTTTCTGACTAAAATACGGATCCGTATAAGTTAATCTCACTTTC
The DNA here is from genome assembly GCA_021155905.1 of Bacteroidota bacterium. Classification (GTDB taxonomy): domain Bacteria; phylum Bacteroidota; class Bacteroidia; order B-17B0; family Aurantibacillaceae; genus UBA4416. The sequence continues at coordinate 22,343 of JAJNBG010000040.1, forward strand.
TGCTGCGACCGCATATCGTTGATAAAAGCATCAATGGTAACCATGGGATCACCTTCGTCCAGTTTCACCTGGATCACATCCTCACAGGACGTTAAAAAGAAAATACCAGCAATAAATAAAAATAGTTTTAAAGTCTTCATCATCTTAAAATTTAAAATTATAAGTAATCGCCGGAATAATGGATCCAACTACTGAGTACCTAACGGCCTCGGTATTGACAGGATAGTCGGGATTGTTTCTGAAATAAATCGAGAAAGCATTTCTTCGGTTATACACATTATAAACGCTCACTACGATTGCATGTTTTCGTCCTTTTTTATTATTGGGTGCCAGGTTAAAAGTTACGCCTACATCAGCTCTGTGATAAGGTGTGTTGCGGTAATTGTTGCGTTTGTTATCCGTGTTATAAGGAATCACGTAACCCTGTACTTCCACTTTAGCTGTTGGAAAAGTTGCCGGTGTGCCGGTTTGAAAAACAAAATTAGCAGAGAAGCTAAAGCGCTTATTTAAATCATAGATCAATACCGTATTTACATTATGCGTCCGATCGTATTTCGATAGGAACCATTCATCGTTACTGATCCCACGCACCTGTCGTTCTGTTTTCGACAAGGTGTAACTCACCCACCCGTTCAGTTTTCCTTTTGCTTTTTTCAGGTATAGCTCAAACCCATATGCTCTCCCTTTACCCTGTACCAAATCCGATTCCAGATACTCGTTTAATAACAGGTTAGCATTGTCCACGTAATCCAATTGGTTTTGAAGATCTTTATAATATACCTCTGCTGATGTTTCATACATATTGTCTTTAAAATTTCTGAAGTAACCTAAAGTAATCTGGTCTGAGATCAATGGCTTGATATTGTTGGTTACGGGTGTATAAATATCCAAAGGTGTTGACGCGGCTGTATTCGATACAATATGTAAATACTGAGACATGCGGTTATAACCAAGTTTAACAGAACTCTTATCATTGATGGTATAATTAAGGGCTAGTCTTGGTTCAGGAGTGTTATACATGGCAATGGTTTTTCCGGCAGCAACACTATCTTCCCTATCTAACGGCCGGCTTTCGTTCGGTATCGTATCACGGTAAGAATACCTGGTGCCTTTTCCTAAATAATTAAAGAACGACCATCGTAAACCATACTGTAAGGTAAAACGATTGGAAAGCTTTTGTTCATTGTCAATATAACCTGCATATTCAACTCCGTACTGATCATCCAGGCTGATATTAGATTCATCACCATTCTGAGAAGTAATAACTGCCTCGCCCGGTTTAAATGTATACAAGATGCCCTGCGCGCCAAACTTAATGGTATTCTTACTGTTCAGATAATACGTAAAATCCGGCTTAAAGCTGTAGTTGATAATGTTTGACCTCCATTCAAATTTCTGATCATTTCCATCATTTTTAAAACCCAGTTCATACTTATAGTTACTGTAGAAGGTAGTAAGATTCATAAACAGCTTACTATTAAAAATATGGTTCCAGCGAATGGTCCCGGTCGTATTTCCCCAGTTAAATATAAAACCCGCACCAAATACATCGCGTCCTAAATATCCGCTCGCAAACACGGTGTTCTTATCATTTATTCTCCAGTTTAATTTGGCAGTAAGATCATAAAAATAAAATTTAGCATCTTTTAAACCTGGTTGTCTTTGCGCCAAAAGTGGTTTTGCCAACACATCAATATAACTTCTTCGGCCGGCCACAATAAAAGAAGCCTTGTCTTTAAAGATTGGCGCTTCAATGGATAAACGACTGAAAATGGAACCAATCCCCCCGTTTACTTCCATTTTTTTATTGTTACCTTCCTTCATGCGGATATCCAACACTGATGATGCGCGTCCGCCGTACTGTGCAGGGATGCCACCCTTAATGAGTTTCACATCCTTCACAGCATCCGGGTTAAAGATGGAGAAAAAGCCAAACAAGTGAGATGAATTATACACAGGAGCTTCATCCATTAACACCAAATTCTGATCAATGTTTCCTCCACGCACGTTAAATCCACTGGCGCCCTCACCAACGGTGGTCACACCTGGCAAGAGCTGGATGCTTTTGATGATATCCACTTCACCTAACAAGGCCGGCATTTTTTGAATTTGTTTAATATCGAGTTTAGCGACACTCATCTCCATACTTTTAATGTTTTTATCTTCCCGTTCAGATGACACTACCACTTCTTCCAGTTCTTTTCCTTCCTCTGCCAGTTCTAAACTCAGGGTTTGATTCGATTTCAGATCGACTGGTTTCATAATGGTTTTGTAACCAACAAAAGAAAACACAATCGTGTCTTCACCTTTTGGCAAAGTGAGAGAATAAAAACCATACTCGTTGGTGCTGGTGCCGATCTGCGAATTCTTTTTATAAACAGTTACTCCAATTAAGGATTCTCCATTTTTGGCATCTTTCGCATAACCACTGATGGTAAACTTTTCCTGCGATTGAACCTGCGAAACCAGTGATATCAAAATCAATAGAACAATTCTTTTCATAATATTCAAATATTCGGCAGCAAACCTAGGAAACTTTTTTTGATTTTCTAGTTTCCTGAACGATTTTTTTGCCTTTTATACGTTTGAATGAAAAACTGCAATGAACTCATTTTATGTGTTCTACCTCTTGTTCTTGTATATATAACAACAATTTTTTGACAGCGCTATAACCTAATTGCAACAGAGCGTATTCATAATCCTGCATTTGTGCATGGTATTTTTGCGCGTTTTTCTTTCCGGTTTTATAATCTATCACAACGGCTTCCTTGCCTGAGATAACCACCCGGTCGGGACGTAAAATTTCACCAGTGGAAGTTAAAATTTCCATTTCATTTTTAATTTCCACTCCTCTTTCGAAATAAGCGGAAATGGAACTGATGGATAATAAAGCTCTGATCTCCGACTGCATTCCCGCTGATTCTGTTTCTGAAAGATCACCGGCCTGCACTGCTTCCAGGATGACCGATTCAATATCTTCGCTTGTATTTATTTTAGATAAAATATAATGCACCAGAATTCCGTATTCCCGCGCTTTCGTAACTTCTTCATTCGTTTCATAAGCCGATGCACCTTTGATCTGAATCACGTCAGGATTCTGGTTGAAGGAAAGCCCGGTGATCTTTAATTGTTCCAGTCCTGGTTTACCATGTGCGTCGGGAGATTTTTTAGTGAGCGCACCGTATTTAAGGAGAGAATTGGCAGGATCATATTGCTCCTGAGTTTCGGCAAAAATGGTCAGCCAGGTATGGCAATTCTTGACAGACTTCTTTTTGAGTTTCGGAGAAATAATATGCAAGCGATCCACTGCCCTTGTGAAATCCACATACAACATATTTAAACTGTCAAGCGCCTGTTGCTGTCTTTCCTTTTCTGCCAGGGGTTTAAATACGGTATCATCAGCCGCTTTCGTAGTATTGATGAGGGCAACCGGCAATTCAATTTGTTCTTCTTTCAAGTCCACCCAGATAGATTGTGTCTTTTCGATATCCCAGGCCAGGTAGGGCGTTATTACTACCGGAAATTCCAGGCCTTTAGAAGCATGAATCGTCATAATGTTAACTGCATTTATTCCTCCAGGAATGATGACGGAAGCTTTATCAGACCTGCGCTCCCACCAGTCGAGAAACAAACTTGTATTGGAGGTGTTGCCTTGCAGAAATCCTAAAACTTCATCCAGGAAAAACCGGATATACTGTGGGTTTTTTTCATTCAAATTCAAAGTACGAATGATTTCCAAACATCCGTCAAACAAATTAGTGGCCGTTAATTTGAGGATGTCGACTTTTAAACCACACTCCTTTAATATGTCAAATAGCGTTTTTGTTTTAGAAGAATTTAATTCCCTGAGAAAAATCACGTACTGCTCTTCACTACAAAAGTTCTGGTCTGATATATATTGAATGACAACGGAAGCCGACGCCAGGTCTTTTTGATTAGAGATGTACTTTAAAAAACTCAGGATAATCGTGATCTCCTTCGCATTGTTAAGTAATAGAGAATCCGCAGAAACAACCGGCACTCCGTTTTCAATTAAATAATTAGCAACTGTACTGCCGTGTCGGTTTTGCCGGATGATGATACATACATCATTGTAAGAATATCCATCTTCAATGGCTTTATGAATATAGTTTAAAATCAATTGTGTATTTACAGTATCCGCATCCTCTTCACCCGGTTCCGGAAAATCGATACTTACATAACCAAATTCATCTGCTTTATGCTCCTGTTTTTGATTATGATATATTTTTTTAAAATCATCGTTCAACACTGTTGTAGCTAAAAATTCAAACAAGGCGTTATTAAACTTAACAATCGTGCTCTCACTTCTGTAATTTTTATTAAGGACACGTTCATCGAAGTTTCTGATCAACGAATCCTCGCGTTCGGCTAATAATTCATTTTTATTAAAAGAACTGACGTAGGGTAAATTCACAAACTGCTCCACATCGGCATTTCGCCAACGGTAAATAGATTGTTTTCCATCCCCTACAATCAAATTCAAATTTCCGTTTCCCAACGAATTATCAATTAACGGTAGCATATTCTGCCACTGCATATTTGACGTATCCTGAAATTCGTCGAGCAAAAAATGTTTATACCGGTCGCCCAAACGCTCAAAAATAAAAGGCGTTGGTTCATTATTCACAACTTCAGAAATACGCTCGTTGAATTCCGAAATAAATAGAACGTTTTCGTCATTTTTATATTCATTCGTCAATTTGGCTAATTCATTAACCAAACCCATGGCGTAAATGTTTTTATAGATCAGACTAAACGCATTATAACGTTGTTCATTCTCCCTTAAATAATTTAAAACGTCTCCGGCAATCTGAGCCAGTTCACGTTTAATACTGTCAACTGCTGCTTTTTCTTCCGCGCTTGCTTTCCCTCCATGCCATTTATCATCATTCAGTGTCTTATTAACATTCGCTCCGAATAAAGCGTCTTCAGACGTTTCCTTCAAACCAGCCAGTTTTACAAAGAAATTATAGATCCCCGAACCACCACTTGCAAAAGCATTTGCCGTCAATTGTTTCTCATTGATCTGTTGCAATGCTTTTTCACCCTGAGTCTTTAAAAAAGATTCATGCGCTTTAGTAACAGATTTTAATTGTTGCTTTATTCTCTCGAAATCGGAAATATTAAAAACGCTTAGCTGGTTCACCAAATCACTCACTCCTTCTTTATTGATCTCTTTAATAAATTCTACAAGTGTTTGCTCAGGATCCCAGTTTTTATTGTCTTCAATTTGTGCCAAAGAAAACTGCACTAAATAATCTGTAATTAACTTATCCTTGCCCAGGTTATTGATTAAGGTTGAAATCACTTTTTTAAAAACCGTATCAGAATCCGTTTCAATCTGGAAATTGATCGGTAGTTTCAAATCCAGGGCAAAAGTGCGGATAATACGGTGTGTAAAACTATCAATGGTCCCAATAGAAAAATCTGAATAATTATGCAGAATATCCGTTAAAACAATTTCCGCTCTTTTCTTTAACTCACTTTCTGAAATGATTAATTCAGCCGCAATCAATTGGCTGATCATGGCATTTGATCCGGAACTGATTTCCTTTAAAGCTTTAATAATTCGCCACTTCATTTCCGAAGCAGCCTTATTGGTAAACGTAACGGCTAAAATTCCCTTATAAGCTTTGGATAAATTATGCTTATCGGCCAGGGAAAGCTTTAAATATTCTTTCACCAGCGTAAACGTTTTTCCGCTTCCTGCCGATGATTTATAAACGATAAAATTATTCTGAATAACTAAAGACATGCCATCCGAAGGTAACTATTCTAAAATTAAAAGCAATTCTTAAAACAGGATTTTGTTTATTTGTAACTTAATCTCAAAATAGAATTATAATCTTGCACCATGAAATATAAAGCCCTCCTCATACTTATATCTGTTTTTCTTTTTTCGTGCAAGCAACTCGAAGAATTAAATGTTTCGAATGTGGAAAGCTTTAATATGACAAAAATAACAAGGGAAAACCTGGAAGGTGAAATTGGGATTAAAATAAACAATCCTAATAAAATGGGATTTTCGATTTATCCTTCTGAATTTGCAATCAATTTTAGCGGAATGAATTTAGGAAACGCTAGATTATATAAAAAAGTGCGCATTGCCGGAAACTCGGAAAAGGTCTACATTTTTAAATTAAACTCTGACTTGAGTGCCCTGAATCCGATGGATTTACTAAAACTATTTGGTTCGGAAAAATCAGGTAACATTGAAGTAAAAGGTAATCTGAAAGTTGGAAAATTTCTGATGAGACGTAAAATTCCAATAAGTTACATCGATAAAGTGAAATTATTTAAGTAAAACGTAACCATTTGTTCATTATTTGTGTATAAATTAGCCAGAAACCTAATTTATGTCCCAAGCTGAACTCATATCGGCATGTATCAAAAACGATCGGCATGTATCAAAAACGACAAAACTGCTAGAAAACAGTTTTTTGATACTTACGTTGGAAAACTCTCTTACATTTCATTAAGGTATTCCAAAAACGCATCCCAGTCTGAGCAGGTTCTATTAAATGGTTTTTCACACATATTTTCAAAATTACCACAATTCAAAGCACAAAATATACTGACCCTCGATGAATTTATTAAAAATGAATTCATCACTTTTGCAGTGACCTACCTTAAAGGTATCCGCAATGAATATTACGTTGCCAGTACGGTAAAAGCGGTTGAATATAAAGAAACTTCTTACGATCTGTTTTTAGACAGTAAATTCATTGATCTCAAGAATATAAACCATGACGTTTTATTAAAATCCATACAGGCCCTGGTGCCTTCGCAACGATTGGTATTCAATTTACATGTAATCGACAATTATACTCTTGCCCAGGCATCCGAATTATTAGACACCAGCGAACAAAGTATTAAATCTAATTTAGAGAAAGCTCGGTTTAATTTGCAAAAAACTATTGAACGGAATTTAAAATTAAGCAATGATGAGCAGCCAGTTTAGTTACGAATTAGATGAACGTCAGATCAGAATTATGATGCAGGATGCAGAACTGGAAGGTAATGACGCATTATGGAGTAAATTTGAGAGTTTGACGGGTACTGATACAAAATCATCTGTATCCATTGGTCAACTGGTTCCTTCTTTTAATCTTAGCATTAGCCGTTCTATTGTAGTACCGGTACTATTTGTCGCCCTAATCGGAGGTTTATCGGCCATGTTATTTAGCTTTGTTGATTTCAAGAAAAAAGAATCGATTGACAAAGAAACTCCTTTGGTAGCGAACCCTGATAATTTTGAAAAACAGGAAGTAATTGTCGAAAAAACTGAAAAGCCTAAAGAGAACAAAGTGATTCCTGTCGTAAAAGACTCTGCTTTGAACACGGAGACTTCCGCGGCAATTGTAACGACCTCACCAGCGGTTATATCAATACCTGAAGTAAAAAAAGAAGAGCCTGTTAAAACCACAGAAGAAAAGCCTAAAGAAGTCGCGGTTTCAACTATTGAACCTAAAAAAGAAACTCCGATCAGGACTGAAAAAAAGAAAAGAACCAGAAAAGTAAGATCTGAGATACTTCCCACCATTAATGCCACAACAACTACCAATTTGAATGAAGGTGCAACCGAACCGGAATTAGATTTGAAGTAGTAACTATTTTAGGTTATTGTAAAGCATGTCCCCAATCCGTTTATCGATGATAAACGTAAAATCGTTTTCCGAAATTTTATCGAGGTTGATCCAACGCAAAGACTGTCCACCTTCTTTTTTTTTCTCAAAATCAAACGGTTTTTTAGAGATCTTAAAGCTTGTTTGTTTGGGATCGAAATGCTCTTTCGTTTTAACCAAATAGTAAATACTAATCACCTGGTTATTGACACTAAATGCAGAATTCACAAAAAAATCAGTCGTGTAAAAATGAGAAATTACCTCAATATCCAGGGCCAATTCCTCTTTAAACTCCCGGATTACACAATCAATCGTACCCTCTCCAAACTCAAGGCCTCCTCCCGGAAATTTTGTGACGTTCATCCCCTTTATGTGCTCATCTGAAACCAATACTTTATCTTCATGTATTAAAATTCCATAGACGCGAACGTTAAAATTCCTCATGGCTTAAATTTACAGCAATAAATTGAAAGATGCCAAGAAAGCCTGATTATTTAGTGGCCTTATTAAAATAATTGAGGTTAGTCGTAATCCCAATCGTATGCGAATTGCCGGTTAAAGCGTATTTAGAAAAAGCATAATCCAAATGGAATTTAGAGATTTTAAACCCAAAGCCGAGAGACAAACCATTTGCTTTTTTCACATCCGGTAAAGCCATTTCTTTTCCTTTTCGGAAATTATAAGCGATTCGGAGCATAAAGTTTTTACCTAAAATTACTTCTGTTCCAATTGTTAAATGTCTTCCAAATTTGTCAAGTCCCGTTTTAACTTTTTCGTTACGTTTTTGTTTTGCGGTTTTCACAATCGGCTTATTCGTAAAAGGATCGATATCACTGGATTGGTCCTGGGGATTTACATACGTAAGATCCCATTTCAATAACTGATCATATTGAAGAATAACTCTGAAAGGCGCTTTCGGAATTCTTTTACTGAATCCAATTTGAACATCAGTTGGCAATTTTTCCTTTTCGCTTGTATAATAGTAGTGATCCCAAACCCGGCCATAGTTCCTAGCCAGTAATGAAACCGTGAATTGCTTTTTATTATGATAAGTTAATCCAACATCAATGGCGCTCCCAAAGGAGTCATACACTTCATAATGAGAATAAATGGTTTTTAAAGCCACGCCCAAAGAAAGAGTACTGTCTTTATCGATGGTTTTAGCGAAAGACAAATTCAATGAATAATCGGCGGCCCTAAACGTGCCTGTCTCTTCATCGTATTCATCCCGACCATCAAACTTTCCATAATTAAAGTATTGCAAGCCTGCCGCAAAGGTTCCATACTTATTTAACTGACGGGCATATAAAAAATTACCATAATTTAAATCCGCCACATAATTAACATAGTTAAATGCCAGTTGTTTATCGCAGGCCGGATTCAATAAAGCGGGATTGCTATAACCAAGATTGACATCTTTATCCCAAATGGCCATCGTAGCGCCACCTAGTGCATTTGACCGTGCCGGAACCGGCAGTTCCAGAAAGCTGTATACTTTAGTCCCGCCCAACTGAGCAAAAACAGCAGTATTGACAAGAATTAAAATATATGTAAAAGCTTTTTTCAATATGTTAGTAACGCTCTAAAACCCGGTTTATTGTGTAATTACCTTCCTGCCCGGAAAACGTTGGTTTCAACCCAGCCTTTTCCCCAATCCTCGTGTTCCTGCTCTGTCCAGATTTCAGGGTAAAAAATTCGTTTCTGAAATCGTGGCGGTAAATATTTCTGCCAGTTGGTGCCTCCGGTAGCGGCAATGTCTTCCGTATTTTGTTGCAAATACCTCACCGCACTTTTATAATGCATCAAAGGCCAGTTGATGTTTACATTCACATCTAACTCCTTTAAAGCGTTAATCAATTTAGGGTTTTTCTGATCGGATTCTGACAAAGACTTATATTTAGCCCACATGTTCTTATCCTTGTATTCTTTAGCTAATGCAATAAATTCAGCGCCATACTTTTTTTCAAACTGGTTTAAAGTCAACGTCTTTTTACCGGTAGATAACTCAGTCGCCCCTTTGTTCCAATATATATTTTGAAACATTTCTTCCACACTTGGATTCTTTCCTGCCAAAGATGAGCGGACATCTTTATCCACTAAATTAAAAAAGTCTGTTGCGCAAATTTCGATTTTACGGTATTGTGCGCTTTGGAATCCACTTGCAGGTAAAAGGGCCATACGATAGCGAAGGAACTGTTCTTTTTCCATCCCATCCACCATAATCTCAAAGGATTTGGTTAACGACTCAAAATAACGATTGATTCGTGTAATTCTCTCGGCAAAATAATTAGCATCCAGTTTATCTTTCCAGCCCAGATCATGTCCGTTTGGCAAAACATTTTTACCATTATGGCCAATTTGTTCCATCTCATGCAGAGCTAATTTAAAATACAGCTCCGTAATCTGATGATACATAATAAAAATTTTCTCATCTGGAAAATCGGTTTTTGGATTTTGTAATGTCAATAAAGTATCGACCTGAATATAATCCCAATACGTTAGGTAATTTGATAATAGCAGGCCGTCTAAATAACTATCGAGACTTTGGCCAACAAGGCTGAATTTTTCCTCAAGTTGATTAACTCTGTCAACTATTTCTTTCTTTAGTTCCATAAGGCTAAAAATAGAAAAAGGATATTGATTTTACACAATATCCTTTCAATTATTTATTGCCGGTTTCCTACTTTACCTCAGAAGTTGGGTTCGCAAGATTCTTAACACTCACAATATCAAGCTTTACTGAACCAACTACCAATTTTGCCTGTGCTCTTAAAGGAATATGATTTTTGTCATCTGTTAACCAAACATTTAAATCATCCTCACGTTTAAAGATTCTGCCCTTTTGAACGATTGGTCTGAACTTCACACAGTTAAAAGTACCTATAGCACAAGTGATTTTTTCTTTACCCACATACCTGATCTTTAAAGGCCAGAGTTCTTTGTCTACAATACTATTAATAGTAAATACATCTCCTTCTTTCGCATTCGTTAAATCAAGGTTTCTGGCTGAATAAAAAGCTGAAATCATGTCCTGTGTTCCAGAGGGAACGTCTACTTTCTCACCGCTTCCTACATCCACCTTATTAGTATAATGGTTAAACGTGTAATCCTGGTTTATTATATATCCTCCTTCATCACACCTACGGACAAACATCCATGGCAACATGGCATCTTTGTCTATAAATGTTTCATAACGGTCGCGCACTTTATAAAACCAATCAAACGTGCCTTTGGAATAACCGTTACCTACCACGTGATATACTTTTCGTCCAGCCACCTCAATTAAGTCAGGTTTCACTTCCATTACAATTTCCCCGGCATCCATCATTCCATAATGTATACGGAATGCCAGAATTTCACCTTCTTTAAAGGCTTCATTTGGTTTACTTGGAATATCTTTTTGAGGATGTTCAACCGTAATAACCTGATCCAGTTTTTCTTCGTTGGAAATATAGTAGCTCGCTGAACATAAAGCCACAGATGCCAGAACAGTAGATGCAAGAATTGCGATATGTTTTATTTTTTTCATTTTTATTTTGTTTTTGATTTATATTATTCAAATCTTATGCCATATAAAGTTACAAAAAATTCAGGCGTTTAATTGTTTAAAAACCTTAAAATTGCCGTTAATCGCCCTATATTTGGGGTTACTTAACATATATTAAAACAAAATGAAACTATTTTCTTGCATATTTCTCCTTTTCTTTTTTCTGATCAGTTGTAATTATCAAAAAGCAGACAAAACGGCTCCATCTATAAACGATCTGGGAATCGGTGAAAATTTTCGTATTAATTTACCTGAGAATCATACAAGTGGTTACATGTGGCAAATTAACCCTCATTTCGACGATAAAATTCTGGATTATTATGGGTCCGTTTTTAGAGGTAATGAAGGCGGTGTTGATTTTAATTTCCGAACATTAAATAAAGGAAAAGATACTCTCAATTTTATTTTGATTAAATACCAGGATACCTCGGATGTGAAACAGTTTATAATTGAAGTAAAATAACCGCATTATCCCGCAAACAATAAAGGAAGTACTAGTTACTTTTTTTTATCCTTTCGCTTAAACTTTGCAAGATAACGTTTATACAGTTCATTCAAATTTTCGTATTCTTCCCTGTAAAATATGCCTACCCCTTGCGTAAACGGACCTCCGCTTGTTGCAGCTTCTGTATTATCATTACTCCGGTTAAAACCTTTCACCCTGTATCTGCCCGATTCAGATAATTTATATTCAATAGTTACATCAACTAACGACGTGACCTGTGAATTATTATTTTTAGTTGCAGTTGTGCTGCTTTGGGTATTATTATTTGCAACACCAAAATTTCCGTCGATGGATAACCGGTTGTTGAATAACTGTTTTGAAAGGGCAAGATCCAATTCATCACTGCTCAGAGTTCCACCTGGCCTATAATTCACGCCAATATCAATGTCCTTTGTTACCCCGTTTAACCAATTACTCATCTTATTACTCAACATTTCCGAACCTGTTGCAGCTGCGGCACCCCCTGCGCTAATTCCCCCTGAACCGGCAACAGAAACAGGCGTAACAAAACTACGCAACAGCAATAACGAAAACACCTGTCTGTTTAATTCGTTTTCATCACTCAAAATACTTCTAATCGCTGAACGGGTTGTTTCATCAATTGTTGGCAATTCAATTCCAAACGTGATATCCGGAGAGGTCAGTTTACCCTTCATAAATAACTTACAATCAACAGGGAACCGTTTATTGTAGTTATTGATAGAATCATTTGGAAACAGTGGTTTAATTGAAGCCCTTTGTTTATAATTGGCTACAATGTCGATATTTGCTTTATAAACGTTTCCATTCCATTTAATAGAACTTCCTTTTTGAATTTCAAATTTTTTGGTCACAAAATCTTCCAGGGTAAACAGGTAGTCTCCCGTAGATAGCACATAATCGCCAAACATATCAAATTTACCTTTTGAATTGATTTTCATATTCAAATGGCCGTCGCCTCTTGCTTTAATAATATCCCCGGATTTTTCATCAAAAATCAACTGGACTTCAGCATCTCTCGTAGCTTCTAAATTAAAATCCAATGAGAAATTCGAGCTTGTTTTTTTTACCATTGGTCTGATGGTATCCTTTGTTACAAAACGTATGAAATCATTACTGCCAATCTCTGCGGGCCCATCAAGAGGTATATAGAAATAAGTGCCTCCATTTGTTTTCATATTCAGTTCCATTTTGATATCGTCCAGGAAGCCATAAATACCTGCATTACCGGATGCGTATGCTGTTCCGTAATAGGTTGGATTATTAGCCGCCGTTGTATTTAACACCATCAATTTACTCGTATTGATATCAAAGTCAATACGCATGTCTTTAAAATTATTATGGAAAATATTACCATACACGCTTCCGGAATTACCCATTTTATCACGTATTTCTATGTTCTCAAAATTGATTTGTTTCGGCATGATGTCTACTTCGCCATTGACGCTGTATTGAACATTCAGAAAATCGACCACCATAACACATTTGAAAAATTTTAATTTTGCATTAATATCCGGTTTGTCTGGCGTTCCCGTTATCCTGCCTTGCCCGTTCAAAAATCCAACCTTAAATGTGAGGATGTCTTTCAAAAAAGGTTGCAGCAAGGATAAATCAAACGGTTCGGCTTTAAACGTGATATCCAGGTTTTCTTCTTTTTTCTTTGGGTAATAGAATCCATCGAAAATGATATTCTTCATCAGGTTCCCGTCAAAATCCTTCGCAAAAGCAGAATACCCATTAATGTTGACATATTCTTTCTCAGGATTATACTCACTCTTAATCTGTCCGTACCCAATGAGCTTATTATTCATTTTCAGATCTGTAAACCCAATATCACTGGACACAAGTGTTTTACCAAAAGTCCCATAAATAGTGGTATTTCCGGTTAACGTACCACTGATTTTAACATCTGAGTTTTGTAAAAACGGGTTTAATTGCTCCAGTTTAAAATTCTGAATAAACACATCAACCTTATCATTACTATTTTTCGACAACTTACCGTCTATAGTGATCAACTGGTTTTGGTTATAAAATGTCAGGGAATTAATTAGCACTGAAAAAGAAGTGTCAATAACAATCGGATTCGCTTTCACAATTTGCCAAATGCTATCTTCAACTACATACTTGATCTGATCAAAAAGAACCGTGGCCCTGGCATTCTCAAAAATAGCTTTACCGCTTATGACACCGGCATTATTAGGACTTAATAAATTATCCCAATTCACATTAAAATTAGTGACCTTGTCATCGGCTATGAACTCAACGCTTGGATTTTTAAAAGCAAAACTGTCCGACACATTAATTGCTTTGGCATTATAGGCAAATGAAACCCCCTTTGGGAGAGAATTAACACTTATATTATTATCCCTGAATTTAATTCCTGAATAATCAATAAGCGTACTATTGGTTTTTAGATACAGATAGTTGATAGAAGCATCAAAAGATCCTTCGATTAATGTATTCGGACTGATCATTAAATCTTTTACAAACAGCTCTTTTATGATGGTGAAATTTTTGATCTTGACAGAAACATCTGCTTTGTCGCTATAAATATATTTTGACTTAGACTGAACAAAGGTTGGAAAATATTCATTCAGGTATTGCTTAAATGCGTCCGGTAAAGTGCTCAGGTTGTATCGTCCACTTAATTGAACATTTGCAACACTGGAATTCAACTTAATATTCTTAACGGAAGTTGCCTGATCCAGTTCTAAGTTAAAACTGCTTAGAGTGTACACTTTATCTTTTGCAGTATAAATCGTATTGTCAAAATTTATTAAACCGCTCAAATTATCAATGCTGTTGCCATTCAAATTGATCAATATCTGGGAAGATATTTTTCCGTTTAATTGCGGTGTAGAAAAGTGTGTTTTCTCAAGATCGAAATTATTAATAGTGGAGATAAAATCCATCTTTGGAACTTTGTTGTTAAAATCCATAGTACCGTTAAAATCAAAATTGGCGTTTGTGTCTTTACTAACGACATAACCGGTAAAAATCTGGTTCCTGAATAATCCATCCAGCTTGACATTGTTATACTGGTATCCGTTATAAGAAACAGATCTAACCACGCCATCAAAAGTTGCATCCAGTTCTTTTTGGGTAAGGCCTCTACCTTTTATTTTGGTTGTAAGTGAAATTGGCCCCACAAATTTTACATCTGGAAATAATCTCGACAAATAAAAATTAGAGGTGGTCACAGAGCCGGAATACTCAACAATACCTGATTTGGAATTATTTTTTAACCTTAAATCTGTTTTAATATTTCCAACATCAGTCTTAAAGGTACCATAGGTTGCAAATTCTGAAATAAAGCCATCGAACTTTCCTTTGTAGGAAATGACCCCAAGCTTTCCTACTTCCTTTGGCAGTTTTAAATAGGTTGGTTTATCAAACGGCGGTACAGGAAATTTTTCAAGATCTGATTTTGAGGTCGCTAATCTTTCTGCATCAAAATGTATAAAAGACTTATCAATATCAGGCAATCCTGTGATGCTCATGTCACCAATAAATTCAGTATTGTTTCGGTACCTCATATGCATACCGGTACCACTCAGGTCATTCACAAATCCTCTGACCTTACCATTCAAATAAATTACTTCTTCAAATCCATTGAGTTCTTCTGAAAAATAAGCAATATCCTTAAAGCTCACATAAGTACTGTCCGTTAATTTGCCCTTGATATAAACCTTATTAATAAAATCCTGGTAATCGGTCCACTGATCATACTTGAATGATAATTTTCCTTTTACCAAACTATTAGCTGTTTTTAAATAAATACTGTCGCACCTCAGTTCGGTTGAAGATATGCGAGCTTTTGTTGTGAGGTTTTTTATTTCAATGCCGCTTTGTTCCTTCGCTCTTAAATTAGTTACCTGGGCAAAAATAGTATCCTTTCTAAAATCAAATTCTGATAAATTTCCATACACCTCGGACACATGAATATGGTTGTAATTCATGTTGTTGACCACCCGATTGGTATCACGCAACAGGTGATAAGTAAAGTCTACATTGTTTAAATTTAAATCTCCGTACGTAAGCTTCCATGGAAATGGAATTGTGTCTTTTCGTATACTATCTTTGGGAGCAAAATAGTCTACCAGGTATTGAAAGTTCCAATCTTCCTCGTTTTTGTATTTTAATAATTTGACTTTTACACCATTTAAACTTACATCATCCAGATTCAGTCGCTTTTCCCGATAATTAAATCCGCTCACATCCACACTGATGTTTTTACCGTAAACCAAAGTATCATGATGTTTATCACTGACAAACACGCCTTCCAGAGTAACGTTCCTGATCAGTGAAATTTTTACCCGGCGAATATCAACCTTCGCATCAAGCTCTTTACTTAAATAAGCTGTTAACTTATGGGCTGCCCATGTCTGAAATGATTCGGTTTGAACAGCGAGGTATAATACATTTAAAAAAACAACAATAAGAAGCAGTGAAAACAAGACTGTTTTCAATAATATTCTTGTAATTTTACCAAATCTACTCACTGCGGATAAAAATAACGAAATAACCTAAAACTATAACGTTAATATAGCCTAAGTTATTGAGTTAATCGGTAAGAATAAAAAATGAAAATAAACATGCAAACCGGGAATGATATTTTTATTTTAAGCATTGAATCAAGCTGTGATGATACTTCTTGTGCTGTTACTAAAAACAATATATTATTATCGAATGTTACAGCCAACCAAAAGATCCATGAACAATATGGTGGAGTTATTCCTGAACTTGCCAGCAGAGATCATCAGAAAAACATTGTGCCTGTAGTTGATGCCGCATTGAAAAAAGCAAACATACAACTCTCACAACTTAACGCGATCGCTGTTACCAGAGGACCAGGATTAAGCGGTAGTTTATTGGTGGGCCTGTCTTTTGCGAAGTCTTTATCATTAGCGCTTAATATTCCGTTGATTGAAGTGAATCATATGCAAGGACATATTTTAGCGCATTTTATCCAAGAACAAGACAATTTAAACTTGGAAAACAAAACGCCATCCTTTCCATTTCTATGTTTAACTGTCAGTGGTGGTCACACACAGATTGTAAAAATCACAGATTATCTGAATTTTGAATTACTGGCTGAAACAGAAGATGATGCGGTGGGTGAAGCTTTTGATAAAGCAGCGAAGATACTTGGTTTGCCTTATCCAGGAGGTCCTTTAATAGATAAATATGCGCAATCAGGGGATTCAACCAAATATAAATTTCCTATGCCACATCTTAAAAATCACAACTATAGCTTCAGTGGTGTAAAAACTGCTTTCTTATATTTTATACAGGAACAAACAAAGAAAAATGCAAACTTCATCGAAGAACATCTGAATGATATCTGCGCATCTTACCAGGCACATCTCATTAACTATCTACTTAAAAATTTATTGGGAGTCAGTAAAGAAACCGGTATCAAACAAATTGCGATTGCAGGCGGAGTATCTGCCAACTCGGGCTTAAGAAAAGAAATTGACTTATTGGGTCAAAAACAAAACTGGCAAACCTATATCCCCAAATTTGAATACTGCACTGATAATGCTGCCATGATTGCCATTACAGGCTATTATAAGTTTTTAAAACAGGAGTTCTGCGATTTAAATGTAACCCCATTAGCAAGGTACGAGATTTAGATTGTTTTCCGCAGATTGCGCAGAAGCTCGCAGAGTTAAAGATATCCGGCTGGTTTATAAATCGATAAGCAGCAAAAAACTGCGATAATTTGCGAGATCAGCGGGACAACTAAAATTTATTTTGTATTAAACTCATTCATGCATCTTGGCAAACCAATAAATGCAAAAGCCTTCACTGCATCAGCGGCTATTTTGATTCGCTCATTTAGTGTTTTTTTCTCTTCATCATTCCATTTCCCCAACACATAATTTACCTGGCTGCCTTTATTAAATTCACTGCTAATCCCAAACCTTAACCGTGGATACTGATTGGTGTTTAGTGTTTCCTGTATGCTTTTCAAACCATTATGCCCACCATCGCTGCCTTTTGGTCCCAGACGTATTTTACCAAACGGCAAGGCTAATTCATCAACAATCACCAGGACATTTTCGAGAGGAATTTTTTCGTTTTGCATCCAGTAGTTTATTGCTTTACCACTTAAGTTCATGTAAGTTGTTGGTTTAATCAGGACCAATTGTTTGCCTTTATATTTAAATTCCACCACATCCGCTAACCGGTCGGATTTAAATTTCAGATCATTTTCTTTTGCCAAAAAATCTACAACATCAAAACCAATGTTATGTCGGGTGTTTGCATACTCATCACCAATGTTTCCTAAGCCAACAATCAAGAATTTACTCATGTGGCAAAGATATTTTATTTGATTAAAACGCTGTCGTTTTTGACCATAAATATTCGGTCAAAATATTTTGTAATCTAAAATTAATGCTTATACTTGTAGCATCAAAAATGGGATTTGCATTTTCTTGTAATCCTGAAATCACAACAACAAGCAATTAAAATAATAAACTCTTTTTAATTATTACTCCCCTTATTAAACATAACTATGTTTGAAGCATTAGATTTAAGGCAAAACCGGATATGATTATTAAAATTATTGATGCCCAGGCAAACGATAAAGAAATGGCCACGAAAATTGCCGCTCAATTTCCAAAAAAAGACGTGTCTGCAGGTTCTGCTATTAAACCGGCGACTGACTCAAAGGTGAAAAAACCAAGGATTCAAAAACCGGTTGAAGGAGCACCAATAGTAGAAAAAACGTTATTTGAAGAAGCACCTGTTGAAAGAATAGTTGAGTCTAAGCCATTCGCTGAAAAACCGACACGACAAGGTGCAGTTGAAAGAAAAGAAGAACAGGTTCGTAAAGTTCCTGTGCATCATCACAAGCCTCAACAACAACAACAACAACAACAACAACAACAACAACAATATCAACAAAAAGAACAACCTGAAATAAAGCCGGTTGTGAATAACGATCTGGCCATTAACATAGAAGCTGAAGAAAAACCTCAGACTCCGGATGGCATGGAAATGCATGAACAAAAAGAACAGGAACACAAACATCAGCCAAAACCAGAACGCGTATATTATAATTTTGATGGTATTGCGATTGGTGAAGGTGTTTTAGAAATGATGCCTGATGGTTATGGATTTTTAAGAAGCTCTGATTACAATTACTTAAGTTCTCCGGATGATATTTATGTTTCTCAGTCACAGGTAAAATTATTTGGATTGAAAACCGGTGATGTTGTTAGAGGAGGTATCCGTCCCCCAAAAGATGGCGAGAAATTTTTTCCTTTAGTGAAAGTAGAAGAAATTAACGGACGCGAACCTTCCTATATCAGGGACAGGGTTCCTTTTGATTATTTAACTCCATTGTTCCCATCTGAAAAATTAAAATTAACCGGACATCCTTTACAGAATAACAGTACACGTATCATTGATATGTTCGCTCCTATTGGTAAAGGTCAGCGTGGATTAATTGTAGCACAGCCAAAAACAGGTAAAACAGTTTTATTGAAAGATATCGCAAACGCGATTGCCTATAATCATCCTGAAGTTTATTTAATTATCTTATTAATTGATGAACGTCCTGAAGAGGTAACAGATATGGCGCGTAGTGTAAAAGCAGAAGTTGTTTCTTCTACTTTTGATGAACCTGCTGAAAAACATGTTAAGATTGCCAACATTGTTTTGGAAAAAGCAAAGCGTATGGTAGAATGCGGGCATGATGTGGTGATCTTATTGGACAGTATCACGCGTATGGCACGTGCTTATAATACAGTTGCGCCATCCAGTGGAAAAGTTTTATCCGGTGGTGTGGAAGCAAATGCTTTACAAAAGCCAAAACGTTTTTTTGGAGCTGCCCGTAAAATTGAAAACGGAGGCTCCTTAACCATTATTGCGACTGCTTTAACAGAAACAGGCTCTAAAATGGACGAGGTAATTTTCGAAGAGTTCAAAGGTACAGGTAATATGGAATTGCAATTGGACAGAAAAATTGCAAACAGACGTATTTTCCCGGCTGTTGATCTTTCTTCTTCTTCTACCCGTAGAGATGATTTATTATTGGATAAGGAAACCTTACAAAGACTATGGGTTCTGAGAAAACATCTATCGGATATGAATCCTGTTGAAGCGATGGAGTTTTTATTAAACCAGTTAAGCAAAACAAGATCTAACGAAGAGTTTTTAATTGGAATGAATCGTTAGGCATGAATCCAAAATCGTTTTTATACCCGGTCGTTTATAGCACACTGATTATTATTGCAACCTGCATTACCTTTTATAGTGGCTTTATCAATTACATCAATACGGTTACCATTATTGGCTGGTTAATGATCATTCCATTTTGTGTGTTAGCCATGCTATACGCAAAAAAAGAAATGTATCATGGCAATATTGGCGGGAAGGACGCGGTAAAAGAAGGATTAAAATTTATTGTGTTCAGCACTGTTATTTTGGTGATTTTCCAAATGATCTTTTTTACGGTAGATTTTAAAGCTTACAAAATCAATTTTATCCAAACTTATGGATTTGAATTAGCAAAAACACAAATAAAAAACGGGCATTTAAAAATCACTGAGGCTGAAATACCGAATCTCATTCAAAAAGAAATAGGACAGGTGACTCTGTTTAAAGAATGCACCAGTATTGTTTTTAAAAATTTATTTTTAGGAACCATCACATCTGTGATTTGTGCTGTTACCCTAAGGGCCAGATTGAGGCCTTAAATTTCCACAATTATTTAATTAATTGATGCCGGTTTCATCTGTTAATTCAGATAACTTTTTTTATCTGTTATCAATTGCAAGCCTTCTCCAGTTACACCGATCGCAATATTTTGACCTTGAGCTCTCAATTGCAACTATATAACGGTACATAAATAACATCTTAAATTAGCCGGTTTCTCATTTAGAGTAAGAATTCAAAAAATTAGTTTTTCATAAAAACTTCTAATTTTGGATAACAACCTTATTTTGATGAAAGCGTTTTTTTCTATTCTATTTTATTTATCTGTTTTATTATGCAAGGGCCAAAAGCATAATCCATATCAAAACCCGGTTATCCTTAACCATTACTCAGTTCCTGAGTTACAATCTTTACAGGCATCCGATACGGTAAAGTACAACAGCATCCGGTATTACTATACATCCTCATTTATTTTTGAACCATACGCATGCAACAGTTGCAATCCAATTGCTATTTCTGATTTTGATGTTTCTCAATACGAATACTTAAGGCAAAAATCAAAACGTTACGTCAGACATTTTAGTAAATACGGTTTTAAACTAACACTTCTGTCTATTAATGAATTGACCTATAAATTACCGATACATTTAACAAAATAAAGAACATGAAACGGATTATAAAAACATGTGGATTTATTTTTATTTGCCTTTTTACTATTGTTCTGAATGCTCAAACTTACAACATCAATACTGGAGGAACTATTAGTACTTGCTCGGGAACATTTTACGACGCAGGAGGAACTGGAAATTACGGGAACAATGAAGATTATACCATTACCTTTTGTCCGGCAACCGCGGGCCAGGTAATTCAGGTTGCTTTTACTTCCTTCAGTACTGAAAACTGGAGTGCAACCTATGACCGTTTAACCATTTATGATGGGAATTCAACTGCCGCAACTCAGATTGGCAGTTATGCAGGGACAGGATCTCCGGGAACCGTTAGTGCCAGCGCAAGTAATAGCTCTGGTTGCTTAACCTTTCGATTTCGATCAGATGGTGGTTCTGTTTATTCCGGATGGGTAGCAACAATTTCGTGTATTGCTGCTCCGCCTCCTGTGATTAATGGCACAACGGGCAATTACACACTTTGTAGTGCGACATTCTATGACAGCGGAGGATCAGGCTCTGGATATTCAAATTCTGAAGCCAGAACAACTGTTTTTTGTCCTTCCTCAGCCGGTCAATGCATCAAGGCCGTTTTCACATCATTTAATCTAGAGGACAATTTCGATTACCTGTCTGTTTATGACGGTAATTCAACTTCTGCTCCAATGCTGTTAGGATCTTCTTTTACAGCCGCATCCCCTGGTAGCATAACAGCAACAAGTGTAAATACCACCGGATGTTTAACATTCATATTTAGTTCAGACGGTGCCACAACTGCTGCGGGATGGGCGGCCAACATATCCTGCGGAACCTGTGGTGTATCACCGGAAACCGGAGTTCAACAAGATTGTACCGGCGCTATAACCATTTGCAGTAATCAATCTGTTGGAGGTGCGAGTTTAGGCAGTGGCAATTATAATGATTTGAACATGGGCTTAGGAAACTTAGGTTGTTTGAACAATTATGGAGACACAGATGATGGATCTGCTGAACATCAATCAAGTTGGTATTTCTTTTCGCCATCAGCCAGCGGAACTATTGGAATGACCATCGCGCCCGCCACGTCTTCAACTGATTACGATTGGGCAATTTTCGGACCGTACACAAGTTTGCCTTGTCCTCCAACCGGAACGCCGCTGCGTTGTTCAGCAGCATCGGCTGCCAATTCATCAGCAGGAAATACCGGCTTAGGAAATGGCGCGGGTGATATTGAAGAAGGCGCGGGAGGAAATGGATGGGTGTCATCCATTAATGTAACAGCCGGTCAAAAATATATTTTATTCCTGGATAACTGGAACTCTACCAGCTCACCATTTAACTTAAGCTGGCAGTTAAGTAATGGTGCATCATTAGGATGTGCCGTCTTACCAATTGAGTTGTTATCTTTTACTGGTCATAAAGAAAAAGGATATAATTTAATTAAATGGACCACAGCATCTGAGATCAATAACGATTATTTTGTTCTCGAAAGATCACGTGATGGCATAAACTGGATAGAGATAACTAAAATAAACGGGTCCGGTAATTCTGTAAATTACAAGCATTATCAATATGAGGACTATTCATTTGTCAGCAATGAGATCAATTATTACAGGCTAAAACAGGTCGACTTCTCCGGCGAGGCCGAATACTCCCCTACTATCAGTCTTGAATCGTCTGAAAAGATTGAAACATACATTAGTGATTTACATCCAAATCCAACTAATGAAAATGTATATTTTAACTTGTTTACTTCCCAACCAGATATTGCTTACATCGAAGTAATTGACTTTATGGGTAAAACAATTATTGGTGAGCAGCAAAGCGTAGATGCAGGCAAAAATCACTTGGAATTAAACATGAGCAGTTTAAAAAACGGCCTCTATATGTTAAAAATATCAACTGAAAATTCAGGAAAATCAGAAATTCAAAAAATTATAAAACAATAATTATACAAAACGAAAAGTCCTGGAAATTAATGATTTCAGGGCTTTTTCAGCATTTAATTATTCGACCGCAAACGACTACAATTGGTTCTATTCAGATACAAACAGGAGCTTATATACCAGTTTACACTTCCCGGCGATTTTGCAAAATCTTGAGATTTCTCAAGACCTTGCAAATTCAACGTTCAATCCTTAGCGTTCCATAGCTCAGCCGTCGGCAGATTAAAAGTTTTAGGTACTTAAACCGGGAAACAAAGAACGCGTTGCAGACTCATCATTTTTCTTCTGCACTACAGAAGCCGCCATGAATAAACGCCCGAAAACGCATCTGCGATATTTATCCACTTACCAACGAAAAGTCCTTGAGAGTTCCTTTAAAAAGGGCATTAAAGCGTCTCTTGACTTTTGTAGTTTCATTTATATCATTAATTAGCAATTCTGAAATAACTCTTTTTCTACTCATAGGAAACGGAGTTCCCATTTCCTTAAGACCTTTTTTAATTTCCTTAGAAATGCTAGGATGATTAAAATAAGCGTCCATTATAAAGAGCAATTTACTCTCATGATAACATACCTTAATATTTAAAGCCAAGGTGAATAATCTAACTTGTTCTGGTTCAAAATTAAATCCAGGATCAAAAAATGTTTTTCTACTTGGTTTTATAGCAAGAATAACTGATCCGATATGTTCTCTATAAATCCAAGGGCCAGACGTTAGTTTATGATCAGTACTTTCTATTTTAGTTGCATAGCAGCTTTCTACCACAGATGCAAAGTGCATTGTAGACATCATCACCATTAAATAGAATTAATCTTTTAAACTATAAGCTTGTTTAACCTCCCTATAGTCCAACATATTAACGTCAGGATTTATTACTCTTTCCGCTTTTGGAATACAAACCAATTTGTATGTATATCCTGGAGGATTAAGATCAGTTAAGTCCGATTTTTCAATAATGATTTTAAGAGTATTTGTTCCATAAAAAAAGAAATCATGTTCCTGTACGGTACTACTCAGATTTGCAGTAATAGGTAAAGCAATATATTCACCTGTGCTTAATTTCTGATATAACATGACAGCTCCACCATCAATCACATCTTGACTTAATATTGAAACATTAGTCCATGAAGAATAACGCCAATAATTAGTTGCATCCCAACTCCAGCCAGTTACATTCAGGGTGATCGATTTTACATTTGCATTGCCGTCTTTTCCTGGAGTACCTGCTTCTCCTTTTTCTGGCTTTTGACATCCTGTGAATGCCACAGCTATTGCCAGAATAGCCATCATTACCTTGATTTTCATGAGTTTTTATTTTTAACAGTTAGACTGTAAAGGTATTAAAAAAAATTCACTTTACGGCATGAATGTCGTAAACAAATAATTAACTCTTTAGCACCTTAGAGCGTGCAAAAGACTTATAGTTCTGAATTTAAAAAAATAGGAAAGAAGATCAAAAAGATCCGGGAATCAAAAAAGATGACCCAACAATCTCTTTCAGATGCCTGTGAGGTAGACATAAGGACTATTCAAAGAATCGAAAAAGGTGAGATGGGATTTGGACTACCAATTTTATTCTCAATTGCAGCAGCATTCGAAATGAAAGCCTCAGACATTATTGATTAAATAAATAGTAAATTATCCTTCGTGTTCAACAATTTCTCGTTGTACTGTTTGAGCCAACTTTTCGGCTTCTTTTTCAGTAACCAATGTAATTTGAAGGTTTCCGGTTTGATGTCTAGTAATATTATTCTCAAAAAAAGTTTTTAAATCTTTATGTTTTTCAATATCAGACGTCAGAAAATACAAATGTAAATGTTCTGTTGTATTCTCAAGGTTATCGAGTATTCCAGACCACTTATATAATTTATTTTTTATTGAATCCACTTTCTTTAAAGATAATGAAAGGGCTTGAAAACAATGCCAGCTTCCATTTTTCCATGATTTATCAAAAGTAAACTCATCAGTGGATGTTTTTACTTTATGAGGTTTAAGTTTAGCAGAAACGCCGTATTTATCAAAATAAGTCTTATAATATTTCGACCATACTATATTATCCGAAATTATTTTTTGAGTATTTTCAATATTGTAATGATCTACAAGACGACTAAATATATCATCAAAAGCACCATCCAAGTTATAATCTACCCCTGAATTTACTTCAGCAAAATATAACGAATTATCATCTTTAGGCAAAATCTGTGTAGTAAAAGTATTTATAGAAACAGATCCCTGATTTGAAATAAATAACTCATTTAATTCAGCCCCTTTCTTATTTAAAGTGGTTTCTATAAATCGAAGTGTTTTATGTAAAGATGAATAATCAGCGGCTTGATTAAAGAAATTTGAAATCCTTGAATACTTACTAACTACTTTACATCGTAAATATTTACTTCCAGCACTACACAACACAAGTCCTACATTAACAAACTCTCCAGTTACCTGGTCATGTTCGTATCTGATTAGTTGATACTGATATTTTAATCGAGTGGTCATTGTAAAGCTCCTACTACTTTAATATTGATTTAAGTTGTTCAATAAATAGTTCTTTATTCTCTACAAACGCTTGCGTTCTATTTTTTATTGTTTCAATATGTTGTACCTTCCAAAGATGTGGCAAATTACCATCAACTTTGGTCCAGAACCCAGCATCTAAGTTAACAAATTTATTAACAAAACCCTCAAACTCTATTACATTTCCTTTTAAATGAGGATAAAAGTAATGTTTTTCTACCCATTCTCGATCACGTTCTGTAATAATCCAGGGAGTAGTATTGTTTCCACTAAATAGATCAAATATAAAGCCAAAGGCCAGTTCATGGTCAAAAATCAATATATTTTCTCCATCTGTTACCATATTTTGCTTCAAATTATTTCTATCAGAATTACTAGCAAAAATATCAAATGCAAAAATACTTTGCGCTTCTTTATATTGAGCAGCTGTTAATGATTCTCCATTGGCAAAATTTCTCCCACCCTCCACAAAATAACATCCATAATTCAACCCTAAACTTTCCTTAGCCATTTTCCACCAGGGTTTACCAATACTTGCTTCAATAAACTCAGTAGTTATTTCGATTATAACTGGCTCAGCCGGCGATAGATCCAACTCTTTTGCCATACATGCACCAAGATATTCAAAGCATCTTGCTCCTGGATGCATGCGTTCCGAAGTATTAAGCTTAACTAAAAAATCATCTTTTTCTCCTGTAGATTTTATTACACCTCTGACAACCAGAGGCTTATTAGCACCATCCTCCATGACCTTAATTCCTACAAGAGCTTCAATCTCATGCAATTTATAATCATTATGTGTTATCTTATGGTAAATAATTTGGTTTTATGGATGAATAACATCGTTTGTTTTTTAAAGTAGTAAAATACAACCAGAATTAATTTGGCGGTATGTATAATTTGGCTGAACTTAGCTATATATATACACTATGAAAAAGATAACATTAATAGTCATTGTCCTATTTGCTGCAATAACAGCTTTCTTTTTCTTTACCAGGGAGAGTAAAGCCGAAGGGTGTGGCGGAAGATGTACCGGCAGTTCATCATGTTCCGCTTGCAGAAATTGTAGCAGATGTGCTCATTGTAGTAATGGAGGAACATGCGGGGTGTGTTCTACAGGCAGTAGCTATTCGGCACCGACACCTAAAAA
>JAJNBG010000062.1 GCA_021155905.1 Bacteroidota bacterium
TATATCATTTTCTGTGTTTGATTCTGCATACCCATCAACGATATGAGTGTCCGCAAAAACTTCGTTGGTGATTAACTGACCTTCGAGTACTTCAATCACCCGAATGGTTTCACCTTCCGTTCTAATTTTAAAATCTGACGGTTGTTTTAAACTGCAGCTAAAATTGTTAACTACCGGCGCATCCAAAACAGGGAGTAATGATTTTCCTTTTTCGGCAACCAGGGTTCCGCTGATATATGTTCTTAAAATATTGAAATTATCGATCGAATCAATTTCAATAAAATCTGCCGGATCACCAACCTGCAATAAACCAACGGGCAGTTGATAATGCTTCACCACATTATAGGAAGATGCTCTCAATACATTATACAAATCATGTCCTTTGTCCAGGGCTCGTTTCACATGTTGATTGATATGGCCCTCCATCAAATTATCAGGATGTTTATCATCGCAACAAAACATAATCTGATCAGGAAAATGATCCAGTAATGGAATTAGTGTCTCAAAATTTTTAGCGGCGCTTCCTTCCCTGATCATAATCTTTACTCCGTGTTTCAGCTTTTCCAAAGCCTCTTCATACATAAAGCATTCATGGTCGGTGGTAATGCCGGCATCAAAATAGGTTCTCATCTGTTCGCCCATTAAACCGGGTGCATGCCCATCAATTGGTTTACTGTGTTTTTTTGCAAAAGCAAGTTTTTTCAAAACCTCTTCGTCTTTAAAAATAACTCCCGGGAAATTCATCATCTCTGCCAGGTACACAATTTCTTTCTTTCCTAACAATTTATCAATATCATTTGAATCAATAACAGCTCCTGCCGTTTCAAAATTGGTAGCCGGTACACAGGAAGGGGCTCCGAAATAAAAATGGAACGGCACCTGTCTCGCATTATCAATCATGTACTCCACTCCTGCCAGGCCCAATACATTAGCAATTTCATGGGGATCGGATATTGTACCCACAGTTCCATGTGTCACTGCAATACGTGCAAACTCAGTCGGCACCAACATACTGCTTTCCACATGCACATGCGCATCTATAAAGCCCGGTAAAATATAAGTGGCGAGTTTTTCCGAAATTTTTGTGATGGAGACTATTTTACTGTTCTCAATAACGACCTCAGCAGCATAAATATCTTTAGCAACAAGATCAATAAGGTTGGATTTAATGGTAAACTTCATTGTGTATTTTATTTGGGCCAGAGCCTGAAATTCAGCTTCTCGCAGATTTCGCTGATTAACGCGGAGTATTCATGAAAAGAATCTTCGACAATTTGCGATATCAGTGAGTAAAGAATTTATTCTTTGATCCCCAATTTATTCGAATACTTTTTATGCAGGTCATTCTGAAAATTAGTTAACGAAATACTTCTGCCATTTATAAAAGCCAAAATAATACGATTAGTTTTCATGTCCAAAATATCTCCCTCAGATACAACAATGGACGCAAGCTTTCCGGTTTCAATACTTCCAATCCATTGATCAACTCCAAGAATTTTTGCACTGCTAAGCGTGATGCTTTGCAAAGCCTGTTCTTTAGTTAACCCGTAAGCCGCAGCTGTTCCGGCTAAGAAAGCAATGTTACGGGCATTCATTGCTTCCATATCACCCTGGTTTTGCAGGCAAAACATCACTGAATCTTTTTGCAGCAGATACGGCAATTTGTAAATCAGATCCGTTTCAGCTTCCGGTAAATCAGGTAAGTCATGCAAACGATTCAACATCACCGGGATTTTATTCTCGCGCAGCAGCTTGGTAATTTTATAACTGTCTTTACCACCCACCAACACCATTTTTTTAATATTAAAATGCTTGCAGAAATTAATCGCACTGATAATATCCTTTACATAGTCCGTGTGAATGTATAAATTCTTAGTGCCGTCAAAAATGCCTTTCATTCCTTCAAAGCGTAAATTTTTTTCCGTTACATTTTTTGTATTGTAATAAGCCAGGGCATTTTCAAAAAAAGCAGTCAGGTCATTGAGCTGTTCTGTATACTTCGAATTTTTTTCACTTGGCTGAGGCTCTGCCCACCAGCCATGTTTTTGAATAGAGTTAGGAAAATTCATATGAACGCCATCGTCTGCTTTCAACACTGCATCCTCCCAGTTCCATCCATCGGTTGCCATAATGGAAGACATTCCACTGATCACACCGTAACGTGGGGTAGACTGAGTGTAGAGTACTCCATTTGCTTTAACCGTTTCCAGGATCTTGCTTTCCGCGTTGTAGGCGATCAAACTTCTGATATGAGGGTTGTAGTCGCCCACTTCCGCATAATCACTGGTTTGCCTATCCTGTAATCCCAAAATACAATTCGGTGCAATTAAGCCCGGATAAATATGTTTTCCTGAAAGATCAATGGTCGTATCAAACTGGCTCATGTCTATTCTCACCAGTCGTGCGTCTGAAATCATGTCTATTTTCCCATCCTTAATGGCTAGAAGGCTGTTTTCAATAATCTGGCCGTTTCCAATATGAGCCGTTGCGTTTTTTAATAAAATACGTTTTTTGTTCTGAGCTAATAACGGAGAGGTTGTGATAATCAAAAACAGGAAAAAATGTTTCATAAAATACAAGATTGGTAATAGGTAAATATAACAAAAAAATAAAGTCCTAAAGCCAGGCAAAAACCTTAAATTTACAGCATGTTCAAAAAAAACAAAAAGCAGCCAAAACCGCACCGCGTCTTATTACAAGCTGTGGTTAACGCTTTACAAACCATCTTTACTGACAATAAATATGCCGACAAGGTTATTGAAAAAACCTTAAAAGAAAATCCAAAATTCGGCAGCCGCGACAGGCGGTTTATTGCTGAAACGACCTACGATATTGTTCGTCATTACAGGTTATTGGCTCATTTGGCCGGCACCGCAGATGGATTCTGGGATATATTAGGCACTTATTTTATCATCCGTAATTTACCAATGCCGGATGAGCGCGATTTCAAAAACCTGAACGAAAAAAACATCATAGATGCTTACAAAGCGATTAAAGACCAGCGAATTCTTCAGGCTTACCCGGATTGGCTATGGGAATTATGTGAAAGCGAATTAGGCAAGGAAGTCTGGGAAGAACAGGCAAAAGCTTTGAATAAACAAGCTGAAGTGGTGTTAAGAGTTAATACTCTCAAAACCAAAAGAGAGATACTACAAAAACATTTAGCCGAACAGGAAATTGAAGTAGAACCTTTAGAGGGTCACGACGACGCGTTAATTTTATTACAGAGACAGAATTTGTTTCAGAATCAATTGTTCAAACTTGGTTTATTTGAATTACAGGATGCAGGCTCACAGGCAATTTCAGAATTCCTGGATGTACAACCGGGCATGCGCGTGATTGATGCCTGTGCCGGTGGCGGTGGAAAAACATTGCACATTGCCGCACTAATGCAAAACAAAGGAAGAATTATTTCCATGGATGTGACACAGTGGAAACTGGATGAATTAAAAAAGCGTGCACGTCGTGCAACTGCCAGTAATATTGAACCCCGTTTAATTGAAGGAAGCAAAACCATCAAACGTTTGGAAAATACAGCAGATCGTTTATTGTTAGATGTTCCCTGCAGTGGATTGGGTGTTATAAAACGAAATCCCGACGCGAAATGGAAACTGAACCAGGAATTTATCGAGAGAACAAAAGCGCTTCAGCAAAAAATCTTAAGCGAGTATTCCAAAATGGTTAAAAAAGGAGGTGAACTGGTTTACTCTACCTGTAGCATTTTACCGAGCGAAAACCGCCAGCAGGTTGACACTTTCCTTGAAAACAACCAGGATTTTGAGCTGGTAAAAGATAAAAGCATTATGCCAAGTGAAGGATTTGATGGTTTCTATATGGCTTTGATTAAACGAAAAAATTAAGTAAATTTATGTTCCGTGACAATAGATACCTCGATATATCATGTAATTGAATCCCACTCGGATAATATTTCCACTATACAATTTTGGGACAACGGTATTATTTCCATCAGGTTGAAAGATAATGTCCAGGTAGAATTAGAGGATTCTTTAAAACAATATAATTATCTGAAATCAAAATACGACGGAAAAAACAAGCATCTTATCTTAGTGGAATCAGGTGTTTACACCTCCATTTCCAAGGAAGCGCGTGAGTTTGCAACCAAACCGGAATCAAATGAAATGACAATGGCAACAGCGGTTATCGTAAAATCATTAGCGCATCGCATCATTATTAATTTTATCATCAATATAACCAATCAACAAAAAATGAAAATGCGCATGTTTGAAGACAGACAAAAAGCAATCAATTGGTTATTATCATTTAAAAACACTTAAGCATGAAACAATTTTCTTTAATCATTGCCTTATTTATCTCAGCACTGGGGTTTTCGCAAACAAAAGTGGAGCACGTAGATGCTGCAACTTTCAAAAAATTAATCGACGAAAAAAAGGCTTACTTAATCGACCTTCGTACTGATGATGAACTTAAGAATAAAGGTTTTATTAAAGGAGCCGATCAAATTGATTTCCTGAAAAAAGATGCGGAGTCTGTTATTTCTAAATTAGATAAGAAAAAAACCTATTTAATATATTGTGCCGGTGGCGGCAGAAGTGGAGATTGTGCAGAACAAATGCAAAAACAAGGCTTCAAGCATGTGATCAATCTTGAAAAAGGGTTTGACGACTGGAAAAAAAAAGGATACGATGTTGAAATGAAAAAATAAAATAAAAAAGAGCCATTCAATTATTGAATGGCTCTTTTTTTGTTCCTGTATTTCTTATTTATATCCTACCATGAAAACGGCGCAGCCATTGTATGATCCTTCTTCCATTGGTGGGACAACATAATCCACATAGACGTGACGCGTTTTTGAAACTTCAAAATGAAATTCTTTTTTGTCACCCATTTCTTTAGAAGAAAATAATAATTTTCTGTTTTTTGAATCTTTATCCTTATTGTAAATCTGAACTTCCACTTGCTTAGGCAAGGCTTCCATTTCGAACACAATGCGGTACTTTTCTCCAATAAATAATGGCACTTCTACCTCTTTAATACTCTCCTTTTTCTTATACATAATACGAGTCAATTCAGCGCTGTCGTATTTAAACGGATCCAAAGCTTCTTTAGCCTTATCTTTTAATTCTTTGGAATTGCACAATACATCGCCACCCTGAAAAGCCATCAACATTGAGATGATTACTACACTAAACAAAGGTTTTATAATTTTCTTCATCATCGTTATTTTAGTTGATCATACCTGATCTTAATGTTTTTACTGATTCCGTAATGGCATTTAGTTCCGCATCTGTTACTGAAATTGAGTTAAAGTCTATTTCTTCATCTTTTTCCATAGCTAACTTCACAGCAGCGATGGAATTAAACTGGGAATTTATTTTCTCGATGGCAGCAATCAGCTCTGTTAATTCGGGCTCGGTATCCTTATAGGTCTTAAGCGCTTTAATAATGGTTTCAGATAATAATAACTGCTCCAATAAACTTCCCAACACCTTCTTATTTTTGTCTTTAGAATAAACTTCAATAGCAATATACATACTTTCTGTCCAAGCACCGGCAAAGGCAATGACCGTAATATGTTTTTGTTTATTTTGCTCAAACATTACGTCTGTTTTTAACTGAACGTTTGAAACGATTTTAACTACTGAATCTTCATTGGAGATATTCTTGTCAAAACGCTGAGCCATATTATCACTTTCAAAAGCCTGGTTTAAACCAAGATAAGAACCCATTTCTTTGCAAGCCTTCAAATATTCTTTTGACTCCTGGAATTTTTTATTGAAAAGACAGTAGGCTAAATCAGCGCTGTATATTCCAAAATTGATAGCTCTTTTATAATTGCTTGTATTATACTTGGAAGTATTCGCCTTATTATTTAACAACGCAGGAACAAAACCGGCTCCTGACTTTTTAAAAACATAGGCGATTTGTAATGCAGATGGTAGATTATAACTTACCTCATTATCTTCGGCAACGGTAGCAGGGGCAGTTACTGTGGCAGTTGAATCTACTACCTCAAGAGATTCCTGATTTTTTTGTTCTTCAGAGTTTCCACTACACGAAGCGATAAACATTGTCATTGCCAGAAATGGAATAGCTAAAAGTTTTGATATCATAAATTGTTGTGTTATTCTATCAAAAATACAATTTATTTAGATAAAACCTCAACTGCCTTTAAAATACATTTATCTTTTTTGTTGATTATCGGATAATAAGCATCTTTGTCAAACACATCCCTTCCAATAAATGCTTTCAAGTAAGGTTTTAAGGCTTCGTTTGTTTTTCCTTTTAAAGCGGTGTTGTCCAATGTCAATTTTTGACCTGCACAATACGCATAGAACTCCTCCAGGATTGCAGCACTTACTTCAAAATCATTAATGAATTTTAATGCTGAGCCATAGGTTTTTAATTTAGTACGGTTGTTATCAGCATACTCAAAAGCAAACGTATTGATCACTCCTGTATAAAACACTTTGTTTAAAAATGTGTTTGTTTTCGTTGTATCAATTGGAACAAATACATCCGGCATAATACCTCCGCCACCGTAAACAGTTTTTCCTTCCGGTGTTTTGTATTGTTTGGTTTTGTCTAACTTAATACTGTCCTGGTTTAACAGCTCGCCATGCTGGTATCGGTCATACTCTTCGTTATAATACTCGTCTTTATCTTCCGAATATGGCTTTTGAATGCATCGCCCTGTAGGCGTATAATACCTTGCAATAGTTAATCGAATCGCGGAGCCATCGGGTAACTGCAGTTGATCCTGAACAAGGCCTTTTCCAAAACTCCTTCTACCGATAATAGTGCCGCGGTCATTATCCTGCACGGCACCGGCCACAATTTCACTGGCGCTGGCTGATCCTTCATCGATTAAAATTACTAAAGGATTATTTTCAAAGCTACCATGCTGGGTCGCTTTGTAGGTTTTTTTGGGATTTGCTTTTCCTTGTGTATATACAATTTGCAGTCCGTTGGCTAAAAATTCATCAGATATATCCACGGCCGCATTTAAATAGCCGCCCGGATTTCCACGTAAGTCAAGAACTAATTTTGTCATCCCTTTCTTACTAAGATCGTTAAAAGCTTTAAGGTATTCCTGGTAGGTTGTAGCAGCAAACTTACTAATCTTAATATATCCTATTGTAGGATCCAGCATATAAGCCGCATCGAGACTGTATAACGGAATAGCACCCCTGGTAATATTAAACTCTAAAAGTTTTGATACGCCACTTCTCAAAACAGCTACCTTAACAATCGTTCCGCTTTTACCCCTCAGCTTTTCAAAAACTTCTTTATTGGTGATATTAACACCTGCCATGTTTTTACCCTCAACTTTCACCAATCTGTCTCCTGCCCTGATACCAATCTTTTCAGAAGGTCCGCCGGCAATCGGAGCAATCACCCGGATCGTATCTTTGATAATATTAAATTCAACACCAATGCCATCAAAATTTCCTTCCAATGGTTCATTAACCGCCTCAAATTCACTTGCTGCAATATAGCTTGAATGCGGATCCAGACTTTGTAACATCGCTGTCACCGTTTTTTCCACGAGATTTTTTTTATTAATCGTATCAACATATTGATATTCGATATAATCCAATAAACTATTTATTTTCTCATTAGTGGAAGAATGATAATTTTCTCTTATTCCCGAACCGGTACTGATCCGTTTATTTAAAAAATAGCCCAGCCAAATTCCAAGAACTAAAACAAAGGAGAGTATGATTGGCAGGAAAACGTTATACTTTTTTGGAGGCGTAATCGGGTCTATGTCCATATGAAAATCGTATATTTGTAATGCAAAGGTACTGTTTAACCTGCATTGAATAATAATGTTTAGAAAAATTAGCATTTTAGTATTATCTGTTTTCCTGGGGCTTTTTATGTATTGTAAAAAGAAGAACAGGAATATTGAGGATAATATTGCATATCAAACGGTAAACGTGACGATTTATCCGAATGACCCATTGTATTTTAAACTACAGACAGTTGGAGGATGGGTGTATTATGATAATGCAGGAATAAATGGACTTATTATTTATAGGAAAACAACCACCAATAGTCCTGGTGATTTTGTGGCATTGGAACGCACATCCACTTATTTGCCGGACGATCCGCAAGCCCGTGTGAAAGTACAGGCAGATAATTTTACCTTAAAGGATACCATAAGTGGATCCAAATGGCAGATTTTCGACGGCGCAGTAATGAGCGGACCGGCTACTCAAAACCTAAGGTTATACAATGCCGCATTCGACGGTATTAATACCTTAACAATCAGAAACTAGACACTAAATCAGCGAAAAAAAGGCCCTTGCCAAAAGCAAGGACCTTTTTATATATTCGTAAAATACTTACGCAGTTTCTGGTTTACCTTTAGCTTGCGAAACAACAATTGCACGTTCATAGTGCTCTGTTCCGTTTAACGCATCAATGGCTTTTTGGCCATCACTGTCGTTTGCCATTTCTACAAAACCGAAGCCGCGGCTACGTTTTGTTTCCTTGTCTTTAATAATTCTTACCGAGGTTACCTCGCCGTACTGAGAAAATAGTTCACTTAGTGCCTGTTCTCTTACTTTAAAGCTGATGTTGCTTACAAAAATGTTCATAACAAAAAAATTTAATTTAGTTAAGAGTAAAATTAGAACTAATTTTTAAATAAACAAATTTTTTTTAATCTCTTTTTTCGTTAAAAAGGAGTTTTTCACCTATTAATTAACAAATTGAACCCTCCAATTTTCACATCAAGCCGAATCTTTAGGGCAAAAAAAAGGTTTTGAAATACTTCAAAACCCCTTTAAAACATATAACTTGCATGTTTAGAATACTTTTGCCTCTACGCTTATCTCAACGTTTGCATCTTTCGGGAGTCTGTCAGCCTGAATAGTAGCCCTGGCTGGGTAATCGCCTTTAAAATAGCTACTGTATACCTCATTTACATGAACGAAATTATTCATATCAGATAAAAAAATCGTTGTCTTTACAATATTATCATAGGTTAAACCAGCTTCCTTTAAAACCGCCCCTAAATAATCCATCACAATCTTTGTCTCTTCCTTTATACTGGTTTTAATCAACTGTTTGGAATCCAGGTCCATTGCAATTGTTCCCGACACATATACACAATCTCCAACCTGGATAGCTTGGTTATATGGGCCTATTGGAGCAGGTGCATTAGTTGTTTTAATTATTTTTTTCATAATAATAGGTTAGTTAGTTTAACAAAAATAGCAAAAAAAAGTTTTAAAAATTAAATTGTAGAATTCAACAAGAGAATTTTAGTAAAAAAACTTTTTTTTAAATAAAAAGCTTCATTATATCAATAGATTTACTACAATGCAACAAAACCCATTAATATTAGTAACGAATGACGACGGCGTAAGCGCTCCGGGCATTTTACATTTAGCTGCCATTGCCAAAAATTTTGGCGATGTATATATCATAGCGCCCGATAAGCCACAATCCGGCATGGGCCATGCTATTACTATCAATTCAACTTTAAGAATTCAGAAAACGAATTTCCATCCGGGAGTCATAGACGAGTATAGCTGTACGGGAACTCCCGTGGATTGTGTGAAGATGGCCGTCAATAAATTATTGCCCCGCAAACCTGACCTGGTATTATCAGGCATCAATCACGGAAGCAACAGTTCCATTAATGTTATTTATTCAGGCACCATGAGCGCTGCCATTGAAGGTTCGCTGGAAGGCGCACCGTCCATCGGATT
>JAJNBG010000041.1 GCA_021155905.1 Bacteroidota bacterium
TTTTTTGCAGGCATTTTAGTGTTTTACAAAGTTATCTATAAATACTGAAAAAGACACACGATTTTAGACCAATAAGTTCTTAAATTTGGTTATGCGCTACCTGACAGCAGACCGGATTTTTTCCGGGCTAGACTATTTACCGGAGAATACTGTATTGGCAATCAGCCAGGAGGGTATTCTTAAAGACATCACCACAATGGAAGATATTGATAGTTATGCTATTGAGCATTTGGAGGGAATTTTATGCCCGGGCTTCGTTAACACGCATTGCCATCTGGAATTGAGTCATTTAAAAGGCACTATCAAACAGCACACGGGCATCGTTGATTTTGGATTGGGCGTGATGAAACACCGGAATGATCAAACAGAAGATGAGCAACACAAAGCAATGTTAGAAGCCGATGCGGAAATGCAGAAACAAGGTATTGTGGCGGTTGGAGACATCAGTAATACCAGCGCTTCGATTAAAGCGAAACTACAATCGCCACTCCATTACCACACATTTGTTGAGTTACTGGCCTTAAACCCTGAACGTGCTGATCTGGTTTTTAACCAGGGAAGGGAATTATTAGAAGAATATGAACGCAGCAAACTATCAGCTTCACTGGCTCCCCATGCACCTTATAGTGCATCCTTGGAATTAATTGGGCGGATTACAAATGATTGTTATTCACGAAAACAGCCAACAAGTATTCATAACCAGGAAAGTACCGCGGAGAATGAATTCTTTACTCATAAAACCGGTGATTATCTCCGACTCTATAAAACAATAAATATACCGATCGATTACTTTAAGCCATCCGGTAAAAGTAGTCTGCAAACAATCGCCTCTTCATTGAACCCAAAAACAAAAACACTACTGGTTCACAACACATTCACTAATCAAAACGATTTAGAAACATTGGAAAAACAAGATCGTTCATTGTACTGGTGTTTATGCCCCACCGCTAATTTATATATTGAGAATACTCTTCCTGATATTGCAATGTTGATTGAGAATTGTACTCTCACGTTGGGAACAGATAGTTTAGCCAGTAATTCCCATTTATCTATTATTGAGGAGATAAATACTATTCTGAAACATCAGCCCGATATTTCGCTGGAAATATTGCTTAGAGCAGCAACCTACAATGGGGCCGATTTTTTGGGAATTGAAGGTGATTTTGGTTCCTTAATGAAAAACAGGAAATGCGGAATTAATTTAATTCAGGGAAACGCGGGAAGTTACTCTGTAAAAAAATTAGCTTAAATTAACTGAAGAAGTTAAAGTGAACAGAGAGAACTGATCATTAATCTTTTTAAAATCCACTTTCAGTTTATTTCCACTCTTCATACCAATGGTTATAAAACCAAGGCCTGCACCACCTTTCTCACTCATTGTATTATTTTCGAGGTGTTCGAGGTAATAGGCTTTCAATGCTTTTTCATCATCAAAAGAGTTGATGGTATTGATTTGCTTTTCTAAAGCAGGAATTGATGAATTGGCAACCAGGTTCGAAGAAATCACTTTCAGGTTGGAGCCATTTTTCACTAAAATGAAAAAATTATGCTGCTCCCCATCATTGTTTTTATGGCCATGCAATAACATATTTTGCAGGGTTTCTACACTGATAAAGAATATCTTTTTAATTGGCCCTTTTGCAATGTCCAAAGAAGTTATTTTTTCTTCGACATTTCCTTCCAGGTTAGAGATAACGCTTTGAGATAATTCACCATAGTGAGAAACCAATACAGTTTCATCCTGCTTGTGGGCAAGAAGCATTTGTTCATATTGATCCTGAACAAACTCTTTTTCGCTATTTAGATTATCGGCCAATATAATTTATTTAAATAATCCGTTTACTTCCGCGTCTATCATTCTAATTACCTTTCCAAGATCTTCTTTGCTTTCAGAAAAATTAATTTCGTCTATATCAACAATTAACATCTTCCCTCCTTCATATGTTGTAATCCAGGCTTCGTATCTCTCGTTCAATCGCTTTAAGTAATCCAATCGTATTGAGTTTTCATAATCTCTTCCCCGTTTCTGGATTTGTTTAACTAACGTAGGAACAGAAGCTCTTAAATAAATAATTAAATCCGGAGCCTTTACTAAACTATCCATTAATTTAAACAATGTGAAATAGTTTTCGTAATCACGGGTTGTCATTAAACCCATTGCATGCAAATTTGGTGCAAAAATATACGCATCCTCATAAATAGTTCTGTCCTGAACAACTTTTTGCTTTCCTTGTCTGATTTCCTGAACCTGGCCGAAGCGGGAATTTAGAAAATAAACCTGTAAATTAAACGACCAACGCTGCATATCGTCGTAAAAATCATTTAAATAAGGATTATCGTCGGCATCTTCGTAATGAGGAGTCCATTTATAGTGCTTGGCAAGTAGAGATGTTAATGTTGTTTTTCCTGAACCGATATTACCGGCAATTGCTATATGCATAAATCTGTCTTTCTAAATATCTTTCGGTTTATAATATACTAAGATACAGTTTTCTCTAATTATACAAAACTTTTTTCCTTTTTTTTTTAAATTGTTAAAATTCCAATTATTTTACGGAATTCAATTTAAGGGCCGGAATATTTTTAGTCAGCATTGTTCTGGTATCGTCAAAAGCTTCCTGCATTTTCTGACGATGTAATCGCGTTAGAAACTGAGGTAATTTTGTTGAATCAGAAGCCCATTGAGCCGGAAATAAAATATGCATCTTTTTAACGCCGTCACCCCTGTAAACCCACGTCGGAACGAAGCTGGCTTCTTTAAATGATGTTATTCTTTTGGTGAAATTTTTTTGAACAATCACTTTTAAAATAACTCCCGCATCTGTATACCGCCAATACTGATTGGATAAAAAATTACCTAAACTATAGGCTACAAAGGCAGTATCATCAATCGCTTTGGAATACAATTTTTGCGTGGGGCCAACCACGTGCGGATGAGCGCCAATAACCAATGCAGCTCCTGCTTCCAGGGCAAACCTTACAGCATCCTTCTGGGCCTGGGTCGGTTCCGTGACATTTTCAACACCCATGTGATAAAACACCAACACGATATCCGCGCCTTTACTTTTTGCTGTTTTGACCGCATCCACAATACCTGCCGAATCAATGACATTCAGCATATACTTATGAGCACTTCCCGGATAAGACCCATTGGTGCCATAGGTATAATTCAGAATTCCGAGTTTAATCCCTTTAATATCGAGTATCCTGATGGAATCATGATCCCGCTGGTTCAAATAGGTTCCTGCATAACCCAAAGAATGTTTTTTAATGACTTCGATTGTTCTTAGCAAACCTGCTTCCCTCGTATCCATACTGTGGTTATTAGCGGTTACCAGGAAATCAAACCCGGCATTTTTAACGGCAGTGCAATAGGCATCCGGCGAATTAAAAGCAGGATATCCGGCATAGGGTTGGACAGTGCCGGCAAAGGTTGTTTCCAGGTTACCAATAGTGATGTCCGCATCCTGCAAATAAGGTTTGATATACTCAAAGCTGGGATTAAAATCATACTCACCATTAGACAGCCGCGCATTATTTGTTTGAGGTAAATGACACATTAAATCACCGACCAGGTTGATGGATATTTCTGAAACAGAATCAGCCGGTGGAGGCAGATAGGTAATGGTTTGAGGCGCTTCAAAAGGTTTTGAAATTTCACAAAATTCATCTTTTTTTGTGACAGTAGTTTTCTCAGAAGTCTTGCAGTTACCTGCCAAAAAACCTATCAGTGTAATTGAAGTTAAAAGCGATAATATCTTAAACATATTTAATTTTTAATATCATTCAGGTAAGACTGGCAAATAAAACGAACGGTATCCTGTAAGGACGTAAACTGATAATTCAATGTTTTCTTAATTCGCTCATTGCTGTAGGAGTTTTGATCGAGGCCCGCTACAATTGTTTCCTTAGTTATCAGTTGTTCCTTGCCAGACAATCGGCTACTTATGCCGTCCACACATCTCCCGATCATCATTGTAATTTTTCCTGCCTCTACATTGGGGCCTTTTTTTCCGAAAGCCACGTGTAATGACGATAAAATATCTTTAAACGAATAATTATTCTCAATTAAGACAAACCGCTGATTAAACTGTTCAGATTCGGTTAGTTTCACCATACAATCGGCAACATCTTTGGCATCAATGGTTGCACTTGATCCTTTTGTATAAAAAGGGTTTCCTTTATAACATGACTGAATTAATTTACCGGAACTCTGGGTCCAAAACCCGGGGCTCAAAATAATGCCCGGATTTACAATCACAACATTTAGGCCTTCTTCAGATCCTCTCCATACTTCACGCTCTCCATTATATTTGCTAATCGCGTAATCGCTGGCTAATGGGGAGGACTTCCAGTAAACCGATTCATCAATATTTGTTTTAATATCCGGATTTTGTAACGTGGCGATCGAACTAACATGGCATAATGCTTTGACGTTTTTCTCAAGGCAGGCATTCACCATATTCGCCGTGCCTTCAGAATTAATCCGGTGCATCTGCTTATTATCCTTTGAATTAAAAGATACGAATCCGGCACAATGATAAACAGTTTCAATACCTTCTAAAGCATCAAGCAGTGAGTAAATATCACACACGTCTGCCTCAAGCCATCGTATTTTTTGAAATAATTGTTCTGCATCGGCCGTGTAATAGGAAAATAGCTTCCTGGTTTTAGCAATATCACTCCCCTGACGTTTAATCGCCACCACCGGTTTATTTTGTTGCAGGAGGCGAAGGGCAACATGTGCTCCTACTATTCCTGTTGCGCCTGTAATTAAATTCATTCGTGATTTTAAGCTAAACAAAGGTAAGACTTTGCGCCACAAAAAATAAAGAAAACTGCACTAAACAGCCAAAAACAAAACCGGCATAAACCTGAGCAGGCGTATGGGCTTTTAATTTTAACCGTGCAAATCCGATGCAGCCTGCCAATACCAAACAACCCGTGATCGCCGTGAAGATTGGTAAATGCATGAAATAACTAATGGCAAATAAAACACCAAACAAACCACCAACGCCAATCATATGAGCGCTGATTTGCCACCATAAATTGATGATGGCCGCACATAAAATACAAAGCCCTCCCCCGAGGATAAATATTTTAACCGCCGGCCAGATATTAAAATCATAAATCATATAGAATAATCCAAAATAACATAGTGAAGTCATG
This sequence comes from Bacteroidota bacterium, assembly GCA_021155905.1. Classification (GTDB taxonomy): domain Bacteria; phylum Bacteroidota; class Bacteroidia; order B-17B0; family Aurantibacillaceae; genus UBA4416. The sequence continues at coordinate 5,170 of JAJNBG010000041.1, forward strand.
ATAAGCGGAAATGTTCTTTCTTTTCGGTTTTCAACCCTTAAAGAAGACACATAATTCAGTTTGTATAAGATCAATAAATTTAAAGCGGGCAGCAAAAAAGTAAACGAGAAAACTGTCAACACTAAAACCAACTTTATCTTCAAAGGAGTAAACACAAAATAAATGCTATTGGTAAGTCCAAAGAAAACAATCAAACAGCCGTAAGTAGCCATTAACAAAGGGTGACAAACATAGGAGATGATATGAGCAATCGTTTTCATTTTAATTATTTTTTACACGTCCTTTTTCCTGCTCATTACTGGTTTTTTCCTTTACCCGGATATTTGTTTTTCCAAATCTATAATTTAAAGTTAAACGAAATCTTCGGGTATCATTATAAGAATTAAAAGTATAAAATTGGTTATCAAAATCATAAACAGTTCGGCTAACATCTGTATAAAACATATCTAAAAACTGGAACATGATGTTAAATTTTCCTTTGAGAAATGCTTTTTTAATTCCGATATCACAACTGCCATTGGCTTTGTTATAATTTGCTGCATAACGGGTAGGCGCATTATAATGGACAGTGAATTGTATCTTAAAATCTTTGGGTAATATAAAATCATTATTAAGGTAAATGTTGGATGAAACAGCACTTGTATTTAGCAGTTGGCTTCCTATTTTATTTTTAAAAGACATCTGAAATACATTCAAGGAAAATTCAGCATTCCACCAAGACCTGAGCTGCTTCTGGAGAAATAAATTATAATAAAAGTATTCGCTCTGATCCAGGTTTACAGGCATAAAGGTACTGACTTTAGTGCTGTCATCCTGGAAGGTCAAATCCGTAAAAAGGTTGGTGAAATGAGCATACCCAACGCTATTTGTCATCCATTGATTATAGGTATGAACCAGGTCAATATTATCACTGAACTGAGGATTTAAATAAGGATTACCCATTCCTACTGCATATTGGTCTTCAAATCTTTTGAACGGATTCAATTGTGAATAATCCGGCCTGTCTAACCTCCTGTTGTAACTCAACTGTATGCCCTGCTTATCGTTCAAACGGTAATCAAAAGAAAAATTTGGAAAAAAATTCAGATAACTGCGTGTGAGTTTAAATCCGTTCGTAAGATTATTGCCTGTAATTTCAGTATTCTCCGTCCTCACTCCCAAACCCAATGTTCCTTTTTTAAACTCCTTCCGAAAATTAATATATCCTGCCATTAGAGTTTCCTTATAGCGGTAGTTATTGGTAAAGCTTGTATCAATATTATAAACATTGGTTGTGGTATCCTGTCGTTTAAATACAAAGTCACTGATATTGTTTACAAATGTCGTTTTGGCACCGGCTTCAAAGAACCATGTCGGTTTTAGATAAGTTTGAAAATCTATTTTTTGAGTAAAGATTTTTATTTTGGAAGCATTCGTTGAAGAATACACCTGGGAAGGTTTCGCATAAGAATCATCGTTCTTCAAAAATACCGATTCGCTTTTTCTGTCCGATGTATTCTTAAACTCCGCATAATCTACTGAAAGGCTTACATTAGTCCCGGTGGTATCAAACTTATGCTCAGCATTCAAATTATAAGCAGGGCTCGTCCATATTGTTTTTTCATCTGTTACATAATGGTAATGATCAAAACCGACATCATTATAACCGTTAATGGATACATAGCCATGCTCCACAGGACGGGTATCATTAATCGTATTGGTTATAAAAAATCCTATTGTTGTTTTATCTGTAAGCGTATAATCAGCGCCTATTTTTCCGCTAATGTATTTGCGTAAATTTTCATGATCACCAGTATGATCAAATAGAGTAGTATTATCTTTATACGTCACCCGTTTATGATAATCATACCGGTCGTAAAAAACCTTGTACATAGGATTAATGTTACTGAAAATGATAAGTTTACGTGACTTAAAATTTAATGTTCCGTACATGGAATTACCAAAACGCTGACCCATGCCAGGGTTGTAGCTGATGCTCCCGCTATAACCTTTAGTGGTTACTCTTTTGGTAACAATGTTAATGATGCCGGCATTTCCTTCCGCGTCATATTTTACAGGAGGGCTTTTCATCACTTCAATTTTTGAAACCTGGTCGGCAGACATGGCACTCAACATGGAAACTACTTGCTCCATCGAAAGCTGCTGCATTCTTCCATCCATCATGATGCGTACTCCCTGTTTTCCGGAAACCGAAATATTATTTTTGTTATCTACAGTAACTCCGGGAATTCTCTTTAAAACATCCAACACCGTGTTTCCTGCTGCCATGATACTATTTTCAACATTCAAAACAGTCATCCCGTTTTTAAACTCTATTGTTTTCTTTATCGAGGTGACAGATATTTCATTCAGACTCACTCCCCTGCTTTTTAAAACAACTTCAGGCAGATTTAAAATTGAACTGGTATCGATTTTAAAATCCGAACTATAAAACTCAACATAACCTACTGCGAAAAATTTTAAAACATATGTTCCGGACTTTAGTGAGCTAAATTCGTATTTCCCAAATTCATCGCTTATCGTTCCCTTTACATTTGAACTATCCTCCTTATTCTGTAATGCAACGTTCACAAACGACAACCCACTTTTAGTGCTATCGAGAACAAGTCCCTGAATTGAATTCTGCGAAAATAAACAAGCTGAGAACAGAAGTGCGAACAACACTAAAACATTTTTTTTATAAAGGAAAAAGGCTTTTGGCACAACGTAATGGAAATATGTAAAATTAAGCTAATTTTTAGCTTTAGATAACAATAGATAGCATATTTTAAAATCTATTGCTATTTTTGAGTTCTGTATGATTACCTTATTAATTAAAGAAATACGTAGTTTTTTAAGTTCCCTGATTGGTTATATTGCCATCGGAGTTTTTATTACAGGTATTGGTACTTTTATGTGGTTGGTTCCAACCGAAAGTGCAGGTTCAAACGTTCTGGAAAACGGATTTGCCAATATCGATCCTTTATTTATTCTGGCGCCCTGGGTTTATTTATTCCTGATACCAGCGATTACTATGCGAAGTTTTTCAGAAGAGAAAAAAACCGGCACGATTGAATTGCTTCTCACGAGACCTTTAACTGAATTACAAATTGTAATGGCAAAATATTTTGCGGGGGTTATTTTAGTCATCGTTTCTTTACTACCTACCTTAATCTATTATTATTCCGTGCACCAATTGGGTTATCCAAAAGGCAATATTGACACCGGAGGAATGTGGGGCTCTTATATTGGTTTATTATTTTTAGGGGCGGGGTTTGTATCCGTTGGAACTTTTGCTTCAGCGATCTCAGAAAACCAGGTGATTGCTTTCATCATGGCCCTATTGCTTTGCTTTATCACCTATGTTGGTTTCGATTTTATTTCTACCGCCGGTGTCTTTGGAAAATATGACGCATTTGTAAAAGGATTAGGAATGAATGCTCATTACGTGAGTATGAGCCGGGGGGTAATCGATACCCGGGATGTAATTTATTTTGTCAGTATTATTGCCTTATTTAATTTATTATCAAAACTCGTTTTAGAAAGCAGGAAGTGGTAATATGACTCAAAAAAAACCGATACGCAAAAGAAAAGATATCGCCATGCTACTGGTGGTAATGGCAATTGTTGTTCTTATTAATTTTGTTGGCAGCTTTTTATTTAAACGATTTGACCTTACTACGGAGAAGCGTTACACACTCTCTGAATCATCGCGAAAGCTTTTAAAAAGTCTGGATGATGTGGTTTATATTAAAGTATACCTGCAAGGAGATTTTAATCCAAACTTTACGCGTTTAAAAAACGAAACAAAAGAATTACTGGATGAATTCAGGGCCTATTCTAATAACAATCTTGAATACGAACTGATTAATCCATTAGACAATCCAAGTAAGGAAGAAACGGATAAAATTGAGAAGCAGCTTTATGACAAAGGCATCATGCCCGAACAGATCGTTGATCGCAGTTCTCAAAAAGTATCCGAAACATTTATCTGGCCAGGCGCTATTATCTCTTATAAAGGTAAAGAAAGCGTGTGGCAGATTTATAAGCGACAACTCGGTTTTGAAGCCGAACAAAGTATTAATAATTCCATACAGGAAATGGAATACGGATTAACGAATGCCATCCGAAAAACGACCCTATTAAAAAAACCGGAAGTTTTGTTTGTAGAAGGACATGACGAACTGGATACCATTCGCGGTGCAGATTTTATGCGCTCAATAGCTGAATATTATAATGTGTCCCGCGTTAATATCAATCATAAATTATATGCTTTAAAAGGCGCGGATGCTATTGTTATTGCTCAACCTGATTCGATGTTTGATGAAAAAGACAAATTTATCATTGATCAGTTTGTCATGCATGGAGGAAAAGTATTATGGTTAATTGATCCCGTATATGTTAACAGGGATACGTTAACAACAAGAGGTTATTCATTGGGTTTTAAAAATGATTTAAACCTGGATGATATCTTATTCAAATATGGTGTTCGCCTGAATCCTGTTTTGGTCCAGGACCTTCAATGTGCGCAGGTGCCCGTGAATGTAGGTTTCAAGCAGGGGCAACCGGATTTTAAGCCCTTCTATTGGAATTATTATCCTCTGCTGCTTCCGTCTTCCAATCATCCCATTGTAAAAAATTTAGACCTGATCCGAACAGAATACATAGGAACACTTGATACGGTTTTCGCCAGAGATATCACCAAAACGATTTTATTACAGACTTCAAAATATACTAAAACCCAGCCTACACCGGTTCGTATATTAGCAGCCCAGGTAAAATTAAAACCTCAGGAAAGTCAATATACCAACTCTTTTCAAAATGTGGCGTGTTTGTTAGAAGGACAGTTTGAATCTAATTACAAAAACCGTATTACACGAGCTATTTTAGAGGATAGCATTTTTGATTTTAAATCAAAGAGCCCTTCCACAAAAATGATCGTGGTGGCTGACGGAGATATTGCTAAAAACGAATACCAAAGAGCCACTGGCATGATTTACCCGGTTGGATACGACATGTATACCAAACAACAATTTGCTAATAAAACATTTTTACTGAATTGTATGAATTATTTACTGGATGATGAAGGCCTATTACAATTGAGATCCAGAGAAGTAAAATTAAGATTATTGGATAAAAAGAAAATTGCAACTCAAGTCACCAAATGGAAGCTGACAAATGTTGCGCTACCACTACTAATTATTATCTGTTTTGGATTAATTCAATATTACATCCGCAAGAAAAAATACAGTAATTAAATCATATGAAAAAATCAACCATTATAATCCTCGGTATTTTAATTGCGCTCACGGGTTTGTCCATTTATATTTATAAGAGTAAAAACAAAACCTCAACAATTAATAAAGAAGCGAGTGACTTCAAATACAAGGACACTGCTTCTATTGATAAGATCTTTTTAGCGGATAAGAATGGAAAAGAGATTTTAGTAGAAAAAACGGCGGAGGGCTGGATAGTCAACAAAAAATATCATGCCAGGCCTGATGTCATCGACTTGTTATTATATACAATCCGATCCATTGAAGTAAAATCTCCTGTTTCTAAAAACGCCAGAACTTCTGTGATTAAAATCATGGCGGCAAAATCAACTAAAGTTGAGCTTTACAGCAAAGGCGAAAAAGTGAAACAATATTATGTAGGGCATCCTACACAGGATAATACCGGAACATACATGCTGTTAACGAATCCGGAAACTGATGAAAATTATGAAGAGCCTTTTATTACTCACATTCCCGGTTTCGATGGATTTCTGACAACCCGTTATTTAACCGACGATGTTGACTGGAGAGATCGACTTGTGATTAATTATCGCCCTCCTCAAATAAAAGAAATTAAATTGGAATTATTTGAAGTCCCGGATTCTTCTTTTGTCATAGATTTGTTCAGTATGCAACGTTTTGGTTTAAAAACTCTGAAAGGGAAATTTATTCCTTTCGAGGAGGATAAAATGAAACAATACATTGCTTATTTTCAAAACGTAAACTGCGAAATTGTTTTAGATAAAAAAGATAAATTAGTGGATTCATTATCAAAAGCTGCTGTTCCCTTTGCAAAACTGACTATTACAGATCGGAATAAAGGGACGAGTGTTTGTGAATTTTTCCATAAACATGCGATTGCCTCTAAAAATGAACAGTATGGAATCAACTATAAATATGACCCTGATAAATTATTTGTCCGTTACAATAACGGTCAGGATTATGGGGTGGCCCAGTTCTATGTTTTTGGCAAAATTCTTCAAACCTATCAATACTTTTTGCCGAGAAAATAATGTTAAAAAGTAGTTTATAAATACCTGCCTTTTCAAGACATTTCACTGCCCCATATGGTTAAATTTGGTTGATTAAAACCTAACCATATGAACTTTGTAGTATCATCATCCACTTTATTAAAACATTTAAAGTCTATAAGCGGGGTGTTAAACTCCAGCAACACTATTCCTATCTTAGATTGCTTTTTATTTGAACTTACTAATGGTATGCTGACACTTTTTGCAAGTGATATGGAAACTACCATTACCACGAGTATTAAAGTTGAATCTTCCGAAAACGGAAATTTAGCGATTCCTGCTAAAACATTATTGGAAGCTTTAAGTAATCTGCCTGAGCAGCCTATTTCCTTTATCATTGACCCTAAAAAATTCAGCGCGAAATTAAAAACTGAAACAGGGGATTATACCTTAACGGGACATAACGGTGATGAATATCCTAAACTTCCAAAAGTAGAATCCGCAACTTCAGTAATCATTAAAAGCGATGTACTGGGGAATGCGATTAACAAAACAATTTTCGCAACCGGTAATGATGACCTTCGTCCGGTTATGAGCGGTGTATTTTGTCAGTTCAATGATGAAAATTCAATCTTCGTTGCTACGGATGCTCATAAACTGGTGCGCTATACACGTAATGATGCTAAAGCAGGTGCTTCCGCTTCTTTCATTATGCCGAAAAAACCATTGAATGTTTTGAAGAACTTATTATCGGGAATTGACGACGCCGTTAAAGTTGAATTCAATAAAACCAACGCTTACTTCAGTTTCGGTAATATTAATTTAGTTTGCCGTTTAATTGATGGTAAATACCCGAACTATGAAGCCGTTATTCCGAAGCAAAACCCGAATAAATTAACCGTTGACAGAACGTCTTTTTTAGGTGCTATTCGTCGCGTAAGTGTATTTGCCAATAAGGCAACGCACCAGATCCGTTTAAAAATTGCAGGTAGTCAGTTAACAATTTCTGCTGAAGATCTGGATTTTGCAAACGAAGGCCATGAAACATTAATGTGTACGTACGTTGGTGAAGACATGGAGATAGGATTTAACTCTAAGTTTGTTTTAGAAATGTTAACCAACCTGGAAAGTGATGAAATCACAATTGAAATGAGTGCGCCGAATCGCGCGGGGATTATTGTACCCACTCAAAAAGCAAATCCGGCAGAAGATGTATTAATGCTGGTTATGCCAGTGATGTTAAATAATTAATTATTAACCTTAAAAACAAAAAAAGGTGTTTCAATAATGGAACACCTTTTTTTGTTTTCGATAATCATGCTTTTTTTCGGTTTTCTGTTGTGCGGCAATCATCATCCATTTCATCCGGATAAATAACGTTATAACCGTAAATTGCTTTCAAAGCAGCTCTGGCCTGCCCCACTTCTTTTCCTTTATAAATGCATTGATTAGCAATTGTCTCGAGGGCTTCTACATCATCCCAATCTATTCCGTCCATTCGCTATAAATTTAAAGTACGATACAAAGATAAATGAATAAAAGCATTGAAAACTAATACACGGGCTGATTTTAAAACTCCTTAACGCTCTACGAATGCATATTAACAATATTTAAAAACAAAAAGGTGTTTGCCTTTCAGCAAACACCTCCGTAATTATTAAGGCAAACAACTAATTAATTGCTTTCCCGACAAAATTTACCAGAATCAGTTCTTCCAGAGTAAATCGTTTACCATCGATGAACGCCGTTATCCATGCATCTTTCTGCCCCTTACCTATAATTTTCTGACGAGCTTTCTCTGCTTCATTCAGGGTTGAAAAACTTAACTGGGTGAAACGCGTAATTCCATCAGGGTAATTTACAATCTCAGGTGCTCCAAATTGTTTTAAATGGCCATATTTATAATTCTCAGGATGTTTATATGCAGCAATCTGAATTTTAAATACCAGGCCATCCGCACACATCTTTCCTCCAATTTCCATGAATTTTTTATACACGGCAGCATCATTCAAAGATTTGCCTTTTACCTGGGAAAAGTCTGGTGTAACTCCTCCATTACAAGGAGCTAAAGTAGCAGCTGGTGTTGTGGTTACAGGATCTGTTTCCTTAAGATTTGAATTTACAACGTTGCTGACGTTGGCGTCATTTTTAAAGGTTTCGGCGTTGGTCCCTGTATTTAGCAAACTATCCAAAATCGTTTTGACAGAAATCTGATTCTTTTTACTTTCAAATCCAGGTGTATATAAGTAGAAGTCCTTTTTAATTTCAACAAATTTTTGAAGTTTCTCTACATCAATTTCTTCTTCAATAACATCCATTCCTTCAACGGTGATTTTAACAATGTAACCGCTACCCGGAGAAATAGCCATTAAATACTTTCCTGATTTTGAGTTAGCATAATAAGGTCCGATAACTGTATTGTCACCTTTTTTAATCACTTCTATTTTTGCTTCTGAAGGTTTGTCGTTTACAAACACACTTCCTTTCAATAAAGCAAGGATAGGCTTCTCACCTAAAATTCCCGGAGTTACCATGTAAATATCCTGCTGACCTTTCCCGCCTGTTCCGCCACGGTTTGAGGAAAAATAACCTACATCACCCTTGGCATTAATTACATAATACCTGTCGTCTTCTGTCGTATTTAATGGAATTCCCATACTTAATGGTTCGATCCAGCTGTTCTCTTTCTTAATAGAATACATGATATCATATCCACCGATACTCTTATGTCCCTCAGAACTAAAGAACAGGGTAATTCCGTCGGGATGAATAAAAGGAGCGTCTTCGTTATATTGTGTATTAATAGAAGGACCCAAATTGACAGCCGGCCCCCAATCGCCATTCACTTTTTCTGACAAATACAAATCTCTTCCACCCAAACCACCAGGTCTTTCGGAAGCAAAAAATAAATACCTGCCGTCGGATGTGATCGAACAACTTCCTTCCCAGAATTCTGAATTAATATTCGAATTTAATTTCTCAGGTTTAGTCCAATCCATTCCGGATAAAGAACTAAAATATAAATCACCGGGATTTTTAACGTCACTCACAAATGAGAATAAAGTCTGACCATCCGGAGATAAGGCTACAGCTGCATCATTACCATTGGTATTTAATGAATTGATCCCAACCGGAGCGTTCCATGAGGAATCGCTGCTGCGGGTACTGATAAAAATATCTTCATGAAAAGTACCTTCATCCGTGTCCGGTTTTAAAAAATCATTCAGCAAACCTCCAGTACTTTTCTTACCAACGTAGGTGAATATCATCACAGATTCATCTGCAGAAATAACCGGAACGCCTTCGATTTCATCCGTGTTAATTGGGCCACCGATGTTTTTAATGTCAGCAATAATTTTTTTTGCGATTAATTCTTTTCCGTTTTTACAATTTTCAATACCTAGTTTGGAATCATCGATAAATGGTAAGTCTTCTGTTGTTGCTTTTTCATTTTTAGCCGCGATAAATGCTTCATAAGAAACGATGGCATCATCAAAACGGTAATTTACATGGTATGATTTAGCCAGATAATAATCAACATCAGGAGATTTATCGGTGCGTTTTATATCCTCGAATATTTCTATTGCTCTCGCTTTTTTCTCAGGATAAAACAATGAGGAATAGCCAAGACGAAACTTATACTCAAAGTTTTTTGGAACCTGTGAATAGAGCTTGTCATACAATTCATAGGCTTTTTTATAATCCTTCTGATCGAAATAATAAGCAGCTTCTTCCTTCGTGTCTTTATTCTGAGCTACAGTCGTAACTACGATAAAAAACATGAAAATTGACAGTAAGAATTTAATTTTTCTCATAATTCGATTTTTAATATAATACGTTAATGGCGTATTCAATTCAATGAATAAACCAAAGTTGATATTTTTATTGATTTTTTTTTCATTAAAACAAAATGATTATTAACATTCCACCGTTAAAAGCAAAAAACCGTCCGCTTAGCAGCGGACGGCTCAGATTTTCATAAAAAACCAGATTCGTAATTATTTTCCGGCCGGTTTAGGACTTGGCTTTGTACCAGGCGTTTTAGGGGTAGTTTGAGCACCTGGTATTTGTGCAGGCTCCATCGTGTCTAATTTTTTCTTTACTAAGGTCAAAATATCATCTGACGACTCAGAATACAATACATTACCAGTACTGGTGTCTAAAACATATTTATACCCGTTTTCTTTTGCAACAATATCAATTGCTTTTTTAGCTTTATCATAAATAGGCTTTGACAACTCACCATATTTACGTTGGTAATCCTGTTGCGCTTGCGCTTTGAAATCTTCGATACGCTTATTCAAATCCTGTAATTCAGTTTCCTTAGTATTCGCTACTAAAGCAGAATAAGTATCCTTATTCTTCATGTAATCTGCATATTTTGTCTGAAGTTCACTATCCATAGTAGCAACCTGGGTTTCCAGATCCTTTAAATATTTTTGAGCCACTTCCTGAGCTGTTTTGCTTTCAGCCATTATAGTGATTAATGAGTCCAGGCTAATGTGAGCAATTTTTTGAGCTTTGGTGACAGTAATAGTTCCTAGTGTGAAAGCTACAATTGCAATCGTTTTTACTAAATTTTTCATTGTTTTCTATTGGTTTGTGTTATTTTATTTTTTTGATTTATTATATCCTAACAAGTTTAGAACATCCTCGCTCTTATCATATTTATTGTTTGAATACAGTAATGACACCTGACCTGCCTTATCAAAAATAAAAGCCAATCCGCTTTTTTCAGCAACCGTTTTTACGGCATTATAAACTTTATCCTGAATAGGTTTAACCAATTCCATACGCTTGGTAAATAACTCACCATCAACTCCAAAACGTTGCTTTTGAAGCTCTTTTACTTCCTTCTCTTTATTAATAATTTCATTTTCGCGTTTCTTCTTCATATCATCCGTTAATAAAACAGATTCTGCCTGGTAAATTTTGTACAATTTATCAATCTCAGCATATTTTGCTTCAATTTCCTTTTGCCAATCCACCGAAACTTTGTCAATTTCAGCCTGTGCTGCTTTATATTCAGGAATGTTTGAAAGGATATACTCTGTATCGACATAACCGATTTTCTGAGCAAAAGAAACGGCTGATACAAGTAATATAATGACTGCTGATAAAACTAATTTTTTCATATTATATAATTTTCTCTAGAATTAACATAACGTGTGCCAAGATACATTTATTTTAGTAATTAACATTTTTTTGAATTACAATTCTCCTAATTGTGCTCCTAATGTGAAATGGAACTGGCCCTTGCCATTACCTGATCCTGTATTGCCCGGTATATTGTCAAAGCCCCAACCATAATCCAGTCCTAACAATCCGAACATTGGCAAAAACACTCTTAAGCCAAATCCGGCGCTTCGTTTAACCTGGAATGGGTTAAAATCTTTATATTTTGCCCAGGTATTACCTGCTTCTGCAAATCCAAGAATAAAGATCGTAGCCTGCGGATTTAAAGAGATCGGATAACGTAACTCCATTGTATATCTCGCGCATAACGGATCTCCACTGGAGCTTGATAAAGAGTTATCCGTGTATCCTCTTAAGGCAATTATTTCCCGTGCTACAAAATTCTGATAACCACTTAATCCGCTTCCTCCCATGTAATAACGTTCGAAAGGAGAAACACCCACTTTTTTATTGTACATACCCAGTATACCATACCCAATTTTTGTCCTCAAAACCAGGTTACGTGCTTCTTTACCTTCACCTGCTTTTTTGTTGGTTAACTGCGTATACCATTCTGCCGTAAACTTATATTTTTGGTATTCAATAAACTTATACTTTTCTGCCGGAGATGCTGTTTCATAATTTTTTCCATTAAACAAAGAATAAGGCGGGGTAAACTGGCCTAACAATGAAAAATTTGAACCATTTTTCGGGAAGATGGGCGCATCAATACTATTTCTCGTAATATTTATTTTACCATTAAAATCATTTGCATAACCGTTTGCCAGGATGAAATACGGATAGTTTTGCAATTCATAATAGTTATAACTTGCCTCGGTATATACAGAGAAGAAATCATCCGGTTTTTTCAAACGCTTACCAAATCCAACAGATCCACCAATGATTTTCATGGTACTTCTGTTTGGATTCATCACCTTATTTCCTTCCGCATCGTTAACGTATTTTTTAGCTCCCGTTGTATTAAACATAGAGAAAAAACCAGAAATACTCAATGAATTAGGCTTTTTACCTCCCAACCAGGGCTCGGTGAAAGACAAATTGTAAGACTGGTAATAAACACCATTGGTTTGTGCCCTTATACTAAATTTTTGTCCGTCACCTGTTGGAAGAGGACTCCACGCAGATCCTTTAAAAAGGTTTTTCATTGAGAAATTATTAAAAGACAATCCCAATGTTCCAACCACGCGGCCACCACCCCAGCCTCCGGATAATTCAATCTGATCAGAGGGTTTCTCCTCCACTTTATATTCAATATCCACCGTTCCATCGGCAGCGTTTGGCGTTGGAGTTACCCCAAGTTTTTCAGGATCAAAATATCCCAGCTGACTCAACTCCCTTTGTGTACGTATAATATCAGAACGGCGGAATAATTGTCCAGGCCTTGTCCTGATTTCACGATAAATAACATGGTCATTGGTTTTGGTATTTCCCATCACCGTTACCTTGTTGATGGTTGCCTGTTTCCCCTCATACATATGAATATCAAGATCAATCGTATCATTATGAATATTCACTTCCTGAGGAGTCACATTGAAAAACAAATAACCATCATCCATATAAAGCGATGAAATGTCATATCCGTTGGGATTCATAAATAATTTTTGATCAAGGTATGACTGATCAAAAATTTCACCTTTTTTGATATTTAAAATGGTATCCAACTGTCCGCTACGGTATTTAGCATTTCCATACCATTTTATATCCCCGAAATAATATTTATGTCCTTCTTCAATCGTTAAATCAATATTGACACGGTTTTTCTTCACGAAATATACCGTGTCCTTTATTACACGGGCATCACGATAACCTTTACTGTTATACTTTGCAACTATGGAAGGCATATCTTTTTCTAAATTGTCTTCTAAATATTTACCGGAGTTCCAAAATGTGTATAAGCGAAACGGCTTACTATCACTCATTTTGCGGCGTAATTTCCAATCAGCAACAACTGTGTTACCATCAATATTTAAATTCTTGATCCGTACCTTCCTACCTTTATTGACATTAATGTAAACAATGACGTGCGGCGTTTTAGCCGTTTTATCCACCTCTGTGGTAATATCAACCTTAGCGTGGTAAAAACCTTTGTTCACATAGAAATCCCGGACAATATTTTTGATGTAGCCTAAAGAATAATCTGTCACGACTTTCTCTCTGACCAGACGAATCTTGGCTCTTATTTCATCCGCGTCATTTTTCTTGACCTTACCTCTAAACGAAAATTTTGATAGCCTTGGTTTTTCAACAACCGATATCTTTAAAAAAGCATCGTTACCGATTGTTTTTACCAGGTAAATTTTAACGTCTTCAAATAAATTCTGCTTCCATAAATTTTTGATGGCTTCTGAAATTTTATCACCAGGAATTTGTACCTTCTCTCCATAAGAAATACCTGATAAAAGCCGGATAATGTTTTTATCCGTGTATTCAGAACACTCAACTTCAATTCCGGCGATGGTAAATTCTTTTGGTTTAGCCCAGTCCAGGGCCTCAGAAGTATTTAACTCAATCGGAGTGATCTGAGAAACACTTAACTTAGCAAAAGCTAAAAGAAAAAATAAAACGGAATATTTAAAAAATGTCATTATTTAGTTTGAGTTAATTGCTCGCTGGTTTTTCCGAAACGGCGTTCACGGTTTTGGTAATTCAGAATTGCTTCATATAAATCTTCTTTACGAAAATCCGGCCATAACTTTTCTGTAAAATAAAATTCGGCGTAGGCTAATTGCCATAGTAAAAAATTACTGATACGGTGCTCACCACTTGTACGTATCATTAACTCAGGATCAGGTATTTGTTTGGTGCAAAGGTATTTTTTAATGTGTTCTTCAGAAATGGCGTCCGGACTTAAAATTCCCTTTTTTACATCCACAGCAATTTGTTTCACGGCAGACAACAATTCCCATTTGGAAGAATAACTTAAAGCCAGAACAAGTGTTAAACCTGTATTCTTCGAGGTCAGGTCAATAGATTCATTTAACTCCTGTAAACATGCAGGGGGTAAACTATCCAAATTTCCAATGGCCTGAAGACGAACATTTTTTTTGTTTAACTGAGGGGTTTCTGCGCTGATGGTTGAAACCAACAATTCCATTAAAGCATCTACCTCTTCTTTGGGACGATTCCAGTTTTCGGTACTAAATGCGTATAAGGTAATATATTTTACTCCAACTTCACCTGCACCTTCAACAACATCCCGTACGGAATTGACACCTTCGTAGTGTCCATAAATACGACTTTCACCCTGTTGCTTTGCCCAACGACCATTTCCATCCATAATGATGGCAATATGCTGTGGAACTTTTTGCAAGTCTATGCTGTTTTTGTGGCTCATCCTTTTTTAAGAACCACGAATTTACACTTTTACATGAAATAGCACAAATATTAGGGTGTTTTAGTCTTAAAAGGTGTTAATTTCCGGGAAACAGATCGTTAAAAAGAAAATAGTTAAATACCAAGTGAAATTTAATAATAAACGATAATTTTAATTCTCATGAAACCTATTCTATTCTTTTTTTTCATTCTCAGAATGGGATGTCTTTTTGGACATGAGACATCGCCGCCTGACACTACTGATTATATTAAAATTGGAAAAAAGCATTTATCTCAAAATCCTGATTCTGCCTTATTTTATTTTAAAAAAGCAAAGGTTCAGTCCTTAAAAAATAATGATTCACATGACAAATACAAAGCATTGTATGCACTGGGTGTTTATCATTACTATACCAACAGGTATGATAGCGCCGAAATATACTTCAGATCGTCTCTCCGTGAAATTTCCTATAAAGATTCTTCTTTTGACTTAGCAAACACTTTTAATGCAATGGGTGAAATTAAAAGGCACTTATCTCAATACGATTCATCCGAAGCTTTTTTCATTAAATCCATCGCCAAGTATAAAGTATCAAAAGGACTTACTGATGCCAAAACATATATTGGAAAATATGCATCTGTACTTCAGAATTACGGAGCCTTAAAAGTAAAACAGAGCAAATATAAAGAAGCGATGACCTATTTTCTACAGGTCGCAGAACTTTATAAAAAGGAAGGTTACGATAAAGACCTGGCTGTTATTTACAAAAACATTGCTGTGGTTTTAGGCTATGCAGAAGACTTCAAGACGGCTGCAGGATGGCATCAAAAATCCATTGAAATTTTACGTGATTTAAAAGACTCAACATCACTTAGTGAAGCGCTAAATAGCTATGCTTTATGCCTGCTTTACATGAAAAATTTTAAAGAAGCGGAACAACTATTAAATGAGGGTGTTAAAATCTGCTTGATGCGAAAAGACGAAGCTAACCTGTACTATTTGTATAATACACTAGGGATGTATTACGGCGACATCAATGATTTGCAGCGTTCCTATGAATACTATAAAAAAGCACTTGACCTGGAGCAGGAAGAAGAAAAAAACGAGTATATTATTATGGCCAACGTAGGTAATACGCTTTACAAACTGAAACGTTATAATGAAGCCTTACCATACCTTACCAAAGCACTAAAAGGAGTAAGGGATGCGCAGGCTACAGATATAGAAAGCAACACACTGAAAACACTTGCATTTCTATACAGGGATATTAAAGATTATAAGTTATCTGCGGATTATTTTTCAGATTATGTGACTATAAACGACTCTGTGATACAGCTGACCCGTACGGAAGAAATAGCCGACCTCGAAAAAAAATATCAGACCGAAAAAAAAGAACAGGAAAACAAATTACTGCAGGCACAGAACAAAATAGCCGAAGATACGATCGGGCAGCAACGTTTAATAAGTTATTTTTCCATACTTGGTTTGATTCTTCTTGCGATGGTTGTTGTTTTTATATTAAGAAGTTACAGAATCAAGAAAAGAGCAAACATAGCTTTATCCGACAAAAATATTCTAATTCAAAAACAAAAAGAACTGGTAGAAGAACATCAAAAAGAAATCTTAGATAGTATTACCTATGCTAAACGGTTGCAACAGGCTATTTTACCTCCGTTAAGTTATCTGGACCAGCATTTGTCCGACTATTTTATTTTATACAAGCCCAAAGACATTGTAGCAGGAGATTTTTACTGGGCGGAAGAAAAAAATGGATTATTATATATTGCAGCGGCCGATTGCACAGGCCACGGCGTTCCAGGAGCAATGGTGTCAGTCGTCTGTTCAAATGCACTTAACCGAACCATAAAAGAATTCAATTTATCTGATCCAGGGAAAATCCTTGATAAAGTAAGAGAACTTGTATTAGAGACCTTTGCCAGGAGCGAAAGCGAAGTAAAAGACGGGATGGATATTTCCCTCTGCTCCATCAATACTGTAACAAGAGAAATACTGTGGAGTGGCGCAAACAATCCTCTGTGGTATACGCAGGGAGATCAATTGTTTGAATTAAAAGCGGACAAACAACCCATTGGAAAAAATGACCGGCCAAAACCTTTTACCACTCATTCACTACACTTGCACCCAAACGATATGGTGTACCTTTTCACAGACGGATACCCGGATCAATTTGGTGGGCCAAAAGGTAAAAAGTTCAAGTACAAACAACTGGAAGAATTAATCTTAAAAAATACATCGCTGCATCCTGAAAAACAAAAACTGGAGTTGGAAAATGTATTTGAAAAATGGAAAGGCGAACTGGAGCAGGTAGATGACGTATGTGTGATTGGGATTAGATTATAACACTGCTTTTGCTAATTGTCCGGAATCATCTCAAAATTCTTGATATCATTGATTACTTCAATCTTAAGAAGTTCAGAATAATCATGATTGTAATAATAGATTTGCTTACTCTCAGGAGTGGTCATTTTTAAAGTATTCTTCTTAGTTTCTTCCAAAACGCCCATTACTCCATAACTTTCGGCATAAACAGCATCACCTTTTGTTGGAATCTCAAAGTACAATTTTCCGGCAGACCATCTGATAGGGGTTGTTAAAGTGGAATCGCTATAATTATAGTCACGTGCATGGCAATCGATTTGATAATGGTCTTTCTTCCATAATGTTTGCGATAAATACGGTTTTCCATTAATAGTACTTGTTACTACGGCTTTTATAAGAATGCCATTTTGATAAATTGCTTCGGTTTTTACGTCCGCTTTAATTGTAACAAAATCGATCGTGCTATGACTTACAAAAGCATCAAAATTATTTTTTGACGTACGGTAAGCTTCAAGTTTCCCTATTTTAATACCCAAAGTTTTTAAAGTAAAGCTCTTAGTTTGAGAAAATGCCCGGCAGCTTATTAATGCTAAAATTAATAGACAGATAATGTTAGATTTGATTTTAGGCTTTGGCATAATTCAATTAAACATACGTAATTTTTATGCCAGATATGTTGTATTATATTAATATAGCCTTTACATATAATTATAAAATATCGAATAAATTATCGTTGTGTGGAGAATACTTGAGTAAAGGTCCTGTGACTGCAGAATTACAAAACGAAAGTCAGGGTTCAAGTTTTTCTTTTTGATTTTATTTTTTGTCACAAAACCGATTTTGTGCCCCTAAGCAAAATCAAAAAAAGTCAGAAGTTCCCTTCTGACTTTTATCTTACCCGTGGAGAATACCGGATTAAAGCTCCGCTAATTCCAGAATTGCAAAACAAAAGTCAAGGCTAGCGCCTTTTCTTTTTTGATTTTATTTTTCGTCACAAAACAAGTTTTGTGCCTCTAAACAAAATCAAAAAAGTCAGAAGTAAACTTCTGACTTTTGTTTTATCCGTGGAGAATACCGGATTCGAACCGGTCACCTCTTCACTGCCAGCGAAGCGCTCTAGCCAAATGAGCTAATCCCCCAATTTTGAGTTGCGAATTTATTTGAAAAAACCCGAAACTCAAAATTTATAATTTACTTATTAAAGCTTTGCTTTAATCTCAACCATATCATATCCTTCAATGATATCATCTACTTTAATATCATTAAATCCTTCGATGTTCAATCCGCATTCGTAGTTTGCTGTAACTTCTTTCACATCATCTTTGAAACGTTTCAATGAACCTAAAGATCCTGTATGGATTACAATACCATCACGAATCACACGCACTTTTGTATTACGCATTACTTTTCCATCCAATACATATGCACCCGCAATTGTACCAACTTTGGTGATGTTAAATACCTCACGTACCACGATATTACATACAATCTTCTCTTCAAATTCAGGAGCTAACATTCCTTCCATTGCGGCTTTCACTTCATTGATCGCATCGTAGATAATTGAATATAAACGGATATCGATCTCTTCTGTCTCAGCTAATTTACGGGCGGTTACCGACGGACGAACCTGGAAACCAACAATGATCGCGTTAGAAGCACTTGCCAACATAACGTCTGTTTCACTGATAGCACCAACTGATTTGTGAATGATATTTACCTGTACCTTTTCAGTAGATAATTTCAATAACGAATCTGATAATGCTTCGATTGAACCATCCACGTCACCTTTAACAATGATGTTTAATTCTTTAAAATCACCGATCGCTAAACGCCTTCCAATTTCATCCAGTGTAATGTGTTTTTGAGTACGGATACCCTGCTCACGCTGTAACTGTAAACGTTTGTTTGCCAATTCACGCGCTTCACGCTCATCGCTCATGACATTAAATTTATCACCTGCAGTAGGCGCTCCATTTAATCCCAATAATTGCACGGGGATCGAAGGTCCAGCTTCTTTAACATTAACGCCGTGCTCATTGGTCATGGCTTTTACTCTTCCACTATAACAACCAGCCACTAAAATATCTCCAACACGCATTGTTCCTTTCTGAACAATTACATCAACAACGTGACCACGTCCTTTATCCAACTTCGCTTCAATAACAGAACCGGAAGCTTTCGCTTTTGGATTCGCTTTTAAATCTAATATCTCCGCTTCCAACACAACCTTCTCTAATAATAAGTCAATGTTCTTACCCATTTTTGCAGAGATCTCCTGACACTGAACTTTTCCACCCCACTCTTCTACTAAAATATTCATAGCAGATAAAGCTTCACGGATCTTATCCGGATTAGCACCCGGTTTATCTATTTTATTAATAGCGATAATCATTGGCACACCCGCTGCCTGAGCGTGGTTAATTGCTTCTTTTGTCTGAGGCATCACACTATCATCGGCCGCAACTACAATAATAACAACGTCGGTTACTTTAGCACCACGTGCACGCATTGCCGTAAAGGCCTCGTGACCCGGTGTATCCAGAAAAGTAATAGATTTACCACTTTCCATTTTAACATTATAACTTCCGATGTGCTGCGTAATTCCACCCGCTTCTCCTGCAATCACATTCGATTTACGAATGTAATCCAATAACGAGGTTTTACCATGATCAACGTGCCCCATGATCGTAACAATCGGCGGACGCTCCACCAGATCTTCAGGATTTTCTGCTTCCTGTTCTTCAATTGCTTCCTGAACCTCAACACTTACGAATTCTGTTTTATAACCAAACTCTTCGGCCACAATCGCTAAAGTTTCAGCATCCAAACGTTGATTAATGGATACGAATAAACCTAAGCTCATACATGTAGAAATAATCTGAGTAACAGAAACATTCATCATTTGCGCCAACTGATTAGCAGAAACGAACTCGGTTACCTGTAAGGTTTTTTTCTCTAAATCGCTTTGCTCCTGTTGCTCAGCCATTTTATCTCTTACATCCTCACGTTTATCACGACGGTATTTGGACGTTTTTGATTTGGAACCTTTATTACTTAAACGGGCAAGCGTCTCTTTAATCTGTGCCTGAATTTCAACATCCGTTAATGCCGGACGAGCTTCACGGGTCGCAGGTTTTTTAGCACGCGGATCGCCATATTTTTCTTTAGCGCGATCCTTTGCAATTTGAGCCTGTTCAGTACCTACTTTTTTAATCTCCTCCTGGCTCATTCCGCCTTTACGAATACGCTTACGCTTCTTCTTATCTGCTAATGAACCCGGGCCGGTGCCAGGTGCAGCTTTTTTCACTTCTTTGATTACAGGTAATTCAATCTTACCCATAATTTTTGGCCCATCTAATTTTTGATAAACCGTTTCGTGAAACACTTCTTTTTGCTCTTCGTTCTTTTCAGCAACCTCTTCAACTATTGGAGCTGCCGCTTCGATTTTTTCTTCAACAACCTCTTCTTCTTTTTTCTTCTTCCCCTTTGCAGCCTTTGCTTCTTTTTCTTCAGCCGCTTTCTCGTCTTCTTTCTCTTTCTTCGTTTTTTTATCGGGCTTAGTTTTTTGATTTAAAGTGCTTAAATCCACTTTACCCAACACCTTAGGCCCTGAAATAACAGAAGGATTTTCTGTCGTTTCTACAGAAGGTTCTTCTGATTTCACCTTTTCTTTTTCAGCCAGCGCTCTCGCTTCATCTGCTTTTTTCTTCTCTGCGGCAACTTTTGCTGCTACCAATTCCTTCTCACGCAGTTCTTCCTGCTCCTTAGCTTTAATAGCTTTGATGTCTTCTACAACAATGGATTCCCTTTTTAATTTATTCAGGTTTTGTCCAACATGTTGTGCTTCTTCTTTAGCAGATTTATCCCCTGAAAACTCTTTTGATAATAAAGAATATTCATCGTCACCAATTTTAGCGTTTGGATTATTTTCTACCGGGCGACCTTTTGCAGCAAGAAATTCAGTGATTTTACCCAACGATAAATTGAATTCCTTTGCTACTTTACTTAATCGCATTGTTTTTGCGTCTGACATATATATTTCCTCGTCTTTTTATTTAATCAAAATTTGCCTTTTTATTTTTTAAAAGAAAGCTAACTTTTAAACTTAACTATTAGTTAATATAACTATTAATCTTCAAACTCAGACTGAAGAACCTGCTTCACATCTTCAATCACATCTTCAGTCAATCCTGTTCTGCGAACTAAATCAGCAACATCTAATTCTAATACAGATTTCGCAGTATCGCAACCGATTGCCTGTAAAGCATTAATTACTGATTCCTCGATTTCATCAGAGAATTCAATTAAATCAACGTCTTCAATATCCACTGCAGTATCTTCGTTATCACGGAATACATCAATTTCGTAACCAGTTAATTTTCCTGCTAATTTGATATTGAATCCACCTTTACCAATTGCTAAAGAAATCTGATCAGGTTTTAAGAACACTTCTGCACGTTTCGTGTCTTCATTTAATTTAACTGAAGTTACTTTTGCAGGGCTTAACGAACGCTGAATTAATAACGAAGCATTAGATGTATAATTGATCACATCAATGTTTTCATTTTTTAATTCACGAACAATTCCGTGGATACGGGAACCTTTCATACCAACGCAGGCTCCAACCGGATCAATACGATCATCATAAGACTCCACAGCAACTTTTGCTCTTTCGCCCGGTTCACGAACAATTTTCTTAATAGTAATTAAACCATCAAACACTTCAGGAACTTCCATTTCAAATAAACGCTCCAGGAATGAAGGCGCTGTACGGGACATAATTACAGAAGGTGTTCCGTTTTTCAATTCCACTTTATGCACAACCGCTTTAACTGAATCTCCTTTTTTGAAAAAGTCAGAAGGAATTTGTTCTGTTTTAGGCAATAACAATTCATTTCCTTCATCATCCAGCAACATGATTTCTTTCTTCCAAACCTGGTAAACCTCTGCATTGATAATATCACCAACACGCTCTTTGTATTTATTGTAAATACCTGTTTTTTCTAATTCGAGAATTTTTTGAACTAAATTCTGACGAACCGATAAAACATTACGGCGGCCAATCTCATCCAACTTCACTAATTCAGTAACCTCTTCTCCAATTTCAAAATCAGGCTCAATTTTGTGAGCATCGGTTAAACTGATATGTTTATTTGGATCATAATCAAAAGAATCTTCAGCAAATTCATCATCAACGATCGTTCTGTTTTTATAAATTTCGATATCTCCTTTATCAGGGTTTACGATGATATCAAAGTTTTTATCTGAACCATATTTCTTGATTAACATGGTACGGAATACATCTTCGATGATGCTCATTAACGTTGCGCGATCAATGTTCTTGTCTTCTTTAAATAACGAGAATGATTCAATTAAA